>DASH01000076.1 GCA_002503705.1 Candidatus Woesearchaeota archaeon UBA153 | reverse complement strand
AAGAAAGAGACGACGATTCGTCTGAAACTGCCGACAAAACGCTTGCTCGATGAGGTGGCGTTCGGCGGAGAGACGTATGATGAGACCATCCGACGACTCGCGGGCATCGTCCGCAACCTCTCTGGAGGGAGTCCGCACCTCGTCAAGAAGGGGAACGTCCTCGGCATGAACTATGAACGCCTCCAACGAACGTTCGACATCCCTCTCGGAGAATCGTATGAAGTGGTGTGCTCGTTCAACGACCTTCGCGCCTTGACTGCGGCGTTGCAGAAAGGCTCGCGCTCCTCTCCCGCCCCGAGTGCTTCAGAATCCCGCTCTGAATGGGAGATCGACCTCGAGCTCCTCAACGTCAGAACGTCCGATCGCGAACCCTGGAGGTCCCCGCAACGTTTCCTCGACAGCCGTACGCTCGCGCTCATCTACTTCGTCGCATTGAGGAAAATCTTCGAAGAGGTGCTCTTCCTTCCCGTCTACGAGTTCAGCTTCGAGCACGACTACTTCTCGCTCGACAAGTGGCAGGAATTCTACACGAAGAACGGCCTCTCGCAGGAATCGTTCTATCAGGACGTGGAGAAGCGACTCCGAGAGTTCGAGCCGACTGCCGAGGGCGCGCGATGACGGGAGCGCATGCGCGCCGACGCGTCGAACGCGCTCAGCAAGCGAACCACGTTCTCACGCCCTATGCGAACGCCACGAACTTGGAAGGGCCTATTAGGACTGCGAACAGTGAATGTTATAGGATACAGTATGCTCGGGCGGGGAAGAACATCGTTCTCGAGGAGGACCTTGCGCTCAGCGGCGAACGCCACATCCTCTCATTGAACGCCGTCACGTATCTCGTCGAAACTGGCCGCAATGAAGTGAAAGAGATCGGCGTCCATCGTCACCCTCGCCCTGGAACTCCGCACAATCAACCCCACTTGCAGTTCAAGATTCAGGCGACCGGCAACCGGGTCATCCGAATACCGCTCGAACACCTCACCTGGGATGACTACGCACGATGCATCAAGGGCTTCCTTCACATCGCGAACGACCTTCTGGGGAAAGAGGGGGTCGCCGGTTTCTTCTTCAATGAACGCGTTGCTGAGCTTGAGGGCGAGCGACGCTTCCTCCTGGAGAGAATACGGTCCGCAGAGCGACAACAACTCCTCTTCGGCGAGGACGACACGCCTCTCGGGCGGGAAGAACTGGCGATTCTTCGCGCCGACGAACGCCTTCTCCCTTTCTTTCACGACGGTTGAACGCCGAGAACCACGCTCATTTATAAACCCCCCTTATAAATCAGCGTGTGATAAGGTGTGCGGATACTGCTCATTTATATACTTCGCAGGGGTTGGTTGCCGCGTAACTTTCCAGTGATGACTGTCTCGGAATGGCGTTTTTCGCGGTCCTACGCCTTCCCGAAGAAACCCGTCGTTTTTCCGACCACAAAACGGCATAAAGTTTATAAATGGATGGCCTCCTCAAGAGGCCCATACAGCCGGACTATGGCCCAGGTCATACGCTGCACATTCCCAGGACTGCCGCGCTACCGCGGACGCCTGCAAGAGGTGCGCGTGCGATGCTGGACTGCTCATAGTCATGGATGACACACACGAAGGCCCTGCGACCTGGAAGCCAGGACGCGGGGTGCAGGGACGACACATCTCTGCGAGGATATAAACACTGGAGGTGTTTATACCATGAACGTGAAGAAAACAGTAAAGAAGATTATGGCGCTGGGTGCCGGCGTCACGATGGTGGGTGCCACCATCATGGGCGCGATGGCATACGACCTCGCCACCTATCCGGCTCCGTTCGTTGCGAACGGCGTCTTTGACGGCAAGATCGTCGTCGGCGAGAAGGCCGCGACGAGCGACGTCATGGGTGCGGTCGACATCGCGGCGAGCCTTCAAGCGAAGGCCGTGAGCAAGAAACCGGTCAACATCCCGGGTATCGCGGGCCAGGTTGCGCTTGAGGGCGACACCTTCAAGATCGGCAGCGGCAGCGACAAGCTCGAGCTGCGTGAGGCGATTGGCGACGTCACCGACACGGTGAGCGAGTCGGACTTGTCCGGCTTGAAGAGTGGCCGCGTCTCGACGAGCCAGGGCGACACGGAGTACGCGCAGTACATCCGGTTGAAGGATAGCACGAACTTGCAGGAGATGGGCGTCAACTTCATCGCTGACGACGACAACACCATGGCCGACTACTTGGTCGTGGACATTGACTCGCCGTTCATCGAGTGGGAGATGCAGTTCTCGAAGGGCCTGAAGTCGGCGATTGCCGGTTCAGCTTTCGAACTGACCGACCTCGAGGACGAAGTCTTGAACATCATGGGTCAGGACTTCACCATCGTCAAGGCGACGACGGACTCTTTGACGGTTCCGACGACTATCGAGATTACCTTGATGGGCGGCAGTCTGCACTCGACCCTCCGCGAGGGCGAGACGAAGACGTTCACCATCGACGGTGTCGAGTACGAAATCACCTTGATCTTCGTGAGCGACCCGAGCGCTGGTGGAACTGACGCGGTCAACGAAGCGAAGTTCATGGTGAACGGCGAGGTCACGAAGAGCCTCCGCGAAGGAGACACTGACACGCTGAGCGGCGGCATGCAGTTCGGCGTCCGCGACATCCTCGTGAACAGCCGTGACGGCGTCGCGAGCTTCTACATCGGCGCGGACAAGGTCGTCTTCACGGACAGCGACATCGCAGAATCTGACTTCGACGTGAGCTCCGGCTCTGTCGAGATCAACCAAGACAGCATCAGCGACGGTGAAGTCCAAGTCGCCGCGTCGTACTACGGCACGAACAAGCTCGAGATCACCTCGATCAAGTACCGCTTGACGATGAACGGCGACCGGAGCAGCATCGCGTACGTGCCGAAAGGCCAAGGCGTGAAGGAGTACATGCGCTACCCGCGAAGCCTCATCAGCGAGTCGCTCGACGTGAAGTACATGGGCCTCGAAGACGTCAAGACTGAGGATTTCAAGATCCTCAACCGTGGCGACGACCGGTACCAGGTGTCCTTCACGAACATCCAGGGGCAGACGTACACCTTCCCGTACATCAGCAACGTGGATAGCGTCTGGCGGTTCGGCGACAACAACTACGACTTGGTTTTCGTCGAAGCGGCGAGTGCTGCGGCGTACAACATCGGTCGCAACGACTACTTTGTCGTGAGCAACGGCGCTCAGGACAAGAAGTCGGTGACGAACGTGCTCCGCTACCGCTCGTACGTCAAGGACGCGAAGACGTTTAACTTCGAAGACCTCGCGACCGGCGCGATGCGCAGCGTCATCGTCTCGGGAACGACGACTGGCACGGGCAGCCTCGTTATCGGCGGCCACACGTACGCGGTGAACGCGAACAACGTGTCGCTGAATGAGCCGTTGATTGGCATCGACCTGAACGCGGACGGCGACTACCAAGATGTGGTCAAGCTGACGACGTGGGGCGGCGCGGTCATCGACTTGGCGGAAGCGTTCACCTTGAACGCGACTGCCGACGAGGTCGCTGGCAACTACGCGAACCTCTCCGGTGTCGTCGGGAACGGCAAGAACCTGACGATTGCCGCGGGTGCCACCTACACCGATCCGTACGTGAAGATGTCGATGTCCATCGAAGAGGGACTCTTCGACTCCGCGCTCGGGGGCGAGAAGTTGAACTGGACCGTCAACCGGGCCGGTTCTTCGTCGAACCCGCAAGTCGACTTGACGACGAGTACTGCGTACTACCAGGAGAACATGGCTGACAGCGCGAACGAGTACAGCAAGTTCTCTATGGACAACAAGGACGACAGTACGAACGAGTACAAGATCGGCATGACGGACTACGGTGTCTACATCGCCCACTACAACCCGTCAGGCAGCAACGACCCGGACACCCTGACCCTGTCCATCCCTGAGAAGCAGCGCTTTGCGCAAGTCTTCGTCACGATGGGCACTGTCTCGGCGAGCGAGAGCGGCAGCAGCGTCGAGACCGAGACGGTCAACCCGATTGCGGTTGGTCTCGCGGTCTTGGACAGCAACGCGCCCGCGGTTGGCAGCAGCAACTTGATTGTTGTTGGCGGCCCGTGCGCGAACACTGTCGCGGCTGAGCTCCTCGGCAACCCTGCGGAGTGCGCGGCTGGCTTCGAAGCCGGCAAGGCGATGATCAAGTCGTTCGAGTCGAACGGCAAGGTCGCGATCCTTGTCGCGGGCTACGAGGCGCAGGAGACGGTGGGCGCGAGCTACGTCCTCGCCAACTACGCCGACTACGCTGCCAACTTCAAGGGCAGCGAGGTCGAGGTCGTTGTGCCGGACATGAGCAACCTCATCGTCCAGTCGGTCCAGTAAATCGCTGAACCGTAAAGGCCGTAAAACGTTTTTTTAACATTCCTTTTTTCTTCTTCCCTTCGACTGGAACGGCGAGAGCGCTGTCTCGCTCTCGTCGGAGAAACGACGGACACTGGACAT
>DASH01000008.1 GCA_002503705.1 Candidatus Woesearchaeota archaeon UBA153 | reverse complement strand
GGGTTTGTAGAAAGTTTCCGTAAAAGTTAATAACCCTCGTCGTGAGACGAGGGGGAGAACCAGGATTGGTGGTTCTCCAATGACGACTCAGCAACGACTCCTTAAAAAGATTGAGACTTATCTCGCCGCGGCGAGAGTGCCACGGTACGTGCAACGCCGCGGCATGAAACGCTACACGACCGCCGAGCTCGTGCTCGGCCTCGCGGTACGCGAAGCGTACCGCTTGAGTTATCGGCGCGCCGCCGCGTTTCTCGACGAGTACTACCATCTACAGTTGCATTGGACGACGCTACAGAAAGCGGCGGCGCGCTTCCCCGCTTGGTTCTGGCACTGCGTCTTGCAAGCCACGGCCTCGACGACATCGATGCTCGCCGCCATCGACGCGACCGGTTTTGCTCGCTCGGCTCCGAGCGAGCACTACTTGCACCGCATCGATGGCGTCCGGCCAGCCGTGCCGGTCAAGCTGAGCATCCTCGTCGACGTGGAGTCGCGAAAAGTGCTGAGCGCCCGCGTCCGCGTCAAGCCCGCAGGCGACGTTCGCGACGTGCACGGACTCGTGCAGCGAGCCACGGAACCACCGCTCGTCATCGTCATGGACAAAGGCTACGACAGCGAGCCACTCCACGAGTGGCTCGACGAGCGCGGCGTACGAAGCATCGCACCGCCGCGCAAGGGATGCCGCCACGGTCGACACCGCACCAACCTCCGCGACCACTTCCCCAACGACGAATACGGCCAACGAAACATCGTAGAGGCAGTATTCCGACGACTCAAAGCACTCTTCGGCAGCCACGTCCGTGGCCGCTCGGCCCGCACCGTGCGGGCCGAAATCTTCATGCGCCTCATCCTCCAGAACATCATCTTTTGGCTCAAACGCTACTTTCTACAAACCCGTCAACGGCGAAGGGGTAGCCGGAGGTTACTCGGGCCGTGCAGGTAGACGATCGTTCCTTGCGCCATGACTTCTTCGATGGTGCAGTCCATGAAGTCTCGCTGACGCGCATTCGTCATTCCTTGCTCGCCAGGTAAGGGCGTATAGAAATAGTTCCTCCCCGTGAACGTGAGGGTAAAATCCGCTTCGTGCTCGTTCACGTTGCTGAACTCGACGCCGTACAAGTGGGCTTCCCGCGCGCCCATCACGTGGGCGAGCTGCAGGGCGACGCACGCGCTCGTCCCGCCGACGTTGAGCCGCGGTTGTGTCCGTGCGATTCGCGTGTGCACACTCATCGCCCTTAGGATGCGGTTCGGGAGTGGACAGTCGGGAATGGTCCGTTCGAACGCCGCGAGGAGATCCGCGTTCTCGTTGACGGAGACATAGGGGGAGTCATCGTTCTTCCGCTTGACGGCGTTTGTGTTGCGGGCAAAGAACTCATCGCAAGCGTGTTCAAGACCTGCTCGTTGGACGTCATCAGGATAGAATCTGCGCGAATGGAGCGCTGAGATGGCACGTTGGATATAGGTGATGCTCTCGTCGAGGTCGAGGAACCAGGAACGCCGGTATGCTGTTTCGTCGCAGGAGAGGTGGTAGTCGCCAGGCCTGAGGAGTTTCGCGGCGCCATTGACGCCGATCGTGACGTCTTCGTCGTGGTTGAAGAGGAGCGCGGAGGGTGCCGAGCCGACAATGGCAATCGAGGCTCCGGGGAAGAGGTTCCTGAGCGTGTCGAGCATTCTCGTATGAAGGCGCTCAATCAATATAAAGATTTCGTATTTCACCACTGAAAAGTAGGTTTAAATGGGGCTGGGAGGATTCGAACCCCCGACCTCACGCACCCCAAGCGCGCATCATAGCCAAGCTAGACTACAGCCCCGAATATGCGACGGACTCGAGAAGGGTTTAAATACGTTTCTCCGGGAGGATTTCATAGCGTCGTCCGTCCTTGAGATACTTGACGAGCGTGTCGAGCCGTAACGGCGTGTAATTGATGAGTTCCGCGCTCGCGTTCACCGTTTTTCGCGCAGGGTTGATGAACGGGTAGTCCGGATTCTTGTTGTGGGAGTGGCCGTGCACGATCCACGCGTCGGTCTTCGGCGCGTCATGCGGGTCGTGGATGAGCACGAAGTCCTTGTGGCGGTATGTGAGGGTGGCGTAGTCGACGAACCAGCGCTTGCTTCGTTCGTCGTGCGTGCCAGGGATGAAGACCTTGACGCCGTTTAAGAGGTCGGCAAGCTCTTGCACTCGACGCGGGCTCGCGCCGAACGTGAAGTCGCCGAGGACGTAGACGGTGTCATCGATGCCGACGACGTCGTTCCAGTACTCGATCAACGCCTCGTTCCTCTCGTCAACAGAACCGAACGGACGATCGCATCCTTTAATGACCGCTTCATGGTCGAAGTGCAGGTCGCCGATGACGAACAGTGACTCTTGACGGCGATGGAGCCGAACACCGGGCACTGAGCGTGGCCGGCTGACGGGCGCGGCGGCGCGAGTCACGCTTCCACCCGGCTCTCATGGCCTGATTTCGAGACGCGCAAGACGTGGTCGGCGTAGCCTTCCAATTGTTCTTCGTGGCTGACGATGATGATCTGTTGCAGCTTGAGCTGTCCGAGGATGTCGCGGACGCGGTCGAGCTGTTCGCCGCTGAACCCGTCCGTGGGCTCGTCGAGAATTAAGAGGTCTCTCGTCGCGCTCATGTTCAGGAACTCGTTCACCGCCTTGTTCAAGGCGAGGCGGTAGGCGAGCGCGACGCTCGTCTTCTCGCCGCCGCTCAAGTGGTCGATGGAGGTCTCGTACCCGTTCTGGGTCAGGACCGGGGTGAACGCGCTGTCGAGGCGGACGGTGAGCGCTTCGTCCTCGATGAGCGCGGCGAACCAGTCGCGGAACGCGTCGTTGAAGACGTGATACACGGAGGAGAAGAGCGCTTTCTCGATGCCGCTCGCGACGGGGAGCAAGTGGCGGTTGAGCCACTCCGTGCGTTTCCGGAGGACGGCGAGCTCCCGCTCTCGTTCGCCCTTCTCCTTCTTTTTTTCATTCAACTTCTCGAGCTCCGCGTGCAACGCGACCTGGTCGCGCTTGCGCTCGGCGAGGGCGATGGCCGCGGCCTGGTGGGCGCGTCGCGCCGCTTCCAGGGCCGCCTTGCGCAGGCGGTACCCTTCCTCGTCGAAAGCGGAGAACGATTTCAGCTCCGCCGAGAGCCGTTCCGCCGCCGCGACCGCGTTGGCCTCGTCGCTTCGTAGCTTCTCCCGCAGCTCGTCGAGGAGCTTCAGCCGGTCGCGCTGGATGCCGAGCGAGTGCAGCGTGACCTTGTTCGCCTCGACGAGCTTCTGCCGCTGCAACAGTTCTGCCTTCTTCAAGTCGAACTGGCGTCTCTTTTCGTTCAACTCCTGCTTGACCTTGTCCAGAGTCGCCAGCTTGCCTTTCGCCTCGACGATTTTCGCCTCTTCGTCGTTCTTGATCCGCAGCTTGTGCGCGTCGTCGACGCTCTGCGCGCAGGTCGGGCACGTGGTCAACGAGGAGATGCCCGTGATTGTTTTCGTCGAACGAAGGATCGTATCGTGCAGGGTCGTTTCCAACCTGAGGATGTCCCGTTCCTTGCCCGCGAGGAGCTTCTCGTGCTCGAGTAGCTTCGCTTCCCGCTCCGCCAACGAACCGTCCTCGGTGACGGCGCCCGCCAGTTGCGTCTCCGTCTCGGCGATGAGGCCGGCGATGCGCTTCCGCTCCCGCGCCCCCTCCTCCAACCTCGAACGGCAGTGCGTGAGGGAATTCTGGGCGACCGCGTGCTGCTTCTTCTTTTCTTCCAACAAGAAACGTTCCTTGTCGACGACATCCAACGCGGCCTGGCATCCTTGGAACTCAGACTCAGTTTTCTTAACGATGACGCTCTTCTCCGCCACCGAGCTCTCCAAGGCCATCTGGCGCTCACGAAGGCGGGCCTCGTCCATCAACGTCCGCGAGAGCTCGTCGATTCTCGCCGCGACGATCGCCTCCTCCTTCTTCAGCTCCCGCACCAGCAAAACGCCGTTCTCCGCGACGCGCTTGTACTTGTCCATGTCGAACAGCTTACGCAACGTCTCGAGACGCTCGTCCGCAGTCTCGTACAAGATCGATTTCATCTCCTCTTGCGGCGTGTAGACGGTGTAGCGGAACAACGGGCTCTTGCCCTTGGAGAGCAGGCTCGGCGGGTAGCGGAGCAGTCCGAGAATGCGCGCCTTGAGCTCTTGCGCGGTCGCGTCCACCTGGACGCCGTCGACGACGAGCGTGCCCGCCTCTTGACTAATGCCTTGCGACGACCGCTTGAGCGAGCGCGTGATGACGACCGTCTTCCCCTCGATCTCAAGCGTCAACGTGACCGCGCCATTCCTCGCGCCGTGACGCAACAAACCCGCGGCGCCGATCTCACCGCGCTGGACGCCGAACAAGGCGAACTCGAGCGCGAGCAAGAGCGTGGACTTCCCGGCGCCGATATCGCCGGCGAGCAGCGTGATGCCGACGGGGAACGCGATGCTCGCGGAGACGTACGAACGGATGTTCTCGAGCCGCAACGAGAGGAGTCGCATGGAGCGCGGGCAGCACCCACGGGTTTAAAAAGATTCGGTGCGCGTGGCCAGTGGCGCGTTCTCGAGGAGAGTGACGAGCGCACACCCCCACACGGAAAGTGCGCACCAAAAAACATATTAACCCTCCTTCTCGAACGGAACGCGTGGCGCGACGACACAACACCCCGCTCGACGACGTCTCCGACTTCGTCGTCAAGACAACCCTCGGCGTGGCGGACGCGGTCTTCGAAGGAGCGATGACGATCACGAAAGAGGCGGGGAACGCGCCGCGCGAACTCCTCAAGGCGGCATCGCAATTCCACCGCAGCATCACCCGCTTCGCGTTCGGCGACACCCGCAAGCGGCCGAGACCGGCACGCCTGACGTACCGCGACAAGAAGAAAAGCCTGCTCTCCAAGCTCATTTTCCTCTACGGCGAGGAGCGCGGCCGCGAAACGTTCCACTTAATCGAAGCGCGCATCGCCTCGTTCCGCCGCTCGAAACCTGGAAAGCTCGCGCGCCGCGACGCGCACTTCAACCCGCGAGAACGCTTCACCCAGAAAGACGCGGTGCTCATCACGTACCCTGACTCGATACGCTCGCCGCGCGGGAAACCGCTCGCGACGTTCGGAACCTTCGCCGAGACGCACCTCGGCGACGCGTTCACCACCGTCCACCTCCTCCCATTCTACCCCTCCTCCAGCGACCGCGGTTTCTCCGTCATCAACTATCAACGAGTCGACCCCTCCTTCGGGACGTGGAACGACATCGACCGTCTCGGCGACCAGTACAAACTCATGTTCGACGGCGTCTTCAACCATGCGAGCCGGAAGAGCCACTGGTTCGAAGAGTTCCTCGACGGCAACCCCGCGTACAAGGACCACTTCATCGCGTACGACACCAAAGACGCGATCCCTCCGCACGAGCTCGCGAAGATCGTGCGGCCGCGCACGACGCCACTGCTCACCCCCTTCAAGACGCGGGAGAAGACGACACGCTACGTCTGGACGACGTTCAACGCCGACCAAGTGGACCTCAACTATCGAGAACCGCACGTCCTCCTCCGCGTCATCAATGCCATCCTCTCCTACGCGAGCCACGGCGCCCTCCTCATCAGGCTCGACGCGGTCAACTACCTCTGGAAAGAGATCGGGACGAGCTGCGTCCACCTCAAGCAGACGCACACCATCGTCCAACTCCTGCGCGACGTGCTCGACCTCGCGGCGCCGAGCGTCAGCCTCATCACCGAGACGAACGTGCCGCACGCGCTCAACGTCAAGTACTTCGGCTCCGGCATGAACGAAGCGCAAATGGTGTACAACTTCGCGCTCCCCCCGCTCGTCCTCCACACGTTCTACAAAGAGAACGCGAAGCACATCTCGCGATGGGCCGACCGACTCGAGAGCGCGCCGACGACGTGCAGCTACTTCAACTTCCTCGCCAGCCACGACGGCATCGGCCTCATGCCCGCGAAACGAGTGCTCCCCGTGAAAGAGGTCTCGTTCCTCATCAAGGAGGCGCGCAAGCGCGGCAGCCTCGTCCAGTACAAGAGCAGAGGCATGAAAAACGAGCCGTACGAGCTGAACATCACGTGGTGGGACGCGCTCAACAACATCCCTGGAGAGCCGGAAGAGCTCGCGGTCAAACGGTACCTCGCGTCGATCAGTGTCTCGCTCAGCATCAAAGGCGTCCCGGGCATCTACCTGCACAGCCTGTTCGGGACGAAGAACGACGTGCAAACCGTCGCGAAGACGAAGACGCAACGCGACATCAACCGCGAGAACTTCCTCCTCGCGGACGTCGAAACGATGCTCGCCGCGGAAGGGCGCACGCGTGGCGTGTTCACGAACCTCAAAGAGCTCCTCCACCTCCGCGGCGCGAACAAAGCGTTCCACCCGGGAGCCGAGCAGCGCATCCTCCTCCAGAACGACGCGGTCTTCTCCCTCCTCCGCACGAGCACGGACCAACAGCAGCGCATCCTCGTCCTCATCAACGTGACGCCGCGCGAACAACAATACACCGCCGCGGCGCGCGAGCTCGGCCTGCGCGGCAAACTCTACGACATCGTCCAGAAACGACACTTGACCGTGGACGACTCGATCGAGATGGACGCGTTCACCGTCACGCTCAAACCGTACGACGTCCGCTGGATCCGCGCCGAGAACAACGCGTGACGCCCCCTCACCGACCACCATCATGACCGTCCAGCATCAGGACTCTCGGGAAGCGTGACGGGCTTTTCTTCGCGAAGCCACCACGAGGAGCCCCCAAATCCCGATGAGGGGCGCGATCATCGCGAGTCCCAGCGCGACCCCGTTCTTGATGAGACCGTCAGTCGCGACTTCGAGGAACGTTCCCTCCTCGAGGAAAGCGATGACGTGATCGACGAGCACCATGACGAACGTTCCGGCAAGCATGAGGACGAGCAGACCGAGCTTGTACGTTCTCCGTTGGCGCTTCAACAAGACGAACGCCGCGATGGCGGCGCTCAAAGCGAGGAGTACGACCACAAGCCACACGACGCTCACCTCCTCGCCACAACCGCGCGCGCAGGCGCGTCCCTCGTCGTCAAGAACCGTTCGGAGACGACGACCATCACGACCCACACTCCGACGAGCGCGAGCGTCATCGGTATGCCGACGAGCGCCATCTCTTTCAGCATCGCCGCGGCTTCAGCGGGACTGCGCATGGCGGTCAAGAAAGGAAACCACGGCACGATCTCTTGATGGGCCACGTGCTCCACCGCCAACCCGACCGCGCCACCCCAAATCATGGCGTTCAACCACTGCACACGCCAACGCTCCGGAAACTTCTTCCGGAAGACGGTCGTCAATGCCGCGACGCTGCTCGGAACAATGAAACAAGCCACACGCTTCACCCCTCCTCAAAAGACTGAAAAAAACGACAGAACGATCCTATATAAATATTGTGACGAAGAAGGCTCTTAGGCAAATGGATGGTCGCCAGCGTCAGGCGAGTCGCTTTTGACGTGAGGTTGCGGTGAGCGACGGGGGACATGCCCCCCGCGGGGTGGCGCGGAAGAAGGGGAAGAACACGCGATGCGACGAACGGCTGGCGACCACGCGAAAGCGATTTGCCGAAGAGCCGACGAAGAAGGGGCCGCGTTGAAAGTCTCGCTTCCCGCTCGAGGATAGCCCCGCCCGATGTCCTCGGAATTCGTCCTCGGGGCCGGGCCTGACCTCCGGACAGTCGGCAGCACCCTGCGTTCAGAACACAGAACTAGCCCCGCCCGGTGTCCTCGGAATTCGTCCTCGGGACCGGGCGGGGCTCCCGAGAGCGCTCCGCGCTCGAGGATAGCCCCGCCCGGATTCGAACCGAGGTCTCAGCCTCCAGAGGGCTGAATGATTGGCCGCTACACTACGGGGCTGTATTGCTCGTCGTGGTTGTCGAGCGTCTTTTAAAGGTTTTTCTTCTGGTCGGAATGTTTTCGGTTTTTTGAGGTGAAGATTTATCTAGGATGTTCCTCTTTCATGTGTCGTGTAGTGCGACCGAAAAACATTTAAGTATACGATGGTATACCGATGGATACCGTGTCCGTGACGACGATAAAAGTACGAGGAGAGACGAAACTCGCGATGGATGCGTTCCGCGAGCACCCGAGCGAGTCGTACGACCAGCTCGTCCGGAAGCTCGTCTTGATTGCGACGCTCGCGAAGCGTGACGGGAAGCTCAGCCGTGACGCAGTCAAGCGTATCGAAGCGGCAAGGGCGAGAATGGCATCCGGCGCGCACTACACCGAGGAGGAAGTGGCGAAGCTCCTGGGCGTCAAACATGTATGAGATTCGTTTTGATAGCGAAGCGGCGAAGTTCTTGACGAGGCTCCCGAAGAACATCGGCCAGAGGATATTCTTGAAGATTCACCGGGCGAAGAGAGATCCGCACCGTTATTTCGAACGGCTGGAAGGGCGACCAGAATTCAAGCTCCGCGTCGGCGAGTATCGCGTCATCGCAGACATCGACGACAAAAACGAACTTCTCGAGATTCGATTGATTGGCCACCGGAAGAACGTTTACGGACGCTGATATTTCCGAAGTTATTTTATACTCCTCGCCAGACCAGAGCACCATGCTCTCCCCGTGGCTCGTCGTAGCGATCATCTCGATGATTCCCGTCGTTGAACTGCGCCTCGCCATCCCGGTGGGCGTCCTTACGGGTTCTGTCACGATCCCGTTGCTCGGCGAGTTCGGCGGTTACGGGTTGAGCCCGTGGCCCGTTTTCCTCGTCTGCGTCATCACGAACTTCCTCGTCGCCGTGTGGCTGTACCCGTTGCTGGAGTTCAGCAAACGGTTCCTCGTGAAGCGCTGGCATTGGTTCGGGAGGTTCTACGAGAAGAGAGTGGCGAAAGCACAGTTGAAGCTCAAACCGAAGATGGATAAGTATGGCTGGCTCGGCTTGGCAGTCTTCATCGGCACCCCGCTCCCCGGCACCGGCGTCTACACAGGCACGTTGGCCGCGTACGGCCTCGGCATGAGCCACCGGAAAGTCCTCCTCGCCAGTCTCCTCGGCGTCCTCCTCGCGGGCGTCGCAGTCCTCGCGTTGACGCTCGGTCTGAACGCGATATTCTAGAGAAAAGTTAAAAACACGGGGAACATCCCGGGTAGCATGAAACTGTGGTGGGCTTTCCTCCTGATTGTTCTCGTCGTGAGTTGTGCGAGAGTGGAACCGTTGCCGGAGAACGACGTCTCCACTCCGGACGAGCCTGTGACGAGGACCATCACGGAAGAACTCCCGGTCAAGCTGCGTTTCGACGAGTACCTCTCCAACCCTGCAACGTACTCGTTGACGCGCGCGAACGTCACGGGACGACTCATCTATGACGTCAAAAAGGCGCAAGGAAACGCCGGCGTCTACGCGCGGTTCATCGTCGATGATGAGCAGCAACGCATCGAGCTCGTCGGCGTGCCGACGACGAAGTACGACTGGTTCCCGCCGAAGCAAGCGAGTGAAGAAGTCTACACGGTGACCGGCACATTCAAGGTCTACTACGACGGCCTCGTCATCGACGTGAAAACGCTCGAGGAGACGACACGCGCGACTGTGACGGTGACGCGCACCGTCACCGACTGACAAGCACGCAGACGTCCACTCGCAAAGCGCGGCGTTCTCAGTAACGTCATATTTTCGTGCAACAAATGTTTCGTGTTCGGAATCACGAGCTTCACCTCCGAGTGTTCTGCTCACATCGTCATGAATCATCGAGCGAGAGGTTCCCGTCGCTTCGAGACCGACCACGAGCGTTCAGTTCTGGCCGAATCACCCCATTTATAATCGTCTTCTCGGAAAGACTGAAAAAAGAGCGTTTGAAACGCGATTTCCCGGAAAAACGCGACAGTATTATAAAAGAGAAATGAACACTCCCCAAAGGGTGATACCTATGGCTTCGACGCCGAAAGGACCGCAGAAAGCGAGAATCGAGTATTACATCGACAAGCAAGTGTACGACCAGTTCGTGCGCATCTGCAGCCAGCACACGTACGCGCCGCAAATCGTCGTCGAGCGCTTGATGAAGAAGTTCATCGAGACCGGACAGATGTGAACGCCATGACCACCATACGACTGGAGACCACGCTCGGCGCGGTTGTCATCGAACTGTTCGAGGACACGCCGATCACGGCCGGCAACTTCAAGACCTTGGTCGAGAAGGGGTTCTACGACGGCACGATCTTCCACCGAGTCATCCCGAACTTCATGGTGCAGGGCGGCGACCCGCTCGGCACCGGGACCGGCGGTCCGGGCTACAAGATCAAGGACGAGTTCCGTCGTGGGAACAAGAATGATCGCGGCACGATCAGCATGGCGAACGCGGGCCCGAACACGGGCGGCAGCCAGTTCTTCCTCAACGTGGTGAACAATAATTTCTTGGACGATAAGCACCCGACGTTCGGCAAGATCATCAAGGGCATGGACGTCGTCGACGCAATCGTCAAGACGCCACGAGACCGGAACGACCGGCCGCTCACCAAGATGGCGATTCTCAAAGCGACCGTAGAGTGAAGAGTTTCATTTGCGCTGCTCGAGAAGACCTACTAGTGTCGCAAGCTCTTGCATCCGTAGTAGTACTCCTTCCGGTTTCGTGACTCCTCGACCGAAAATCTTCTTTCTTCCTGAGTTGCGGAAGAGTATTATACTCCGACCGTCAGATTCTAAATAGAAGTCCGGATTCATGCGTTCAAGTTGCACGATGAATTCTTTATTGAAAAACGAACGAAGCTCTCGCTCATTACCGTTGACAAGATACTTCTTCGCGAACGCTTGATGACCGGGGATTGAAAGAGAAAAACCCTTCTGGTGTGATAACAAATTCATGAAAGATGGACGATACAATAAACTGCTCGGAAAGATTGAGAATACTGGAACTGCCGTTCGCCATGTGACGCGATAAACGAAGATGAATTGGGGAATGAAAGATTGCGTCCAACGGAGGAATACATAATCAAAGGCCTCGACTTCAAGATCAATAATCTTTTTTGTAACAAGATTCTTGAAATACAGGCCCCGATTATCCTTCAGCAGGGTGAACGAGTCGAGCGAAGCATCATAGTCTCGCCGTTTCGTAAACGAGGCCCCATTCGCGATGACGATCTTCTTGAGTCTCAACGAACGGAAGACAAGGGTGCGAAAGAGATACACTATACAGGCAATGAACAATCCGAAGACGACAATGATAAAGATGATGGAGAAGATGAGCGCTCCCGTACTGAGTTCTGGAAGCTCCAATAGCCCCGCCCGGCGTGACGTCGGGTTTCTGACATTCATGGTGTGAAGCTTTTAAGTTTTATTGTTGCTTCGAGCTTGACGATGACCTCTTGCAAGGTCGCGCAGCCGTATTGACGTAGAAGACGGTTTTTCTGTTCGAGAACGTATGCTTCGGCGAGTTCCATACAACAGCAGAGGCTGCGCAGGCATACATATGCTCGTCGGAGTGTGTAGTACGATTGTTCATCGTTGCTCCTGGGCGATCTTCTCGAGCTGCAAGGTCTTGAGGAGCTCCATGATGTCCTTCATCTTCTGCTCCTGGTCTTTGAGTTGCTCTTGGAGGAGCTCAATATCCTTGCCTTTCTGGCTGATCTGCTGCTCGAGCTCGGTCTTCGTGACGTCCACGTAGAGGTCGTCCTCTTGGATCGTGTCGTGCATGCCGAGAAGCTCGGTGTAATAGTGGATCATGTCGCTCTTCTTCCAGCCGAAACGGTACTTGAGCGCGGACTCACTCTTGTACCGGATGAGCCAGTAGCACGCGCTGCTGTGTCGGAAGTCGTAGAGCGTCAAGCCATCCTTGATGTCATACTCACCATTGTTGACTTTCGTCCCGATGCCGATGGTCTTGTAGGCGAGGCGTTTGAGGTACTGGTTGACGCGCTGCGGCGTCTTCGTGAAGATGTAATCAGTCGGTTTCAAGTTGCGCAGCTCGATATGCGCTCGCAGGAGGTCGCTGCACAGCATGAGCTTGATCCGGCGACCGAACGTCTTGCTCGTCTCCTCCCTGATGGAGAGCGTGTAGATCTTGTTCTTCGAACTCCACTCGAGATCGTTCACGCGCACGTTCATGAGCTCGGTCGGCGCCCGTATGCCCGTATCAAAGAGGAACATCATGAGGACGCGGTAGTCCGGCTTTGCGGCGTCATAGAGCTTCTTGAGATCGTCGATGGTGAAGTAGTTGAATTTCGGCTTGGCGTCCCGCCCATCCATATCGATCGTGACGTCCTTGACGTCACGGCCTTGCTTGCGCTGCACGCGCTGATACCAGTGCCAGAACGACTTGAGGGCTTTGACGAAGTTCCCAGCGGCAGTAAGCACCTCGCCAGGCTGTCGGCGAGAACGGACGCGGCCTTCCCGGATACGCTGAACGAGAAGCAAGAGGTCGCGTTCTTTGTCCTCCAAGTCGGCCCACGAGTACATGTGCATGCTCTCCTGCATCTCGAGCGTCATGCTCTGAAGCTTGCTTTTGACGTTCCGGAGCCGGGCCCATCCCCGGGCGCCACGCTTGCTGCCAGGGCCCACGTTCGCGCCGATCTCCATATCCTCGAGGTACTGGCGAATGAGCGCGGCATTGGCCTCTGTGACGCCTTCCAAGGGCATTCCTTTGGCTTTCCAGCCCCGGTAGCTGCGCTCGTGCCCGTGCGGGTCAAATTTGGTCATAGGGTTCGCTCTCTCGACGGTGACAGGGAGGGATGGTTTATAAACAGAGTCGGACTGAAATGGATATTTTCGAGACGACAACCACGCGCCTGTGACACTTGCTTCACCGTCGACAACTAGCTCCGACCTTTAAAAAGGCAGCCTCGGAGTATGTAGGACGAACGCTATGTGTACCCAAAAACGGTACCCTCTCGGCCTACGATTGGGTGGCCTAACGCCTCTTCTAGGATGGCAACTATGCTCCTAGTATGGTCAAAACAAAGATGCTCGTCATCAGAATCACCGAAGAGCAAGACCGCGTCCTCGCAGAACGCACCGCACAAGCCGGGCTCAGCAAGAAATCAGAATACGCTCGCACCACACTCTTCAGAAACAAGACGCTAGATGAAAAGATTGACAAGATACTCGAAAAGGTGCAGAACCGATGAACGAATTCGAAATGCTACGCGGCGAACGACGCAGCTTCTTCTGCCCCAACAAACTCTGGACAGAACTCCGCAAACAGACCGACGACTGCGTGAGCGTCAGCACATACATGCGCCAGGCAATCATCGAAAAGATGATCCGCGAAGAACCAGAGAAAGAAGAATATTTCAGCAATCTTCTGTTGTGAATGTTCTCATTTTTCTCATTTAGAAAAAATCTGAAAAAGAAATAACTTTAAGAACGACCTGTTCTTTGAGGTGAATATGTCCATTACAACCTTCGATCACATAGACTTTATCAGGAGAATAATTCGGTTTTCCCCACGGCAACATTTTGGCGAAATAAAGACGGCCGACTTCTTGGAAACCTTTCTGCAAGAACAGAATATCTCGTTCTCCACCCATAAATTCAAGACTACTGTGCCAGTAGAAAAACTAGCCATATTAACAGCGGACGGAAAAAGGATTCCTTGTAAAAGCACATGCTTTGTGAGCGGGAGAATTCCTGACAAGAACAACGTCATTAGTTCGATTAGCGACATAGAAGAGGACCAAATCCCTTACAATATCAATTTCAATCCTTATTGTCGTGGAATTTCCTGTGCTTCATTCTATCATCATCCTGCGATTGCTATCGCCAACAAAAACATAGAAAAGATTCTCAAGGCCAAAGAAGTAAAGGGGTTGGTAGACATACAGCCAACAATATACGTTGCTAGAAATGTTCTCGTCGGTAATAGAAAAAACCCAGCGATTATCTGTTTTGCACATTATGATAGCATCTTAACAGGGGCATGGGATAATGCATCCGGCGTGGCCATACTCATGGCAAACATTCTTTTGCATCCGGAAACACTAGAGAACACACTCTATGTTTTCATCGCCAATGAAGAAGTATCCTATGACAAGAAGCCAGCCTACTGGTGCCGAGGATTCAGACGATTCGAAAGCAAATATCTGGCTCTACTACAAAACGCCAAGAGAATTATTGTCGTCGACGGCGTAGGCATTACGCCTTCTTATTGGATGACAAAACGAGAAAATCTTACTTCAACGATATACTTTAATAACCTTGACAAGTTCATGCCAAAAATCGGTATTGTCTTAATTAAGTAAG
>DASH01000061.1 GCA_002503705.1 Candidatus Woesearchaeota archaeon UBA153 | reverse complement strand
GAAGACCGCGCGCGGCGGCGCGCACGTCGGACGGACCGTGCTGACGCCGTTGCTCGATGACGCGACAATCGTGGACATCCTGAAGGAGTTCAAGATCAACAATGCCGACGTCCTCATCCGGGATCCGATCGATGCCGACCAGCTCATCGATTGCATCGAAGGCAATCGGAAGTACATGAATTCGCTCGTCGTCGTGAACAAGGCGGATTTGCTCGACGCCGCGAACCTGAAGCGAGTGGTGCGTGAGACGAAGGCGGACATCGCGATCAGCGCGCGCGACCAGTCGGACATGGAGGGGTTGAAGGAGCGCATCTTCCTCAAGCTCGACCTCATCCGCGTGTACTTGAAGGAGCCGGGGAAGGAGGCCGATAGGGACGTGCCGCTCATCATGTTCCGCGACTGCACGATCCGCGACGTCTGCAGCAAGCTGCACAAGGACTTCGTGAAGAAGTTCAAGTTCGCGCGCGTCTGGGGGAAGAGCGCGAAGTTCCCGGGACAGCGACTGATGCTCAACCACGTTCTCGTCGAGGGCGACGTCCTCGAGATCCACGTCGTGTAGGCGCGGCGTTAGTTATACGAAATACTCGTTCTCGTCGTACGATAGTTCGTTCTCAAAAAACGTAACGAGTACGAGAAAATAAGGTGACGATAACGAGAAGAAAAACCGGGAAAAAAGTTGAATGAAAAAAAGCGTTACACGTGGCTCTGCTCGCGGTGCTTGCGGCAGAACACGCTGTTCGCCACGGCCTTCCTCGTGCAGCGGACGCACAGCTTCTTCGCCTTGCGGAGACGATAGGCTTTGCGTCGCTCCTCGTTGAGGCGCTCGCGGTGCAAGTAGTAGAACTTCTGGAACCGGTCCTGGAACTCGCGAGGCGCCTTGCCGAATCCTCGGGGGCGTCCGCGCTTGCCGGTCTTCTTGAACTTCTTCATCGCTCGTGCCATGAAAACCACCTCGTGAAGGGCTCAGGAGTGAGGGAAAAACCTTCACAACCACCCCCGCTAGGAGAACGTCAAGTTGGAGTTGTTTAAAAAGTTTGTCTTGGAGCCGACCGTCCCGGCGCGCAAGAAGAAAACAACGTCAGACAAAACTCAGGAAAAGAAGAGACGGCGCCAACGTACGAGAGACTCACGACGGACGTGAACGAGAAACTCCGGGCCGCGCCAGCACGGGAAGAGGAACGACTCTGAAGACGCCACTCCCCACCAGTCTCAGACGGTGACGCCACTGGACATCCGCGCGTGGCGCTTTTAAACCAGACGCGCTTTTCAAGGCGCAACAAGCGAACCACCGATACGAGAACTACCGAGGTGAAACTCATGAATGGAGACGACCACGCGACGATTGAAGCGCTCTTCTTCGAGCAGTTCCGGCAGTTGACGAAAGCGAGCACGACGAACCGGCTCACGAGGAGGTAGCGCGGAGAAGAACGAGAACGAGGTGGTGCTGATGACTGCAGACGTGTTGAACGACCGTGACCGGTACGCGGAGGACGTGAGCCGATTGTTAGACGAGCACGGCCTCCTCATCGACGACGAGGCGGAAGGGCTGAAACGCTACATTCGAGGGTGGTGAAGATGCTCTGGCGACGTCGTGAAGAGCTCGAATGGGAGCTCGGCCAAGTCTCGGAGGAGGAGTTCCTCTTCACGAGCAATCTCGAGGAGTGCCGGGAAGAACCCTTAGTTTTTTAAACCGTTCATTCTTCCCTCGCCGGCATGGCGAGAGCGTACAATCGTGACGAGTTCACCGTTCACAAGCACGCGCTCTTGCCGCTCATGAAGCGCTCAGTCTTCATCTACCCGACAGACACCATCTATGGCATCGGGTGCAACGCGTTGGACGCGAGCCTCGTCAACCGCGTGCGCGCCATCAAGCAGCGTCACGACCTCCCGTTCAGCGTGATCGCGCCGAGCAAGGAGTGGATTATCGAGCATTGTGTCGTCGATGAACGGGCGGAGGAGTGGCTCGCGAAACTGCCCGGGCCGTACACGCTCATCTTGAAGCTGAAGAATCCTGACGAGTTCCCCGTCTCGGTCAACAACAACCTTGACACGCTCGGCGTGCGCATCCCGAACAACTGGTTCGGCGAGGTCGTCGAGGAGCTCGGCGTGCCGATCATCACGACGAGCGCGAACTTGACGGGGGACAATCACATGACGTCTCTCGATGACTTGCATCCGGTCGTGAAGAAGAATGTGGACCTCATCATCTACACGGGCGAGCTGAAAGGCAAGCCGAGCACGATCGTCCGGTTGGACAAGCCGGGAGAGGAGCTCGTGAAACGGTAGTGGCGCGAAGCGAGATGGGCGCCGCGACAGTTCGTCGTCAGGGTCGCCCCGCAACGGACGTCAGCCCGTCGCCAGACGGGTCGGCTGCTGTCGCGGAGAGCAGTCGTGGTCTGAAACGTCGGCAAGGAAAAAGAGAGGAAGAATCACGACGGGAAGAGAAACGGAGACGAACGAAAACAAGCAGTTCCGGACCGCGCCAGCGACAACCGCGCTCCGCTCGGGGGAGAACACGCTCCGAGAGGCCGCGTCTGGCGCGGCGCGCAGGGAGAACTATTGGTGAACCATCATGAGGATCTTCAGCGTCGGGGACTTGCACAACGACCGTTCGCTCGCGGCGAAGCTGGCCGAGAAGGCGGAACGCGAGCGCGCGGACTTGGTCATCATCTGCGGCGACTTGACGCACGCTGACGTGGAGCCGAAAGGGTTGATCGGGCCGTTCTTGCAGCGGAAGCGGAAAGTCCTCTTCGTGCCGGGAAACCATGAGAGCATGGCGACGCATGACTTCTTGAAAGCGCTCTATCCGACGATGACGAGCCTGCACGGGTACAGCGTCAGGTATGAGCACGTCGGCATCTTCGGGTGCGGAAAGGCGAATATCGGCGCGGAGCGGTTGAGCGAGCGCGAGTTGCACGAGACGCTCAAGCGCGCGCACACGGACGTCGCGAACGCGGAGAAGCGGATTATGGTGACGCACGTCCACCCTGACGGCACGTTGATGAGCCGATTGAGCGTCTTCGTGCCCGGCAGCAGCGGCGTGCGCAAGGCGATTGAGGAGCTGCAGCCGGACATCGCGTTCTGCAGCCACGTGCATGAGGCGGAGGGCATTGAGGAGCGTATCGGGAAGACGCGCGTCATCAATGTCGGGCCGAAAGGGTTCTTCTTGGACATATAGTGAGCGAGCCAGATAGTGTGAGCTGAGCGCGCGGATGACGAGAAGTTCGGGGTTCTGAAGAGCACCATTTATATACTCTTTATAAATAAAAGAAGAAATCTTATAAACTAATAATTATTACTCAGTAGTGAATATGCCCTTTGACGATGACGACGGTGAAGCGCCGACTGACAAGTTCGCCCTCCCGAACAGCGACAAGCCTGCAACGGAAACGAGCGGTGAAGACGGCGAAGGACGGACGATAGCCGACAGACCAATCGATGACTCAGAAGGACAAACAATCGCGAAACCACCCACGAACGCCACGAACGACAACGGAAAACCCCACGACAAACCCCACGACGATCTCGAACAACGACTCGAAACTGCGCCGACCGGACTGTTCAACCCCGACGACGCGCGGACGAACGTCGTGCAAGCAAGGGCGGCTCCGCGACCGAACACGCCGTCCGCGAAAACAAGCGACGCGGCCGCGTACGTCCCCGGCCAGGTCATCCTAAACGGCGAATACCGTATTCTCGGCGTTCTCGGCGAGGGCGGCATGGGTCGAGTCTACCGCGCGATGAACCTGTTCCTCAACCGCGAAGTCGCGCTGAAAGTCCTCTTGAACGAAGGAGAGGAAGAGGCTCGACGAATCATCGGGGCCATCGGTGAAGAAGGCGAAGCGATGGCACGCGTCCGCAACCCGCAGCCGAAGATGGTAGACATCTACATGGCAAAGCCGCCGAAAGGCGATCAGCCCGGCTTCATCGAGCAAGAGCTCGTCAACGGCGAGACGTTCCAGAAAATCCTCAAGACGCAACGATTCACCGCCGTCGAGACGCTCCGTTACCTCGAGCAGATGTGCATCGCCCTCCGGCCAGTCCACGACGCGGGACTCGTCCACCGGGACCTCAAGCCGGAGAACATGATGCGGACGCCGGAGAACATCATCAAGATAATCGACCTCGGGGTCGCGGCGAAGCGCGGCGAAGTCCCAGACACGACTGCAGGCTCGATGCCCTACATGGCGCCGGAACAACTGCGCTTCGGCGTCGTCGACGCGTTCACCGACACGTACGCGATGGCGCTGACCGCGTACGAGCTCTTCACGGGAAAACGTCTCCGGACGAAGCCAGAGATTGAGAGCATCGCACGCTACCTCAAGACCGGCGGCAGAGAACAATTCTCGCTGCGAGAAAGAGACCTAGAAGACCTCGTGAAAGAGTTCGAGACCGCACCCTTGCCAACGGGACAGACGTTCTGGCAACGAGCGGATGAAAAGAGCGCGCGCAAAGCGCTTCAAAAAATTGTCGCGAAAGGCTCGAAGATTGACGAGCAACAACGATACCAGAGCGTCAACGAGCTGCGAACGCTCATCATCAACCGTTCGAAACGACTCAATACGATGCGACTCGCCGTCGAGAACGGCATCAGAATCGGCCTCCCGAGCCTCCTCACCACCAGCCTCGCAATCTGGTTCGGCGCGAACACGTTCAACACCGTCAAGTACCGCAACCCGTCGCGTGTCGAGAGTGCGCGAACGCAGTACGAGCGAGGCCTGACGTTGCAGAGCGTCGAGGACGTGTTCGGCGCCGAAGGACAGCTCGAAGGCGCGCTCGCGAAGCTCGGCGAGCTGTCGTGGCCGAAGCTCGGCCTCGCGAAAGAGGCCGCGAGATTGGAAGCGTTGGCGAACCTTCGTCTCGGCGACGGGAAGATCAAGATCGGCCATTACGACGACGCGAAGGAGTTGTACCGGGTCGTCGCGAACCGACAACCCTTGCTCACCATCGAAGAGAAGAAGTACCTTAACGCGCGGTTCCGCCAGCTTGAGAAGCCAGAAGAAGCAATCCCGCTCTTCCAAACACTCTACAGCGAGACAGGAAACGCGTTGTACGCGAACAACGCCGCCACAATCAGCTGGACGAAATCGCTCGGCGAGAGCGGCGAGTCCAGGAAAGGCTGGCGGCAGAAAGGTCTCGACATCATCAACGAGGCGATCGAGCCCATCACCGATCGCCGCGAAGAGGGATTCTCAATCAAGCGTGAAGACCCGGGCAATCTCGCGCTCCTTCTCTTGAAACGAGGCTGGTTCCAGCGAGAGATGGGCGCTTCGAAGGAGGCGCTCGCGTCGTACGAAGAGGCGCGTCGCATCGCGCTCGACCAGCCGAACCGGCTCCTGCTCGGAAACGTGCACGCGTCCATCGGCGTCATGGAGTACCACCGCGGTCGCCTGCCCGAAGCGCAAGCCTCGCTCGAGCTCGCCGTGAAGATCCTCCAAGAGGAAGGCGGTGTCGGCTCGCTCGCGAAGACGTACGAGACGCTCGCCTCCGTCCTCTCCGAGAGCGGGAACAAGCAGGCGGCGATGGCGAAGATCACCAACGCGGTCAAGATGTACGAAGAGATGAAGAACACCGCGTCGCTTCCCGACGCGCTCTACAACGCCGCGGACATCCATTCTGAAGCTGGCGCGTACGCGGACGCTGTTCGATTCGCGCAGGAAGGCGTCACGATCGCGAAGACGCAAGGGAATTCGTACCTCGAAGCGATCCTCCACCTCCCGTGGGGGGACTCGTTCGCGTACCAGGGAGAGCATGCTCGCGCGAAGGAACAGTACCTCCTCACCATCGACAGTCTCAGGGAGAATGCGAAAGACACATTCCGCGTCTACGCACTCGGCAGGCTTGGCGAGACCGAATTCGAGCTCGGCGACGATGCCGCGGCACGAAGCGCCATCGACGAGGCGGTGAAAGAGGGCGAAGACAACGGCTACTTGCGGCCGTTCCTCCTGACGTTGGAAGCGAAACTGCTCGAGAAAGACGGGAAGACGCGCCGCGCGTTGCAGCTCTTGGAGGAGTCGTACGACGCTGCGACGACGAACGGCCTGCCGAAGTACCAAGCGCTCGCGCTCCTCAGCAAAGGGGAACTGCTCATGAAGCAAGGGGAGATTGCACTCGCCCACAACGTTCTCGAGGAGGCGTACGTGCGCGCGAGGGAGTCAGGGGTCGAAGCGTACGCGAAGAAAGCCGGAAATCTTCTCGAACAGCTCGAACCGAAGTGAGCGTTCATGCTCCGCATTCCTACGCGAACTTCCCGACAATCTTGAGGAGGAAGAGGATGATGCGCTCCCACAGGGAAGGCCGCATCGCGTCGCCCATCTCCTTGTCGAACAGCGTTCCCGCATCCTGACCCCAAGTGGAAGGCGCTTTCTGGTACCGCATGTCGAGGAAGTGCTGGTCGTTATAGTACGCCCAGACGTCCCGGACCGGGAACTCGTGATACTTCCAATAGACGTACGGGAGGCCTTCGCGCTGGTGGAGCGTCCGCGTCTCGTCATCCACGTACGGGCCGACCGTGCCATCAAGAACAATCCACGTGCCGTTCATCCGGAGCTCAGCCCACGCGTGACCGCCGACGCTGCCGTCCTCGAACTCGACGTTGCCAATCGCGACGCGCACGTCCTTCGAGGGGATGCCGCTTGCGCGGAGCAAGGCGACAAGCGTGTTCGCGTGCTCTTCGCAATCGCTCACCGGCGTGCTCGGTGCAGGATTGCCAGTCTTCCCCGGTGTCTCGCGGATGAAGCTTCCCGGCGCGAGCCAACGGTCAGTCTCATTCCAGAAGGCGGGATCGGACATCCATGGCCAACTGAGCGCCTTGAGATACAGCTCTTCAGGAGATTTTCCGACGGCATCGTTCACAATGCTCGAATCCGCGGGCGTGACGTACTGTTGCAGCGGCGAGTGTCTGCCAGCCGCGGTGTCCCACTCCTTCTCGAGCGAGTCTTGGAGCTCTTGATAGTTCTCAAGGTCGTGCGATGAGCCGTCGAGATTCATCTGCTTCGTTCGCTCCTTCCGCTCTTCAAGCAGGATGCGTTTCGCGTACGCGAAGAACTGCTCTTCGTTCTCACGGTCCGCAATCTTGTAGACGCAGTCGTTCTCGACGAGGCTGGCGAGCATCGGTTTCGGCATCCGCAACACCATGAACCGGTACTTGTCCGTCAGGATGTTCCGCTTGATGGCCATCTCCGGGATGCCGTCGACGAGACAGCTGCTGTTGAAGACGACCATGTACCGGTCGACGTCATGCTTGCCGAGGATGCGCAGCGCGGCCATCGTGGAGTCGTCCTGCGCCGCTTCGAACTCTTTCAGGATGGCGATTGATTGGCGGCGAGTCTCCAAATCCTCAACGAGCAACTGGTTGCGCGGCGAGAGCAACGGCGTCTCCCCGTCTCGCGTCAAACGCCGGATGAAATCATTCCTGATCTCCGCGGGCGGAGGCGTGTCAGGGAGGAGAAGCTCCATCCGCCCGGTGCGCTGGACGACCGTCTTGTTCTGGAAGATTTCCCGTGAGGGCGCGGCGGTGAGCGTCGCGTCTTCCGCGCCCGCCTGAAGTTGTTCAATCGTCGAGTCGACGTTCGAGAGCGTCTCGTCCTCCGCGAGGACAAGAGCGGAAAAGAGAGATGAAAAGAGGAGAGATGAAAAGAGCAGCAAGGTAACGACAACGATGACCGCGACGGGCGTGTTCCGCAAGAGTGTCAACCCCAACTGTTTGTGCTCACGAAGACCGGTCGCGAGTATATAAATATTTTCTCGGTGCTGGCCGCGTCGAAGGGTGAAAATATATAAAGACGAGGCGCTTTTGGGAACCCATCACAAGGAGGGTGATACTATGAAATGGACTCTGATTGCGTTCGTCGCGCTCGTCCTCGGAACGCTCCTCATCGCGGGGTGCGGTTCGGAGGAGACGACCGTCGATGAGGACGCGTCGATAGGGGACTTGCCGCTCCCGCCGAACCCGCCGACAATCGGGAACGAGTCGTTCCCGCCGACTGGCGGCGTTCCGCTCGTGCGTGAAGGCACCGGCGGCGGATGAAGACTCTTTGAAGAAAAACTTCTTTGCATATTCTTTTTCGTTCGTTCTCTATCCGTACTCGACGATTTCGATGAACGTGTCAGCTTCACCGTCTTTCTTCGACGAGCGCTTCTTCAGTCCTGGTTTCTCTTGAGAAAGTTTTGCTGTCGACTCTTCGACCGCGGCGAGGAGGCTCTCCGCGTCCATTCCTTCGCCCGGCCGTTTTTGCGGAGCATGGCTTTGCGGCGTCTCTTCGGTGTCGAAGACTGCGAACACTTCAGCGAGCGCTTCCGCGGCAGGGTTGGACTCCTCGACGCTCGAGGACGAGAGGGCCGGTTCCTCGACCGGTTGCGCCGCCGGAGCGGCTGTTGACGCGGAGAAATCCGGAACTGGGAAGAAGGAATCGTCGTCCTTCTCGTCAAGGAGCGAGTGCAAGTACTTGATCGTCTTGCGCAACTCCTCTTTTGAGTCTTTCGCCGTGTCGATGTTGATGACGACCATGAGTGTGGCCGCGGAGAAGCGGGTATTTAAATCTTTCCGGGCGCGT
>DASH01000005.1 GCA_002503705.1 Candidatus Woesearchaeota archaeon UBA153 | reverse complement strand
ATTCAAAGAAGTTCATGCAATATTTCGGCCACGTGAGCCACAAGCAGTTCCACGACTACCTCGGGCCGAAGGTCAAGGACTCGGGCTTAGAAGTCTCTGACGATACAAACTTCAAGATGTTGAAGAACCACGAACTCGTCAGCCTCGGCCAAGCGCTAGAGAGCGGCGAGTGGGGTGATGGCGGCCACAAGGCATACTACTTGAAGAAGAAAGAGAAGCCTTCGCCGTAAGACCACACAACCTTTTTAAATCCCTTTCCTTCTATTCCATCCTGGGTGTAATCAGGGGTGGGTCAATCTCTTGCGGAGTATGTCGCCGGGCTCTTGAGCCAGGGCTATCACGAGCAGCAAGTGCGAGAGTTCTTGCTCCAGAACGGTTACCCGCAAAGCATGATTGATTCTGCCTTCCGTGAACTGAGCGGTGTACAGAACGCAGGGTTCAGTCAACCGACGACCGCTCAGTCCGCAGCGTCCAGTTCGTCGGCAGGATTTAGTACGCCGTCGTCAGAGTATAGCACGCAAGGTTCAGCGTCCAATCAGTCAGCCGCGTTCGGAACACAATCATCACCTGCTGTCGCGGCTCTCGTCGCGTACTTGCGAACCTATCTCGCACAAGGTTATCAGGTCGAACAGTTGCGCCCGTACCTCGTCCAGCAAGGGTACGCCGCGAGCGACGTCGACGCGGCGATCGCGCAGGTAACAGGTGCTCCCGTCATCAAGCACGAAGTGCACCTGCCCACCGGGACCATCCTCAAGATCGCGTTCGTTCTCCTCGTCATCGCCGGCATCGTCTTCGGACTCTCCTTCCTGAAAGGCATGGGTGGAGGGAACGGCGGAGGCGGCGGCAACATCGGTTCCGGCCAGTCGCGTCTTCTCGACGTCGTCCTGGAACTTGACGCCGCGAGCGTCGCGCCCGGTGAGGACGTCCAGGCGACGGTGACGTTGACGAACAAGGGCGGCGCCGGCACGTATGATGCTGAAGTCGAGTTCCGCTTGAACGACGAGTATGGGGACGAGATGTGGAGCGAGAAGGTGACGAGGGCGATCAGCACGAGCATGGACGTCTCGAAACGAGTGCCTGTCGATGACGACCTTGACGACGGCCAGTACGAGGTGGAGGTCGTCGCGTGGTATAGCGGCGAGGCGCCCGCGACCGCGACGGCGCGGTTCACCGTGAAGACGCCGTCGAGCGGGACGCCGGCCAGCTCGGCGGACGGTGACGACGACGCGAGAGGGTACAACCCGCCCATCATTATCATCAAGGACGGGGGAGGAGAGGACGTGACGAAGCGCGCGCTCGCGCTCGCCGAGAAGGGCGACTCGTCGCGGGCGGAGCAGGAGTGTCTCGCCGAGAAGAACTTGGCGCGTCGCGACCAGTGCTTGAACGCGATCGTCATGGCGGACCACAACCCGGGCCATTGCGCGAAGGTCTCCGACGCGGAGGATCGCGACACGTGCCTCATGCCGTTCATCCTCGAGGGCCAGTACTCGTTGTGCGACAAGCTTGAATCGCCAGACCGTCAGAAGCTGTGCGACAACCTCAAGCACTTGCAACAGCTCGAGAGCACGATGTCGCAAGCGCCGTCCGGCGGGTCGAGCGGCAGCGGCGACGACCAGCCGCCTCCGGACATCAACGACTTCTCGACGCCGAGCGGATGAAGGAGAATAATTCGCGATGTTCTCGTACAACATCGTTTTCGTGCGTCCTGAATTTCTCGTCCACGTCGTTCTCGCCCGTCGGGATTTTCTCGTCAACGTACGTCGTGAATTTCTCGTCAGCGTCGTCCTCGACCGTCAGGATTTTCTCGTCAACGTCCGTCGTGAATTTCTCGTACCGATACGCGAAGGTCGTTGCGTACGACTCTGAACGACGACTATGAGTTCTTACCGCGCCAGCGTTGACCGGGCTCACGCCCGGCGGACATCGTGCGCGAAGCGACGCGTTGTCGCGGCGGACAATCGCGCGGGCCGTGATAAGAAAACATTCTCTACTCGAACCGCGGCATGGCTTGCTGGATCCACGTGCGCGTGTAGCGTTTCGTCTCACCCATGTTCTCTAGGTCGTCGATGCACGTCGGCGTCGGCGCGATGAAGACGGGGACGACGAGCGTGCTCGCGCCGTAGAGCTGGTTCCGCTCGATCTGGAAGTAGCGGGTCTGCTCGCCGAGCTCAAGGCCGCCGAGCGGAGCCGGCTTGACCTCTGTCGCGTTCTCGGGGAGGTAGGTGTACTCGTCGCACCCCTTCCAGCTGCGGTCCGAGCAGACGCGCATGCACTTCGCGGGGATGGTGAACCCGTTCTCGTCGAGGTAGAACGCTTTCACCTCGTACAGGCCGGGGATGAGGGTGATCTCGTCCATGATGGTGTCGTTCATGAAGACGACGGTGCCGGAGACCGGCTCATCATACTCGTTGAACGGCTTGCGGGTGAACGAGACGAACGCTGAATCGGTCGCGTTCAAAGGCCGTGGGTCTGCGAGCTGTTCCGTCACCATCGAGTACCCGCCGTGTTGCACGACCACTTCCTTGACGTGGAGCTTCTCCAACCGCACTTTGACGGGCACGTATGGCTCGAGCGAGAGGTCGGGAAGCTTGACGGGTATGGCACCGCGCGTCGACACTTTCACCTGCGTGGAGACGTAGCCCTCCTTCTCCGCCTTGAGGAGGCCGCCAGTGCACGACGGAACCTTCGCGTCGAAGAGCGCGTACCGTCCGTGCTCGTCCAGGAGGGACGGGCCGACGTCGCACGAGCCGTAATACCCGCACGTGAACGTGAACGAGACGCCGTCGAGCGCGTCGCCGGTCCGAGCGTCGAACGTCTTCACGGACAAGGGCGTCGTCCACGCGGCGGGGTTGCACAAGAGGCTTTTGAGGGAGGAGTTGTGGAAGTATCGTTGCGCGCTCACATTCGTCGAGCCATTCTGCAACGCCTCCTCCGGATTGTTCACATCGTACGTGACGAAGTCGTTGCTCCACGGTATCGGTCCTCGGCCGAGGAGCCACTCGACCATGTTCTTGTTCTTCCGCACGTTCGCCTCGAGGGCGAAGACGAAGCTCAAGTCCTCGCCCGGCATCGCGTTCTCTTCGCGGATCTCGATGAGGAACGGGACGCTCACGTCGTACCCGAAGTCGTAATAGTTCACCTGTCGCGGCGGGATGAAGAGGATGCCGCTCGTCTTCTCGCTGCGCGGCTTGACGAGCTGTCCTTTCCGTGGTTGAATGTCGAGGTAGATGGGTTGTCGCGGGTTGAAAATCGAGACGCGGTACCGTGCCGGGTCGAACGGCGCGTCCGGGAAGAGGTCGAGCGAGACCGTCGTGAAGAGCCCTTGCACGTACGGGTCGTCAGTTGCGGGGAGCGGGAGGGCGCCGCTCGTCCGTTGGACCTGCAAGAGCGGCGTCGTGCTCGCGAGGACGTGCTGGTACGTCTGCTGGACGTTCAAGAGAATCCAGAACTTTGGCGTGAAGCTCTCATCGACGCCCGCGATGGGCGGCAAGTCGTTGTTGATGCCGCCGTACGCGGTGAGGAGGTATAAGAGATAGTTCTCTAGGTATTGCGTGGTGATCTCTCGTTGCGTGATGAGCTTCGCCGCCTCGTACGCTCGACGGTACGGGAACGGGACTTCTTGCGTGAAGACGCGGGCGCGCACCGTCGTCTCGCCTTTCGCCAAGTCAAGGATTCGCTCGTACCGGATGAGGACGCTCTCGTTCAGCAGGGTGATCGTCAGCTCTTGTTTCGAGTCGGCGGTGACGTGCAGGTCGGGGAACGCGCCGTAGTTGACACACTCGTGGAGGTGTTGGAGGACGTACGCTCGCGCTTGCGCCTCCATCCGCTCGACGCTCGGCGTCAACGAGCCGAGGAGGCATCGCTGGCACTCGTTCGAGCCTTTGAGATAGTAGTAGTACGGCACGCCGCTCTCATTGTCCCCCTCGTTGAGGAGGACCGCGTCGCTCTGCGTCGGGTCGAGAGGGTTGATGACGAGAGGACCGTCCGTCCACCGCTCGTCACGCACGTCAAGGTAGCCGCCGTGCATCGCCATCGTCTTCAACGCTTCGACCGTCGTGTCACGCAGGCACGCTTGGAGGTGTTGTTGGACCGGCTCGAAGTCCGCAGGGAGCACTTCCATCTCGGCTTGACCGAACAATCGCTCGCGGAGCAGGTAGCTGCCGAGGAGGACCGCAATGAGAATGACGAGTCCGATGACGACGAACAAGGCGATCTGACCGCGGCGCGTCTGCTTACGCATGCCGCACCTCGCCGTACGTTTTCACGAAACCATCAAGGTAGTGGCGGCCCCACGAACAGAAGAGCAACACCCACAAGAGGAGGAGGACTGTGGCGAGGAGGACGCTCACCATCGAGAAGAGACCGAGCAGGTTGCCGATGACGACCCACGTGACGATGCTGAGGAGGAGGACGAACAAGTAGTTGCGCAGCGGTCGCCAACGGAAGAGCCGGAGGAAGGAGCGCCACGAGCCGGCCGCGTAGAAGAGCGGGAGATAGCAGAGTGTGAGCGCCGCAAGGAGGAGGAAGAGGAGCGTGGCCGCGAGCTCATTCAGGAAGAGGAGGCCGTACGGCGCGAGGATGACGATGAGCAGCCACACGGTGGTAGTGAGGAGGTTCCACCCGCAGCGAGGCCAGGTGAACGGCTCGTCTCGTATGGCTGCCCAGATGCGCGTCTTCACGAGCGCGTAGATGACGAGGAAGAGGAGGAAGAACACCGTCGCGACGAGGATGATCTGCAGGATTGCCTGGTTGACGACGGGCGTGTACGCCTCCGCGAGGGCAATCTTCTCTTCTGTCGTCGCGCCGCTCGTCTCGAGCTGGGCGATCGCCTGCAAGGCGGGCTGGACCGGCGCGGAGAGCGCGTTCGTGGCAGCCATGTTGAAGCTGAGGAAGAGGACGAGGACGAGGAAAAGGAGGAGGTCGAGGCCCGCCAGCCACGCCGTCCGCGGTTTCAAGGTGCGGCGCCACGAGCCGAGGTAGAGGGTGAAGTGCGTCGTGAAGAACGGCGTCTTCGCAGGGGTCTTCGTCAGTGATGCTTTCATCGTCTGTTTTCGTCGTTCCAAATCAGACACCTGTCTCGTTCTCGCTCTCATTGACCAGGACGAAACGGCTCCGAACGTACTGGACAGGGCCTTTCGTCTGGTTGATCACTTCCCGCCACTCGAGCTTGACGCTGTCGATCGTCCCTTTCACGTTCGGACACCTGTACACTTTCGGGTCGCACGGGATCGGGAACGCCTCGTACCCTTCGAACGCCGCGCCCGTCGTGCCTTGGCCGGCCTTGAGCGTGTGGTTCTTCCCGGACGTCTCGTACAGCGTGAGCGTCGCGTCATACGTGCCATCGTACGGCTGCAGGTACCAGCCGATTTCATACAACGTCGTGCCTTGCGCTCCCGGCTGCTTGAGCGCGATGAGCGCGACCGTATCCATGTAGATCGGCTCCTGCAAGTTAAAGTCGAAGATGTCATTCGTCTCCTCGTCCGACGCGTACATCGTCGACAAACCGCGGGAACAGACTTCGACCTCCCACGGCTGGACAGGATACCACGGCAGGCTCGTCGTCATGTTGCTCGGCCAGATGAAGACGACGTCCGTGAGCGGGCTGTCACCCGGCGGGACAATAGAGTCGGGCGCGAGGCTCGAGCCGGCGAGGAGCAGCACGAGGAGGAAGAGGGTGGCGAGGAGCATCCATTTCACACTACAAACTTTCGTGTTCAAGCGCTTCCATCCTCCGTCACGTTCCACTGCGTCAAGCCGGAGCAGTAGTCGTCACCCGCAGGGACCACGGACCAGTCAGCCCAAGGATTTTCAACCATGTTCATGAGTTCCGGCAAGCTCAAGGCGAGACCGAAGAAGCCGCAGCCGACCGATTTCGCGCCGCAGTCGAGATTCGACCAGCGGATGACTCCCGCCTCACTTGTGAGAGTGCAACCGTCAGGGATTATCGTCGCGGAGTCCGCACCGATTGCGGTGATGCTGTAGAGCGCGGGGCAGGACCTCCTGAACAGCAAGCTCATCCCGAGAGAAATACCGACTCGAAGAACCACCTGTCCTGCGGCTTCGAGTAACTTCTTCGCGAATTCGCCGTGCATCCTCGTCTGCGCTCCTTCGACGTACAAGCAGTGTTGGGTGCTGTAGCGTTGCTCGCACTGCGTGATGGGCAGTCCTTTCACCGCCATCTCGTCGATGCATTTCATCTGGATGCACTTCAATTGCTTCTCCTTACGCAGGTTGTACAGCTGCGCCGGCAGGCAGAGCGCGTCGTACTTCTGGTTCTTATACGGATCGACAATCCAATTTCGTTCAAAATAGTTTTTCGCGGCACTATCCATCCCGTCGAAGTAACCTTCTTGGTACTCCCGCAAATTGACATAACTCCCTTTAGGCCTCTCGGGAGCGTTATAATATTGCTTGTCAACGATATTTCCGCTCTTCGTCTCGATAAAATAATTCTCAGGAGCGGCAAGATAACCTGTTCCAAAACCGAGACGTAAAGTTCCGGGCTCGACAGGATCAGTTATATGAACAGACATTTCATCATCAACGATAGTGTACTGAGCAACATTCTCCAGCTTATTCCCCTGCGCGTCAACAGCGACGCCACCAGGCCCCCACGAATAACCGTCAGGAAGCGTCTGAGGATTGTCACCTTTCGACATCCATGCGCCGTACGCGTCGGAACGCGACGCCGCCTCGATGCCGAATGACGTCCACGCGTCGATATCATACAGCTTGCAAGTATAGATTGCGCAGACGTACTTGATGAAATAGCCAATCGCCTGACCGGGAGCGCCCGCGGACGGAAGCCAGCCCGGTGGCCAAAGATATGTGTTGACGAAGCTATGAATCTCGGAGAGGAGTAAGTTCGATTTCGCCCATAAAGCGGCGCCCGAGCCGAAGAACCCGACGAGGACGAGCGAGACCGCGTAGAGCACTCCTTTAATCGCGACGAGCGCGTTGTTCATCTTCGCGATGTTCTCGACCATTTGGCAGTTCTTGCCGAGCATGTCGTCAAGCTTCGCTTTCTTGTCGATCTTCTTCTGCATCTCTTGGACTTCCTTCGCCAGGCCGAGCTGTTTCTCGCGGATGGCTTCGCCAGGGTTGCCGAGCTCTTGCCGGACGAGGGGCAACGCGAGGTTGACTTTCTCCACTTCCGGTTTCACGTAGACGAGGTTGCCGCGCCGGATGGTGAACTCAAGCGTGCAGTTCAACGGGACGGTGCCGTTCGGCCAGACGCTTTGGGAGTAGTAGTGCGTGACGAGGACTGGGGCTTTCGACAACTCGTTCATCACGTACGAGGGGCCGGGCGTGAAGATGCCGTCGCACGTGACGCGGCGGACTTGGACTGGCTTCGCACTCCCTTTCAGCGTCACTTTCAGCGGGATGAGGACTCGGTACGGGATGAGCGACGCGACGCGCTTGTCGACGGTCGGAAGCGAGCTTGACGGTTCAATCTTCATGATGTAGTTCGGCGTCGCGTCCGCTTCCGCCTCGCACACCTCGAGTTCGAGCGTCATCTTGACGCTGTTCCCCGCTTGGTCGGAGAGGATGATGGGCACGGTGCCTGTCGTGTGGATGCTGACGAAGCTGTCGAGTACCAAGACGCACGAGAACTCTTGCTCCTTGTTCGGCACAGGGTCGCACCAGGACTCTACCGTGTCGCGATCGGTCACGTCGGACGTGTTCGCGAAGATCTTGAGCTTCGACGCGGTCTTGTCTTTCGCTTGGACGAGGACGGTCAACTGTTGTCCGGCCGTCGGGCACGACGTGTCCAGCTTCGGCGCGCCGACAATCGAGGGCGTGTCCGCGTCGATGATGATCTCCCGACTGAAGCTTTCGACGCTGTTTCCCAGGTCGTCCATGGATTGCGGCAGCACGCGCAGGGTCTTCTTCGTGCCGCTCGTGCCTTTCACGTACGCGGTGAGCAAGCACTGCCAACCGTCACCGCCGAGAGAGGTACAGTTGCGCGCCACCACCGTCGTGCCGCCGATGTCGACGAACAAGCCGTTCCCGCGCATCCCGCCCGGAGCCGTGATGAGCGCGACCAGTTCCGCCTGCCCGGTCTTCACATAGCACGTCTCCTCGCAGCGCGGCGCAGCGGTGCCGAGGTAGGTGACGTACGGTTTCGTGTTCTGCAGCTTCAAGTTTTTCGAGGCGGTTCCCGTCGCGACGTTCCCGCTCGTGTCGCGCGCCGTCATCGTGATGACGACGTTCTCCGAGGACGGGTTGAGCTTGACGTTCGGCACCGTACACGTGTTCACGCCGTCCTCGTTCGCGCAGGAAGGGCGCAACTCCTTGTACGCTTGCGCGAGCGACGGGTCTTTCGTGAGCGAGGACGCGTCGATGGCGACGCTCGCGAGCCGGTCTTCCGTCACCACCACTTCGAGCGTCACTCTGATGTCCGTCGCGGCCTCGCTGCTCAACTGCGTCACGTCAGCATTGTTCCGCAAGAGGCGGAACGACGAGGGGATGGCGGGCGGCACCGTGTCCATCACGCGCGTGATGACTTGCGAGGTGCCCGTGTTGCCGAGCCGGTCGGTCGCGAGCAGGTAGATGCGAGTCTCGCCGTTCAAACCGGGAGCTTCACCAGTGAGAAGGCCGCTCGCGACGCACGAGCCGCTCGCCGGAGCGTCCGTCGCGACCGTGTTGTCGTTCACGACGAGCGAGACGCTCTGGACGCCGCTACACGAACTGCTCGCGGCGCTCGCCTTGTCGAGGACGTCATACGAGGCGGAGACGCTCCCGCCGAGCTGCGTGACGTCCGCGCGCGTGAAGAGAGGAGGGCTGCCGTCGACGACGTACGTCGCGGTCGTCGTCGCGGGCGAACCGCTCGCTTGTTGCAGGCTGAGCGTGTACGCACCCGGCGCTTGGTACGCGCTCGGGAACGAGTACGTGCACTTGTACCCGCCGCCCGTCGCGTTCACGCACGACAGGTTGAGCGCGCCGCCGCCGCTGAGGAGCTTGACCGTGCTCGAGTCCGCGAGGACGGTGATGAGCGTCGTGTCGTTCATACGCCGATAGCTCGGCAGCTTATCCTCGCCCGTCACTTGGACGTTGAACGTCGCTTCCGCGCGTTGGGAGATCGCGATGACGAACGAGAGGCTGACGATGAGATAAATCATGAAGAGGGCGGACGTCTTGTAGACGTAGCGCGGCACAAACGGTTCCTCATCGACGGGAACGTTCTTCGCCGTCGTCCTCTTCATCGTCTCGCTCTTCATTCTCGCCATTCTCCTCTTCAGTCTTCTCTAACCGAACGTCGGTTGCTCCAACAGTTCTTTGCCCTTCGCGTACTCTTCAGGAACCTGATAGTCCTCGATGTCGCCCCACGTCTTCGGCAACGCTTGCTCGAGGACGTAGAGCGTGTAGTCTTCATTCGTGTACAGGATGTTCGGGCTGAGCTGCCACGCGCGGTCGTCGCGCAGTGCCGCGCCGCCGCTCAGCCACGTCGTCAAGTTGGACGCGGGCAGCTCCATCTCTTTCTTCCCGATGCACGTGCTCCCGCCGCCGGCGAGGCAGAACTCTTTCTTCTCCTTGGGAATCTCGATCTTCTTGTTGTGAATGAGGAACGCCTCGATCTCGTACGCGCCGGGCGCGAGCTTCGCGGTCACGCTCGGCTGGACCTGCGTGATCGTCTGGTTTTCGCGGTCGGCGAGCGCCGACAACCAGTCCTGCGCGTCGTGCGTCGTCAGGACTCCTTGGTCGACCATCTGCTGGACGCGCCGACGCTGCTCCTCGATGTCCACGGTGAAGTTCTGCTGGCTGACGCTGAACGTGTAGAAGCCCGCGACGGGAACGTCGTCCTGGTACGGCGAGTCCTTGACGCGCGTGAACGTGACGATGGCGAGGTCGCTCGTGTTCAACGGCGAGCTCTGGTTGCGGATCGACTCGTACGTCGGCACGTTCTGGGTCAAGAACGCGATGTTCGCGGGCGTCCGCTTCCGCATCGTGAGCGTGACGTCCTCCAACGGCCAGAGCGCGAGCGTGAAGTACTTGGTGATGTCCTCCTCGTAGTTGTCGTACTCGAGACCGTCGCCTAAGTACTCGTTCTTCCCGTACAGGATGACGCCGCCGTACCGGCAGTAGGGGAGCCGCGTCTCGAGACGACCGTAGTCGTTCGTCTCCTCGATGAAATAGTCTTCGCCGCACCGATACGTGATCCGGACGCCCGGCAAGGGTTGCCCGGTCCGCTGGTCGACCGTCTGGATGCGCAGCGTGTTCCGGACGCGGTGGTGAGGCGCGGTGAAGTCGACGCGGTCGTTCAAGAGGAGGAAGTTCGAGACCGTGCCGGAACGGTTGACGGGCTCGTTATGCCAAATGTTCGCTTCGAGGGCGAAGCTCCAATCGTAGCCGCGGCCGTTGAACGCGGCAGTGTCAGTCACAGTGACGATGACGGGGTAGGCGAGGTCGTACTTGAACCGGTAGTCGTTCATGAAGACGCCGGAGAACCTGCTCAAGAAGTTGTTGACGTCGGCGCTGCGCGGCTTCAAGAGCTCTTGGCCGCCGTTGATGCTCAAGTACGGCTTCGTGCCGGGATAGCGGAATTTCACTTTCAAATCAGGGTACGTCTCGTTATTGTCGAGTTTCGCGTACAAGTTGTAGATGATGCCCGCGAACATCAACTGCTCTTCCTGCGAGAGGTTGTCGGGCGCGTGCACGGGCCGGAAGCCGGCGATCGCGTTCGGCACTTGGATGAAGTCAGTCCACGGGAGAACCTCCTCCTGGAGCGTCTGCTCGACCTGCGTGCGCACCCAGTACCGCTTCGCGCCCATCACGGTGACGGCGCGCATCGGCGGGAGGGGCGTGTCGAGGCCGCTGTACACGCTGAGGAGGTGCAAGGTCATTCGTTCAAGGAAGCTCGTCTCGCGTTGCGCGTTCGCCAAGTCGTTCGCCATCCGGTAGACCGTGAGGAGGTCGACGTCGGCGACGCCGTGAAACTCGTCCAAGCGGACGTTCGACCCGCTCGCGAGGTCGGTGACGTCGAGAGCGAGGTGGAACGTGGCGCGAACGTCGCTCCGCCCGTACGTGACGTCGACGCTCGGCTTGCCCTTCACGACGACGTCGAACTGGTCTTTCACGGCGAGGAAGCCGTTCAGGCACGTTTCAATCTCGACGGGAAGCGCTCGCTCGAGTTGTTCTTGCACGCTGTGCTCGCCGATGCTGCCGATCGGACACGAGGACGAGCCAGTCTTGCAGAGGGGCGGTTGCGCGCTCGCTTCGCACCCCAACGCGCTCGTCGAGCACGGCTTCAAGTGGCTCCAGTACGGCACGTCTTGCGGCGGGAAGAGTATGGTCTCGCTCTCGTGCGCCTTGCCCGAGTGGCGCAAGTGGCTCGTGTCCAAGTACCCGCCGTTCGCGCCCGCTCGGCGTAAGAGTTGTTCGAGCGCGCTGCTCGTGCAACTCGCGACGAGCTCTTGGACCGGCGCGACCTTTTGCGCTTGCAACGAGTCGATCTCGACGGGGAAGAGCCGCTTCCAGAAGACGGCGAGGAGTATCGCGATGAGGATGGCGAGGCCGATGAGGACAAACAATGCTATTTGACCGCGACGGTTCATGAGTACCCGCCTCCGTAGCCGGTCGTGCCCGCGCCATACCCTGTCGTCGTGCCGGTCGCCATCGAGTTCCCCGACTCCCACGGGCTCCCGTACGGGTCGTCAACGCCCCAGTCCGGCATGCTCTCGTTCGTCACGCCGCCGCGGTCGTACGCGTTCGGCTGGAAGTCCTGGCAGTACCGCTTGTCAGCGCCAGGCTGCGGGAAGTCCTCCTTGAAGGCGATGCAGACTTTCGCGTAGTCGATTGACGAGTTGACCGCTTTCGCGAAGTTCACCGGCTCTCCCCTCGCGAGCCGCTGGTCTTTCAAGACGACGAACGCTCCCGGCTCGAGGAGGACGGTGAACGAGTTGTCTCTGCCTTGCTGGGTCGGCTCGAGCCGCGGGAGCACGACGATGCCGCTCACCGTGTAGAGCGTCTGGAGCGGAGCTTCAGGGTCGCGCGCGCGGTTCTCAAGCGAGAGCTTCTCGCCCGCGAACGTCAAGACCGCGCGGTAATTCTCCCCAGTCCACGCGTACACGCTCCCGTCGTCGAGCGTCAAGTCCGCCGCGTTCCCCGTCGGGTTGCACAGGTTGTTCACCCACTCGTCAGGGTTGAGCATCTCGTTCGACTTCGCCGAGATGCCCGAGCCCCAATCCCCCCAACCGCTCAAGAACAAGAAGTTCAGCTTCCCCTGCTCGCGATAGTACTGATACATGATAGAACCCATCATCCCAACCCACTCGTAGAACTGGGCGGTCTTCTGATAGTCTGAAAGCGAACCCGGCTTCGAAAGAGTGCTCGTCTCGGTACAAGAAGCGGCAACACTCGGACACGCGCCACCAGCGTCTTTCTTACAAACATAGCGTTTTCCACCAGTCTCGAGGAAACAATTCGAGTTGTAGAACTCGTTCTCGCTGTCGAAATCTTTCGCACATTGACCTCCAATAGTTGTGATTTCTCCATCGACAACACACGACGAAGGATAACAAACACCATCCTTAATCAGAGCGCAATTCTTTCCCAAGGATAACTGGTAGGCCGCGTCTTGATTTTTCTTACTAACGGCTGATTGCGGAGTGCTCGAATACTCCTTGAATTTATCCAAATCCGCAGGGTTTTTCCCGTCAGCAATCATCCCTTCAAAGTTTGACTGACAGTTGATCTTCTTCTCGGAACAATATGTTTTCATATCGTTAAAGTACTTCTCGCCACCCTTTTCAAGATTGTTCTCTTTCGCATAAGCCCTGAGACTGTCGTATTTCTTGTCCGAGTATTCCTCTTTGCCCGCTTTCGTCCATTCTCCTACGGCCGCGTATAACTCCGCGTTCTCCTGGTTTTTCTGTCGTCGGTTCCACGCGTCGCGGTACTGGTCTCCCATGTAGCCTTGGTTGGTGAGGCCTTCGAGGAGGCTGTTCGTCGTCCGGTCGCACTCGTCGCCTTCGCATAACGCTTTCTGGCACAAGTCCGCTTTGTAGGGGAATGAGAAGAGGCCGTTGTAGCTCGTGACGCTCGTGAACTCTTCCTGTTGCATGATCGTCATGCCGAGCTGGCAGAAGAAGCCCTGCCAGGTGATTTGGCTCGATTCGGCGCCTTGCAAGTACGGCTGGCACGTGCCTTTCGCCCACGAGTCCCACAGGATGCTCAACGGCGCTTGGACGATCTTGTTCACGTTCGCGGCGAAGTTCTTCAGGACTCGCACGTACGGGAGTTCCATCACTTCACCCATGACGAACCGGCACATCTTGACTCCTCGTCCGAGCTCGCACGGCGTGATGGAGGCGCCGTTCAACGCTTGCTCTTTCAAGCACTGGAGATACCCGCAGTCGATCTCGCGGTACTTGTTCAGGTTGTGGACGACGCCGCTCCAGCAGTTCGTCATCATGCTCGCGATGATGCTGTTCGAGACGTCCGGCTGGTTCAGGTCGCCCATGCGGTCCTGCCACCAGTCAGCAGTCTTCCCCTGCCCTCCTTGAGCGCTCATATCGTTCGCGAAGCCTTCATCGCTCAAGAACCAGCTGTCCGGTTTTGTTTGGGACATGTTCTTCATCTTCTCGGCGGTGCTGCAGTGGACGAAGTCGCACATCTGGCGTCCGAGACCGCTGTCGATGGCGGTCGTTCCTGGTTGCACTCCTTGAGGGGTCTTGCCGCCGAAGAGCGACATCCAGTAGGGCATCGAGGCCATCATCATGGATCTCGTCAAGGCGTTCCCGCCGCGCGCTATCTGAGCCCCTATCCCTGTATGCATCATCAACAACCCCATGCCTTCGGCGGAGAGGCCTTGTTGTTGGAGGATGAGGAGCAAGTCTTGCATCTGGCACAGGTGGGCCATCGTGCCGAAGAGTTGGTTCGCGTACCCGATGAGCTGCGAGGTGCCGCCTTCAAGGTCGTCGCGAGTCGTGTCGATCTTCCTGAGGAAGGCTTCGCCGGGAGTGCCGAGCTTGCTGTTCTTCAAGGAGACCGGCCAGTAGAGCGTCTCTTGCTCGGGGAGCGTGTAGAGCGTGTTGTCTTTCTCCACGGTGAGCGACAGGTTGCACCGGACGAGCAGCACGTCGTTCGCGAGCTGGTTCGCGTCCATCTTGAGGAAGCTCGCGTCCAGACGGTTCCCGCCGGGAACGTTCCAGTCCGCCGTCGGGTAGAAGACTCGTATCGGGTCGAGGTACAATGCGGGCGTCGCGGTCCAGTTCTCCGCGTCGTGCGGCTCGAACGGTCTCGCGACGCTTTTCGGGTTCATGACGACGGCGCACGACGTCGCTTTCATCTCTTGATGAAGGATTTTCGCGCCGGAGGTCTGCCGGGTGATCTCGTAGTTGACGAAATAAGGATAGTCAATCGCGTTGTCCAACGCTAATTGCAAGGCGACCCGGTTCACGAGCTGCGGCGTGACGGCAGTCGCTTTCGCGTGGAAGAAGTTCGGCGTCGTCGTCGCGTTCGCGACCTTCAGGATCGCCTTGATCTTCACCGTCGTCGTCGTCTCGTGGCCGACCGCGTCCGTGAAGACCAAGGGCAGGTCGAGGTTGCGGCCGTACTTGAGGTTGCCGATGGAGAGCGTGCACTCCTGCTCGTCGTTCTCCTTCTTGACGCACGCGTTGGACTCGTTCGCCGTCGCAGAAACATTGTTCTGCACGTTCTTCGTCATCGCGGTGAGCGTGACGAGCGTCACGGCATCCCGGATGTTCGCGGTGACGAGCAGATTGCCGTCGTTCGTGACCAAGCCGAGCGTGTTGTCCCCTTTGACGGCCACGTTCACGATCTTCGGCGGGGTCGCGTCGCACAGCACGCGAGTCACTTCGCCAGCGTTCGAGACGGGGTTGCCCGCGTCATCTTGGCTGTTCACGCCGTTCACGCTGACGACTTTCAGGTCGAGCGGCGCTTCGTCAGCGCACGAAACTGAGGCCTTGCCCGTGCACGTCATGCCGGTGCACGAGTCCACGTTGAACGTGCGCGAGCCGAGCTGGTAGAAGACGAGCTTCTTCGCGAACGTCGCCGTGGAGTCTTCGAGCGTGATCGTGATGGGCGTCGACACGCCACTGCCGACGTAGCAGCGGCGGCTGTCGCACGAGCCCGTCGTGATCTTCACGACCTTCGGACTCGTCTCGTCGAGGGTGAACGAGTACGTTGCCGTTCCCGGCGTGCTCGAGCCGCCTTTGAAGAGACGATAGCCGATTGTCACCGTCGTGTTCGAAGGCCTGACGCGGACGTTCGGGACGGTGCACGACGCGCGCGCGGTCGTCGCGTTCCAGTCGCACTGCGTGAGGGAAACCCTGACCTCTCGTTGCGACGCGGCCGTCGCCGGGTCGTTGTGGACGCCGCTCAGGTCGAGGTAGACGTACCCTTGGTCCGAGTCCGTCGTGAACGCGAGGTCGGCGAGCTGTTCGTGCGCGGGGCTCGCGTACTGGACGCGCTGGCCATTCGCCATGAATTGGAAATTCGAAGCCTGCGCGGCGAGCGCGACGGGAACGAGGAGGAGCGAGAGGGCGAGAAGGACGAGGAGACTGGTGAGGAGAACGAGAGCGTGACGACTCGCGAGACGCGAACTTGCCGTCATAACTGTCACTCGAGACCCACCTCGACCACCCTTCTCCTTCCCCCGACGGGAGGGTTTATAAAGTTTATGACGGGAGACCGACGAGAACACTGAGGAGAAGAATCTCGCCGAACAAGAGTCGTTCGAGCACGATGTTCGCCGAGCGCAGCTCGGTCAACGCTGGCGCGGCAAAGAATTCATAGTCCGAGTCCCCGGCAACGTACGACAGTGTACAAGAAACTCACGACGTACTTTGACGAGGAACTCCGTGCCGCGCCAGCCACTGTCGGCCAATGGCCGAATCTCGACGCGAGAAACAATTCTCTACGCGACCTTGCCGTTCTTGACGAGCCGCGTCGTCACGCGCTCGCCGTCGCTCGTGACAGGGTCGCCTTCGCAGGAGACTTGGTGGTTCTCGACCGTGAACGCGAGACTGAAGAACTCGTCGATCGTTATCTCCGACGTGCCGTGCGCGCGCTTCCCGACCGCGATCTTCGCGCCGGGTTCCGCCGCGACTTCAAGGACTTCGACGCGGCCGGCATCGTCCTGCGCGGCCAACAGCATGCCTTTGCTCTCGACGCCGCGGAGCGAGGCGGGTTTCAGGTTGTTGACGAGGACGATCGTCTTGCCGAGCAACGCTTCGGGCGCGTAGTACGGGACGAGCCCGGAGACGATGACTCTCTCCGTTCCTGAGCCGTCGTCGAGCGTCTCGATGTAGAGCTTCTCCGCCTTCGGATGCTTCTCGACCTTGACGATGGTCGCCGCGATGAGGTCGAGAGCGTCAGGTGAAATTTTCGTCGTCGGGATTTTCTCGTTATGCGTCGTCGTCCGGAGTTTCTCCTCGTCCTTCATCGTCTTCGCCGGGGATTTCTTCCCGTCGTCAACCGTCGAACCCTTTTTCAACTCGTTCTTCTTCGAACTCGACTTCGCACCCCCGTCGCCTTTCGTTTCAATCGTGAACGGTTCCACTCTCGTCCAGATGATGGCGGGCTTCCCGATGGAGCAGTTCTCGAGCGGCTCGCCGAGGTCGTTGAAGGAAAGCTCCCGCGTGATGCCGAGCTGCGCGTACACCTTCTTCGAGAACGCGGGCAAGACCGGCTCGAGCAGGAGAACAATGTCCTTCACGAGCGACGCGCACGTCGTCAGGATGGGCAGCGAGTCTTCCTTGCGCTTCCACGGCTCAGCCTCCTGGAAGTACGCGTTCCCCAGGCTCGCGATGTGCAATATCTCCTGGACCGCCTTGCGGAACTCGCACTCTTGATAGTATTTCAGGACGAGCGCTTCCTTCTCGAGGACGTGGCGCTCGAGCGCGTCCGCTTTCTCGTCAGCGGCGACCGTGCCGAGTTTCGAGTCGTAGTTCTTCTCGATGAAGCTGAGCGTGCGGTAGATGAAATTCGCGACGTTGCTCACGAGCTCTTTGTTCACGCGTTCGGTGAAATCCCGGAGGTTCAGGTCGAGGTCCGTCATCGCGTGACTGAGACTGGCGGCGTAGTAGAACCTGAGGAACTGCGTGTCCGGGAGCTTCGCGGCGAACTCTCCCGCGGGGATGAGCGTGCCGCGGCTCTTCGACATCTTCTCGCCGTTCACCGTCAAATGGCCGTGGACGACGATGTTCTCCGGGACTTTCCAGCCGGCCGCGTGCAGGACGGCGGGCCAGAAGAGCAGGTGGAAGTAGACGATGTCCTTGCCGATGAAGTGCTCGACGCGCGCAGAGTTCCAGACGCGCTCCGCCGCTTGCACGTCATCGCCGAGGTAGTGCGCCAAGCTGCTGATGTACCCGATGGGCGCGTCCAGCCAGACGTAGAAGTACTTCTCCGTGCCGGGAATCTTGAAGCCGAAGTACGGCCCGTCGCGGGAGATGCACCAATCCTGCAGGCCGGCGTTCACCCACCCCAAGACTTGGTTCTTGATCTCCGGTTGGAGCGTCGGGTGTTGCCGAAGCCACTCCTGGAGGAACGGCGCGAACGAGCTGAGCTTGAAGAAGAGGTGCGTGGACGTCTTCCGCACCGGCGCGTTCTTGCACAACGTGCAGTACGGCTCGACTAAGTCCGTCGTGTTGTACGTCGCGTTGCACTTCTCGCAGACGTCGCCGTACTGGTCCGGGGCGCCGCACTTCGGACACTGACCTTTCACGTAACGGTCCGGCAGGAAGCGCTTGTCGTGCTCGCAGTACGTGAGCTCGAGCTCTTTCTCGGAGATGTGGCCGTTCTTCTTCAAGGCGGCGTAAATCGCTTCCGCGAAGTGCTTGTTCTCGTCGCTGTTCGTCGAATAATAGCTGTCGAACGCGATGAGGTACTTGGCGAAGTCCTCCTGGTGCTCTTTCAGATACTTGCCAACGAGCGCTTCCGGTGTGATGCCCTGCTTGGTCGCGTTGATCTCGATGGGGGCGCCGTGCGTATCGCCAGCGCAGCAGTAGACCGCCCTCTTCCCGAGGAGCTTCAACGCTCGGACGTAGACGTCCGTCTGGATGTACTCGACGAGGTGGCCGATATGCACGGGCCCGTTCGCGTACGGCAGCGCGCTCGTCACGACGACTTCCGGGACGTCATGAGCGGTCTGCTCAGTCTTCATCGCAGTCTTCACCGTCATGGGAGAACCAGAAGAAAGGGTATTTTAAAAAGGTTCCTGCGTCGACGAGAACGAAGAGCGGAAACCCTCACTCGTCGTCATCGTCTTCGTCGGGGACGGGCGCGCCTTTCTTCTTCGGCTCCTTCAGCTTCTTCGTGATGCCGATCTTCTCCCCGCAAGCCAAACAGGAGAACACGTAGGCCTTCACGCCGTTCCACGACTTGCGCTGGTACGGCGTGGTCGTCTCGCCGCTCTTCCCGCACGCCGGACAAACATACTGGACGCTCACCGCCAGTCCTGCCTCGTGCGCCTTCTTCTCCTCGGCGTAGCCGCACGACGGGCAGTCATACGTCGGGCTCGTCTTCTTCGGCTTCGCCATCAATCCTTTCTTGCACTTCGGGCACTGCTTGCGCAACGCCCACGCGACGATCTTGCCCTTCGGGACGAGCGCTCGCCGCGTGAAGTAGACGCACTCGTTCACGTTCTCAGGAAACTGTAACGCCATGAACACTCACCGACCGAACAGGGAGCGAAGGAGTATTAATAGTTTGCGTTCGGGAAGGCGGCGTTGAAAACAACGCGCGACGCCGCCGTGGCGGCCTCTCGACGAGAGTCGCCGGACTCGTGACCAATCACTCTTGAAGCGGCAAAGAACCGTCGAGCGAACGCGGAGCTCAACGCTGGTCGCGCAACAACGCGTACAAGTCCTTGTGCAGCCGCAGGAGACGCATCTTGCCGCGAGGCTCTTTCTCCAGGACGCCTTTCGCGACGAGAGTCTCGACGATTCGGTGCGCCTTCACCTTGGTGAACCCGGGCAAGTAGGTGATCTCCACCTGGTGCGTCGTGCCGCCGAGCTCGACAATCCGCTCGACAGCCTTCCGCTCATCGGCGTTGAGCAGATGCAGGATAATCTTCGTATTGTGCTGGAGAGACTCCTCTTTCTTGTCCAGATCCTTGCCGACTAAGTAGTAGGTGAGCGCGCCGACGGCGAGGCCGAAGAACGCGAAGATCGGGATGAAGTAGAGGTTGAGCGGCGCGCTGGACGCTTGACGGTCGTAGATGGTCTGGAGGATCTGGTCTTTCGTCATCGACTCGAGTTCGACCGGGTCGAGCCGGCGGAGGTCGCGCGTCTTGCTCAAGAAGAGGCTGGCACTGGCAGTCAAGAGGAGGAACGAGACGATGATAAGCATGATGAGAGGCGTTCGGCGGTTCATGCGGTTCGGCATCGCAGGCCCCTTTTTATGTTTTCCCCGCGAGCGGCATCGACAGCCATGATTTCACACTTCCGAACCGTGGTTTCACACTCCAGAATCATGGTTTCAGCAAACTAGTCATATGGTTTCACCCATCCATACTGCATGGCGACAGCCAAGGAGGCGAGAAAGATGAAGACGGTAGTGTTGGGAGCGTTGGCGCTCCTGTTGATAGGGGTCGTCGCGCTCGGCGTGGCGGCGTACCGGGGAGTTCCGGAGAGCGGACCGAGATATGACGCTGAGGTGCACGAGCAGCTCGAGACCGCAATCGAGGCGAGAGACTACGAGGCGTGGCTCGAGATCAGGGCTGAGAACGGCTTGCCGGTCAACGGGAAGATGTTCCGGACGGTGAACGCGGAGAACTTCGCGACGTACGCCGCGCTCCACGACGCGAACGAAGCGCACGATACCGAACGCGCGGCGGCGTTGCGCGCAGAGCTCGGGCTCGGCGAAGGACGGCAGAACCGCGGCATGGCCCGTGAAAGCCTTGGACAGGGCGACCGACAGGGAAGCGGGCGGTACGCGCGCGGTGCGAACACCGCCCAGCGGGGCTTTGTCGACAGCGACGGCGACGGCGTGTGCGACCGAATGCCGTTGAAATAAAATCTTGGTGAAAACTCTTTTGAAAACTCTTTTAAATACCACTTCATTCTCTCGGCAAAAACGATGAAGGTGATACTATGAAGACTGTTCTTTCGTTGGCGGTGCTCTTCGTATTAGCGGCATCTCTCTCGCTCGCGGCGGGAAGCGATAGCGCGGGGATGGGCGAAGGCACGGGCGCGGGAGGCTCCGCGAACGAAGAGGCGGGCGACGGGAACGTCGTCGAACAGCCCGGTCAAGGCGCGACGGTGGAGACGACGCAAGCGACGATGAATCAGGGTGCGGAGCAGCAGCTCCAGACGCAGCAGCAGACGCAAACCAGCGCGGGAAAACCAGAGACTGTCGCCGCTGCGAGAGCGCAGGTCCAGGAGCGGACGCGCGCGATGGAGCAGGAGCTGCAAGGCATGCCGGAGAAGACGCAGAACGTCTACCGGAACCAGAACCAGGTTCGCGAGGCGGTCCACGCGCTCCTCGCCCTTGAAGGCGTCACCGGCGGCATCGGCCCGCAGGTGAGCGCGATCGCGAAGGAGTTCAACAACTCAGTCCAAGCCACCATCAAAGCGGAAGAGCGTGTCGAGAAGCGAAGCGGCCTCGCGCGGTTCTTCGCGGGCGGCGATGCGAAGGCCGCGGAAGAGCTCCAGCAGGAGACGACGAAGAACCAGGAGCGGCTCCAGGAGCTGCAACGCCTGCACGACTCGTGCGCCGACTGCGACGGCGAGGCGAAGGCCATGCTGCAAGAGCAGATCCGGACGATGGAAGGGGAGCAGACGCGCTTGCGCGAGCTCGCCGACAAGGAAGGGAAGAGCAAGGGTCTCTTCGGCTGGATGTGGAAGTAGGAAACACCAGTAAACGTTTTTTCGTCCTTTTCTTGTTCGCGCCCTTTTCTCGGAGAGCACACAGTCCGTCTTGAAGGACTCAGAGGGGCTCTTCGGCAAATCGCTTTCGCGTGGTCGCCAGCCGCTCGTCGCATCGCTTCGTTTTTCGCTTCTTCCGCGACACCCCGTAGGGGGCAGGTCCCCCGTCGCTCACCGCAACCTCACGTCAAAAGCGACTCGCCTGACGCTGGCGACCATCCATTTGCCGAAGAGCCACTCAGAGGGTAATTTTTATAAAGCGCTCTCGGCCTCTCGAGGGCGTGCCCCCATGGCGCAGCGGTAGCGCGCTTCCTTGGTAAGGAAGAGGCCCCGAGTTCAAATCTCGGTGGGGGCTTCCCGATGGGTTCTCCGTATCGCGACCGGCCGTTGCGTGAAAAGAAGGGGCCGCGCAAGGTGGAAGAGGACGCGAGTGTGCGCGCCGAATCACGGACCCTTCTCGACGTCCCGGAAGGGGCGCCTGAATTCAAGGACGGTTACCGTGAGTGCTTGGAGCTGTTCTCGACGCACCGGCCGAACCGGCGCGGCGTGAACCGGATTCTCGACGAGCACGCGGTGTTCCTCGAGGAGGCGTGCGTGCGTGACCCGTCGCGCGTCAACTACGCGCGCTGGGAAGGGTATCGCGCGTGCCTGAAGGAGCTGCGACGCGTCAAGCTCGTCAAGGTTAAACAGTAAAAAGTTTAAAAACAGTCCCTGACTCTCCCCGCAACCATGAAACTCGCAGTCCTCTTCAGCGGCGGCAAGGACTCCGCGGCGGCGCTCGTCAAGGCGCGGCGCGCAGGCCACGACGTCGTCTGCCTGCTCAGCATGCGTTCCGAGAACCCGGACAGCTACATGTTCCACACGCCGAACGCGCGCTGGACCGAGCTGCAAGCGAAAGCCGCGGGCTTGCCGCTCGTCATCGAGAGCACGAAAGGGGAGAAAGAAGCGGAGCTCGAGGACTTGCGGCGCCTCATCGTCCGCGCGAAGCGAGAGTACAAGGTGGACGGCATCGCGACGGGCGCGGTCGCGTCCACGTACCAGGCGGAGCGCATCGAAAAGCTCTGCTTAGAGGAGGGCTTGACGACGTTCAACCCGCTCTGGAAGATCGACCATGACGCGTACGCCGCGTGGCTCGTCGCGGAAGGCTTCGAGCTCTTCATCGTCGGCGTCGCCGCGGAGCCGTTCACGAAGGAGTGGCTCGGCAGGCCGTACGATGATGAAGCGATCAAAGAACTGCAGACGTTGCGCGAAAAGACCGGGGTGAGCCTGACGGGGGAGGGCGGCGAGTTCGAGACGTTCACCGCGTGGGCGCCGGGGTGGACGCGCCGCATCATCGTCGAGGACGCGAGCGCGACATTCAAGGACTTCGCGGGCGTCTGGCGGATCGAGAAGGCGCGTCTCGACGAGAGACCGAACCTTTAAAAACCACTCAGCATCTTCTCACCGGAACACCTCTCGCGGGGGTGGCACAGCCTGGTCAACTGCGCGGGACTTAAACTGGGCTCGGAGCGCGGGGCGCGGCCAACTGCCGATCGCGACGTTCCGACCGCAGCCAAGTCATCCC
>DASH01000033.1 GCA_002503705.1 Candidatus Woesearchaeota archaeon UBA153 | reverse complement strand
ACTATTACGGGTATTATCTCCTCGAGTATCGCGAGATTCCTGTCGACTTCGGCGTTGAGGCGAGAGTCGCGGGCCTGAATACGGACGTCGACGCGCTCCACTTCGGCACGCTCTCCCCTGGCGGGACATCGCAACGGCACCTCATCATCGCTTCAGCGAAGGATGCGCGGCTCGTCATCAAGAGCGTCGGCGAGACGGGGCCGTACGTCTTCCCCGACCAGAACAATCTCGATGTGAGCGCCGGAGAGCCGGTGAACCTCACCTTCACTGCGGCGGTCCCGACTGACATCCTCCTCGCGAAGTACACCGGTGTGGTCAAGTTCTATTTCTACCGTCGATAAACGAAGACGGGTCGCGTTGAACGTCTCGCTTCGCGGCNNGTGCTGGCGCGGCCCGGAAGTACTCGTACACGTTCTCGCGTGTACGTGCCTGCCGCTCCGGACTTCGACCGTGAATTTTTGCCGCGCCAGCCGCGACCGGGCCGTGCCCGGCGGGATGTTCTCGTCGAGAGGCCGTCACGGCAGGGTCGCTCGACTTTTTCATCGCGACCACAAAGACAGATACCTTTAAATACGCACTCTCCTCGGGACTTCTCGAGAGTGGTGTCGTCGATGATGAAGCGGAAGCTCCTCCAACTGACTGTCCTGCTCATCCTTCTCGTCAATCTTGTTTCGACGTTCGTCGTCCTGTACGAGACGGAGCGGACGTTGCGTTCGGCGACGGCGCGCGCCACGCAGGATACTGCGGAGGGAGTCGTCACTTTCTGCTTGAACGAGCCGCCGTCCTCGAACCACCAGTGCAACCTCTCCTTGCGGCAAGGCGTGCCGTTCTTTTGCGACTTGAACGTCACGTCCGATCCTGGGGACTCGTTCACGTTCACGCAGATTCCCCAACTCCCCGATACGGTGCCGGTCTTCAACATCACTGGTGGCGGCACGATCAACTTCACGCCGACGAACGATGACGTGGGCGGCCACAGCACGCTCATCATCGCGGACGATGGGAGCCCGTGCGGCAACTCCGCGCACTCGTTCTTTTTCGACTTCACGGTCGCGAACGTGAACGACCCGCCGTACCTCGTCCAGAACATCCCGAACCAGGCGTTCTTGGCGAACTCGACGCTCTACGCGTTCTATCTCAACGACTACTTCGCGGATCCTGACGGTGACGAACTCACGTACACGTACCTTCAAAGCGCTTCGTCCGACGCGCTCAACGTGACGATCACGAGCGACAGCATCGTCATCCTGCGCTCCGGGAAGACTTGCGGCAACTTCATCTTCCTCCGGTTCTTCGCCACAGACCCTTTCGCGCTCTCCGCGACGAGCAACAACGTCCGCGTGGAGATCACGTGTCCGGAGATCATCATCGACGACGGCGACGATGACGGGGGGAGTGGTGGTGGCGGTGGCGGTGGCGGCGGCGCCGGAAGGACGTGCCGTTCTGAGCTTTTCTGCTTGCCGTGGAGCGAGTGCTACCCGAACGGGATGCAGCACCAGGTCTGCAAGGACAAGAACGGCTGCATCGACGCGGAGGTCGACTTCTACCAGGATTGTTTCTACACGGAGAGGCTTGGTCCTTGCGAGGAGAATTGGCTGTGCACCGACTGGGGGGTCTGTTCTCCTTTAAGCGTGCAGAACCGTTCGTGCACGGACCTGCGCTCTTGCGGCTCGCGCACGTACCGTCCTGCGCTGGAGCAGTCGTGCGTCTATCTGCCGCGGTGCGACGACGGCGTCATGAATGGGAACGAGACGGGCGTTGATTGCGGCGGCGAGTGCGCCCCGTGCACCGTCATCCAGCAGCCGGGTGTCGTCATCGTCGAGGCGTCGGAGGCGACGCTTCTTCCGTGGGTCTTGCTGCTCATCATCCTTTCCGTTCTTCTCGCGCTCTTCATGCTCTACCGCGAGCAGCTGTATGAACGGATGGCTTCGCTCGGCTGGCGGTTGCAACGCCGTCGCGAGAAGGAGCTTTTGCTCTCAGATGATGAGAAGCGGGTTCTTTTCGAGCAGCTCCGCGCCTTGCACGACCCGAAGCGGCCGCTCACGCCCGCAGCAGCGTACGACGCGCTCGCGAAAGCGGTCCGGACGTATTACTCGTTCATTCTCAAGCTCCCGTACGAGTACGCTCTTGAGGAGTGGCGTGCGGCGTTCGACGTCCTGCTCGTTTCTGATGATTTGCGCGTCGTCCTTGACGGCGTCCACTCCCGTCTCGCTCTTCTGGAGTCTCCCGCGCTCGACCGGAGCGTGGTGAACAGCGCGCTCTTCACGAGTGTCGAGGAGGAGTTCCGTCTTCTCATCTGTTTGACGTCGAACTACTCGTTGGAGGAGGTCGAGCGCGCGCTGCCCGTCCGGCACTTGACTGATGAGTTGTCGTTCGGCCACGAGGCGCGTCTCCGGCTGCTCAACGCGTACGAGGCGTTGCAGTTCGGCCGCGTCGAGCTCGCGAAGGAGGAGTACGCTCGGATTCTGCACGCGTACGCGAACGCGAGCCGTGATGACAAGGCCGCGCTTTACGCGGATATCGAACGGTTGTATCGTGAGATTGGTTATGTCGCGGGTACTGATGTGGCAGGTACCGTTGTCGCGAGTACTGCTGTCGCGGGTACCGCTTGACTTCGTGAACGGAACGGGTCGCGTTTCACTTTTCACTTCTTCGTTGAGGGTTACAGGCCGTGTGCCCTTCATTCTCACCAAAACCTTTATAAATGGGTAAGTTAGCGAAGTTAACGAACTTAGCTAAGCTTTTCCTTTTTTCCGGCGCGCCGACTCCGCAGCCGCGCTCTGAAAACGGATGGCTGAACACGACAGTTCCGGCGACCATGGTCAACATCAACATCGAACTGCCTGACGACCTGCACAAGCCGCTCAAGCTCGCGGCGCTTCTCAAAGACGAGACGTTGAAAGAGTACGTCATCGCCGCCATCGAAGCGGCAGTCCGCGAATCACCGACGCCGCCTTTCTCCATCAAACCGGAATCAGGAACAGGGCTTCCTGACCGAGCATCGCTTCCCGGAGGCGGCCGCCGTGGTTAACCTGAACATCGAGGTTCCTGACGCCCTCCACAAGCGCGCGAAACTCGCCGCGATGCTCGACGAGAAGACCTTGAAGGAGTACCTCGTCAAGATCCTTCGCGAAAGAGTCTCCCAGGACGCGGCGGCGAACGGCTTCACGAGAACGGAGGCGAGACGATGAAGGACCGCGCAACACTCGCCTCCCGCTCTTCCTTCTCCTCTCGCTCCTCCCTCTTCGTGCTCTGCGCCCTCCTCGCACTCCTCCTCGTCGGAGTCACCGCGAGCGTCAGCTTCACGACGAGCGTCACCGTCAACAACGGCGGCGGCACGTACACGAACAACGACCTCGTCTGCAACTGGAACGTCTCCGTGGACGCCACGAGCGAGAACATCACCTGGTACAAGAACGGCGCGATCCACTCGAGCGTTATCGTCGCCGCCCCCCTCGACACGACGAGCACAGTCCTCGCCGCCGAGACGACGAAGAACGAGGCGTGGCGCTGCACCGTCATCCTGAACAACGGCACGCACACCGCGACCAGCTCCGCGAACCTCACCGTCCAGAACAGCGCGCCGAGCACGCCGACCGTCAAGAACGCGACGGGCAGCACGATCGGGGCGAGCGTGAACGTGACGGAGGACGTGACGAGCGAGTTCGACGTCGACGCGACCGACATCGACGCGGACACTCTCTACTACTACTTCAAAACGGCGAGCTTCTGCACCGTCACGAACAGCGCGACCGGCGCGGTTTCGTGCACGCCGACGCACGCGCACACGACGACCGGCGGCTTCACGGAGAGCGTGAAATACTACAACATCACGTTCTGGGTGGATGATGACGACCCTATCTACGCGAAATCCTCGAGCTTGAAAGTCGCGTTCGCCGTCATCCCCGTGAACGACGACCCGAGCATCACGCTCGCCGACCAGAGCGTCACCGTCATCGCGGGGCTCAACACGACCTTCACGGCGGCCGACGAAGAGCACGACTACCCCGTCACCGCGACGCTCGTCGACGCCTTGACGAGCGCGGAGATCCGCGACGACGTCACCGTCACGGTCGAAGGCAACACGACGGTGCGCGTCGCGTACCTCTCGAGTCCGGCGGACTACAACGACGTCGGCAACCACACCATCACCCTCAACCTGAGCGACGCGCGCGGCGCCACCATCCTCGCCGACTTCACCCTGGAAGTCACCACGGTCAACCGCGCGCCGTACTTCACGACGCTCAGCCCGTGGAACCACTCGAGCAGCGAGAACCGGACGTACGTCCTCGACCAGGGCGAACGCATCATCATCAACCTGAGCGCGAACGACGAGGACACGGACGACCGGAACGAGACGCTCACGTTCAGCGACAACACCTCGCTCTTCGTGACGCAGACCGTCATCGCGATCGCGTCGAACACGAGCGACGCGCTCGGACGCATCGACTACACCCCCGCGAACGCGGACGTCGGCGCCCACGCGGTCAGGGTGAACGTGACGGACGCGACCGGCGCGACGAACTCGACGACGCTCACCGTCATCGTCAACAACGTGAACGACGCGCCCGTCATCTTCCAGAACAGCACGCATCCGGAGAACACGGCGGGGAACGTCAACCTCACGCGCCTCATCGCCTTCCTCGACGCGCCCTTCACGTATCACATCAACTACTCCGACCCGGACACGCTCTGGGGCGAAGTCCTCGTCTGGACTGAGAACTCCTCGACGTTCAACATCACCGCCGACGGCATCATCACCGTCACCCCGACGGGGGCGCCGCGCAACGAGAGCGTCAACATCACCTTGTGCGACGATGAGGGGTTGTGCGACACTGAGCTCATCACCTTCGAGATCCGGAACAATACGAGGCCGTACTTCAACCAGACGTTCCCCGTCCTCACGTGCGCGGAGAAGACGACGTGCACGTTCAACACGAG
>DASH01000031.1 GCA_002503705.1 Candidatus Woesearchaeota archaeon UBA153 | reverse complement strand
CTCGCGAGCCCCTCGTTCGCGAAAGAACAGCCAAACCGGGAAACGGGGACGGCGGTGCACGAGCGCTACACGAGAGACGCGCAGCGAGAGCTCCCACAGAAGAGCGTCACGGCGCTCAGCGTCACCGGCAACGTCTCCTTCGCGGCGGACGACGGGTTCGTCCGCGTCCTCCTCCTCGACGACCAAGGACGGCGACACCTCGTCTACGAAGCGACACCGCCCCTCACGCCGGAGACCGACTACCGCTTCGCGGACGCGTGCGTGGAGACGTGCGCGATGAGCCCGACGGCAGGACGGATCGAGATCCAGGTCGAGCATGCGACCCTCACGTTAGAAGAAATTACTGCACGGAACGATGGGAAGCGCCGCGCCGCGAACGAAGAGTACCGCGCCAAGCGCGCGCACGACGACCAGAACGTCGCCTGGCTGCGCGCGCAATCCTCGAGCGGCGCAATCCGATGGACGCCCGGACACACAACGGTCTCCGCGTACTCGTACGAGCAGAAGCTCGCGCTCTTCCGCAGCGAGGACGGACGCTTGAACGCGGACCAGACGATACTTCCTTACTACAAAGGCGGCGTCTTCGAACCACGAGCGGCACCTCAACACCCGACGATGGACGCGAGAACGGACGCGTCACGAGTGACGGCGACGAAAGGAGGACCGTACGTCACTCCCCAACCCGTGCCGCTCGCCTGGTCGTGGCGCCACGCGCACGGCAAGAACTGGCTGACGAGCGTCAAGCGACAGCTCGGACCCGACTGCTGGGCCTTCGCCACCGTCGGCACGTTCGAAGCGCAGTTGAACGTCCACTACAACACGCTTCTCGACTGGGACTTGTCCGAGCAGATGCTCATCGACCTGTCCAGCAACAATCTCGACGATCCTGACGACCCAATCTGCGGCATCGAAGCGTGCGCCGTGACGACAGGAGGTTGCTATCCGGGACAGCTCTTCTGCAAGACGAGCACGACCGGTCTCATCGACGAGGTGTGCGACCCGTACACAGGCGCGTCGAGCAGCGACGGTTGCACGAAAGCGACGCTCTGCGACGGGTGGGAGTTCCGCCGCTGGTTCTCGAACGGCTTCCAGAACTTCCTGCTCACCGACAAATGGGAGAGCTCCTGCAGCGACGAGATCGTCGTGGAGAACGAGACGCAGCTGAAGCGCGCGCTCGTCTACCGCGGCCCGATGAGCATCACCTATCCCGCGTGGAACCACGACATGGTCCTCGCAGGGTACGCGCCAGAGGCAGAGACGGGCGAGACGGTGTGGGAGCTCAAGAACAGTTGGGGCGCGGATTGGGGAGAGGAAGGGTACGCGCGGCTGAAAGTCCCGTTCCGCGAGTTCTACTTCGCGGGAATGCCGCTCGGACCGTTCGCGGCGCCGAACGGCACGCCGAAGAACAGGTGTACGGACGACGATGGCGACCGGTACTGCGTCTGGGGGACGGTGGCGACGGAGAAGCCGGAGTCGTGCCCGTGGTATTGCAACGCGACGAAGGACTGCGACGACGCGGACCCCGCTGTCGGCGCGTGTACAGCACCATCGAAGTGCCACGACCCTGACAAGGGCATCACGCCGACGGCGGCAACGACCGTCCAACTCGGCGACGCGTACTACGCGGACGCGTGTCTCGACAGCCGCACCGTGCTGGAGTGGTACTGCTCGAACGACACGACCGTGACGAGCACGCTGGTCGACTGCGGCAATTTCTTCCGCTGCTACGAGGGCAAGTGCGCGCCGCCCGTCCGTTACGTCAACGGCACGACGAGCCTCGACCCGATACAAAAGTGAACGAGAAGTTATAAGAAAAAATAGTTATATGAAAAATATTTCTCAGCGCAGGTTCACTTCTTCTTCGGCGCCTTCGCGTCCTTCTTCGCCTCGACCGGCTTCGCGTCCGCTTTCGGAGCGTCGCCCTTCGGCGTCATCTGGACGTTCACCTTCGGCATCGGCACCGGCGAGGGCAAGCCCATCTCGCGCGCGAGGAGCAACGCCTGGATGTTCGACCGCTCGAGAATCTGGTTCAAGACGGGCGTGATGAGCTCTTTCGGCAAGTTCTTGCTCTTGTCCCATTCAGCGAGAATGGCCTCGGCGACCTTCACGTCTTCGAGGAGCAAGACTTCGCCCTGCAAGAGGATGCCGCCGACCTTCGGCTCGTACCGCGTCTCGAACGCGAACGAGACCTTCAAGCCCTTCTTCGTCTCGGCCATGCGCAGATTCGCGTCGGCGACGCCCGTGAGCGCGACGTTGTTGTTGATGCTGATCTTCCCCGCGGCGGGCGCGGTCTTCTCCGCGTGCAGCTTGGTGAACGAAAACCCGATTATCGCCATGAAGTATCACCCATCATCGTTCTTGGCCCCTCGGAACCGAGGTGGTTTTAAAAAACTTATGAAAACCCCGGGAGGGAGTTCTCCGAGGAGAGAAACCGCTACCTTTTTATAGCCGCTTCCGCTCGCTCAAGACGGTACGAGGTGGTGTGGCGTGGCAATCGCGAAAGGCGCGGTCTCGGTCGGAACGTTGGAGACGGCGAAAGCAGACTTGCTCATCGTGTTCACGAACGAGGACGGCGACAGCGCAGAGTTCAAACGCGCAGACAAGCTGCTCGGCGGCGAGCTCGCCCGGCTTCGCGCGGCGAAAGAGTTCGCAGCGAAACCGCTCTCGACGCTCCTCGTCCGGACGCCCCGGACTCCTTGCTCGAAAGTGTTGCTCGTCGGCCTCGGCCTGAGGAAGAGCGTCACGCTCGAGACGCTCCGCCGCGCGTCGGGAGTCGCGGCGAAAGCGGCGCGCGAAGTCTCGAAGGACGTCACGATTCCATTCACCGCCGACACCAAGGCCGCGGGACGGCTCGCCCTCGCCGCGCAAGCGGTGACGGAAGGGCTCCTGCTCGGCGACTACCGGTTCTTGCGGTACAAGACGCGCGAGGTCGAGCAGTTCAAGCAGCTCTCGCGCTTCACCCTCCTCGTTGAACAAAAAGGACAACGGAAAGCCGCCGAGCAAGGGCTCGCCCGCGGCGCAGTCCTCGCGACGGCGACCGCGATGGCGCGGGACTTGATCGCCACGCCCGCGGCGGACATGAACCCCGCGAGCCTCGAGGCGGCGGCGCGCACGCTCGCGAAGAAGCACGGCCTAAAAGTCACCGTGTTTGATGAAAAAGAGCTGCAGAAGCGCGGCATGAACGCGCTGTACAGCGTCGGCAAGGGGAGCGCCATCCCGCCGCGCATGATTCTCCTCGAGTACAAACGACCGGGCGCGAAGCGCAAACTCGTCTTTTGCGGCAAGGGCGTCTGCTACGACAGCGGCGGCTACAACCTGAAGACGATGATGCTCGAAGTCATGAAGGACGACATGGGCGGCGCGGCGGCGCTGCTCGGCATGCTCGACGCGGTCGCTACGCTCAAGGTCAAGGCGGACGTCACCGTCGTCATCGGCGCGGCGGAGAACCTCATCTCGGGCAGCGCGTACAAGACGGGCGACATCCTGAACGCGATGAACGGGAAGACGATTGAAGTCCTCAATACTGACGCGGAAGGGCGGCTCGTCCTCGCGGACTGCCTGGCGTATGCGTCGACGCTCGCGCCGCACACGCTCCTCGACATCGCCACGTTGACGGGCGCGGCGAAGGTCGCGCTCGGCACGATCGCGGGCGTCTTGACGCCGAACGACAAGCTCGCCGCGAACCTCATCGCGGTCGGCGAGGAGACCGGCGACAGGGCGTGGCGTCTCCCCTTGTGGGATGACCACAAGGAGGACGTCAAGAGCGATCTCGCGGACGTGAAGAATATGGGCTACCCGATGACCGCCGCGGTGACAGCGGGCGCGGTCTTCCTGCAGGAGTTCGTCGAGAAGCCGGAGACGTGGGCGCACCTTGACATCGGCGGCGCGGTGTACGACGACCGCGAACGGCCATACCTGCCGAAAGGCCCGACCGGCTGGGGCGTCCGGTTCCTGACGCGATTCGTCGAGAAGAACGCGTGAGTCGGACGAAAAGAATGACTGATTCCCGTCAAACGTCTCGCCTCCTTCCCGTTTTCCGCAACTAAGCTTATATACTTGTGACTCCGGAAGAAGAGTGACATGCGGAGTGACCTGCGGCGGACGACGATCGTGGCGACGATGACGCTGACCGCGCTCCTCTCGAGCGCGAGCGTGGACGCGCAAGGGATGATGAGTCCGTTCGTCAGGTTCTCAGAATTCTTGAAGCCCGCGCCGTGCACGAAAGCGGAAGCCGAGCAGGCGAAGCTCACGTTGAAAGACCCGGCGCGGCTGCGCGAAGTGTACGACCAGACGATCGCGGGCGCGTGGTGGTACGACCCCTCGGCGCTCCCGTTCATCGACGAGATGCTCTCGTGCGCGCGCTACCACGACCTCATCGCGGGAAAGCGCGACGACTACCAAACGTTCCTCCGGCGAGCGGCGTACGTGAACTTCCACAACCCGATCTACGACCCGCGAGAACAACAGCCGTCCGTCGTCTCGGACATCCTCTCGAGAATCGACCCTGACGACGAGTACTTCAAAAGGTTCATCTTCCAAGCGGCCCAACACTACCAGCAATCCATCGACGACTACGCGGCGCGAGAAGGGTGGAGCGCGTTCAGCGCGCGCTGGCTCGGCGAGCACCCGCCGGAGAGCGCGGACATCGTCCTGACCTGCCTGACGAAGATCGAGGACGAGAAGTGGTTGAAGGAGTACTTGCGCGTCGCGGCGGCGACGCTCGAGACGACCACGCTCATCCTGAAGGAGGAGAAGCGCGAGGTTCTCCACCCGGAACTCCTCGGCGCGATGTTCTTCGTGAACAGCAAACTCGACACGCGTTTCGACGAAGAGGAACGGGAAGAGATCAGGAGAGAGTTCTACGCGCTCCTGTACTGAGCCGCGCCGGGAAGACCCCGGAACAAGAGCGGACCTTACAAGAAGCGTGGAGAAGAGCTGACCTTGCAACAAGAGAAAACCTGGAACAAGAGAAAACCTGGAACAAGAAGAATCCATAACAATCTTTTTAAGGGAAACGGACGAAGCGAACAAAACAGGAACGGAAGAACCATGGCGAAAGTCTCCATCATCGGCGCCGGCTTCGTCGGGAGCACGACGGCGTACGTCCTCGCGATGCGCAAGCTCGCCGACGAGGTCGTCCTCGTCGACATCCAAGACCGGCCGTGCCGCGGGAAAGCGCTCGACATCGCGCAAGCGACCGGCGTCTTCGGACTCCCGGTTCGCGTCCGCGGCGGCGCGGAGTACGCGAGCATCGCGGACTCCGACGTCGTCGTCATCACCGCCGGCGTGCCGCGCAAGCCAGACCAGAAACGCGAAGACACCCTGCTCGTCAACGCGAAAATCATGGACTCGGTCATCGAGAACGTCAAACGGCACGCGCCCGAAGCGGTGCTCGTCGTCGTGACGAACCCGTTGGACGCGATGACGTGGCTCGCCGCCGAACTCTCCGGCGTCGACAAGCGCAAGGTCGTCGGCATGGCGGGAACGCTCGACACCGCGCGCTTCAAGCTCTTCGTGAGCGAACGGCTCGACGTCTCGCCCTCGAAAGTCGAAGCGCTCGTCCTCGGCGGCCACGGCGACCTCATGGTGCCGCTCTCACGATTGGCAACGGTGGACGGAGCGCGGCTGACCGACAAACTCCCGACAGAGGAGCTGCGCGCGATCGAGGAGCGGACAAGACACGGCGGCGCGGAGATCGTCAACCTTCTCGGGAACGGGAGCGCGTACTACGCGACCGCCGCCGCGATCTTCGAAGTCGTCGAGGCGATTCTTCGCGAGTCGTCGAAACCCGTGCCGGTGAGCGCGTGGCTGGACGGCGAGTACGAACTCAAAGGGTTGTTCCTCGGCGTGCCGTGCCTGCTCGGCAAGGAGGGCGTGCGCGAAGTCGTCGAGCTCCCCCTCGACAAGACGGAACTAGCGGCGTTGCACGCGAGCGCCGCTTCCGTCAAGAAACTCGTCGCGGAGCTCGAGAAGGGCCGAGGCGCGTGAGAGTCGACGCCCCTCAGAGAGACAACCGTTCTCAGTTATATGGGCTCTTAGGCAAATCGCTTTCGCGTGGTCGCCAGCCGCTCGCGTCATCGCTTGTTGGACGGCGAGGGCTGCGTTCCCGTGG
>DASH01000015.1 GCA_002503705.1 Candidatus Woesearchaeota archaeon UBA153 | reverse complement strand
ACGAAACGAATGCCTGGCGCGGCTCGGATTTTCCCGTACGTCGTCCTGTTTTCGCACCGGGCATTCGTTTCGTACGACATTGTACTTCGACTATGAGTTTTTCCCGCGCCAGCTCGGGACTGGACTCGCGTCCAGCGGACATCGCGCGCAGAACGAGCTTCGCGCTCGGCAGAAATCGCGCAAGGGTGCATGGCGTCACACCTTCGGCACTTTCAGCGTGCTCACCATCAAGAGGCTTGCGATGAGCATGACGCCGGTGTGGATGAGCGCGGCGTTGTACACCGTGAGGAGCGTGCCGAGGAGGACGATGACCGCCGCCGCGGGCACGGGGACGCCCGCGTACGACTTCTCAGCTTTTCCCGCTTCTTTCAACAGGTTGAAGCGCGCGAGGCGGAACGCCGCGGCGACGCCGTAGATCGCGGCTGCCGCGAGGACGAGGTTGTTGCCAGGGTAGACGGCGATGCTCAAGACGCCGGGCGCGATGCCGAACGTGACGAGGTCGGCGAGCGAGTCGAGCTCGCGGCCGAAGTCGTGCGATTGCCCGTAGTGGCGCGCGATCTTCCCGTCGAAGTAGTCGAAAACCATGCCGGCGATGATGAGCACGGCAGCCGTGAAGAGTTCGCCGGTGACCGCCGCGTAGACCGCGAGGACTCCCGCGACGAGGTTCAACGCGGTGACGAAGTCGGGGAACGTCAAGTCGAAGCCGCCTTTCTCGATGACGGGGAAGCCTTGGTTCTGTTGCGCACGTTGGACGGAATGAGTTACAGTTCCCGCGTTGCCGGTCCTGCTCGCGTTACGACCGTTCTTCGCCCGTGCCGTATCCCCGTGAGGGACACCCCCCTCGGCACTCCGCTTGTTCGACCGCTGCACGCTCGCCCTTAAGGACGGCAACGCGGCATGTCGTTGCTTATGCGTACTTCGCGATGATCGTTTCGCCATCGATGACCTCATCTCCGACCTTGCAGTTGAGCGTGACGTTCTCGGGCAGGACGATTGCGACCTGGCTGCCGAGGTTGATGAACCCGACGACCTGCCCTTTTTCAACCTTGTCATTCTTCGTGACGGAAGCGGTGATGCGGCGCGCGAGGACGCCAGCGATCTGGACTATCTTGACCTTGCCGCGCGCGCCTTTGAAGGTAATCTCGTTTTTCTCGTTCTGTAAGGTGAGCAGGGATTCAGGGTTCTTGACCGCGTTGTGGAATTTTCCTTTCTTGTACGCGACGCTGACGACTTTTCCCGCGATGGGCGCTCGCTGGTAGTGGACGTTCAAGGGAGTCATCATGATGAGGACGAACCACCCCTTCGGCGCGACGTCCTCGCACAGGATGTCGACGCTGCCGCAGTTCCACTTCTTCGCGTTCGTTGACGATGATTTTTGCACGTCGAACTTTTTCACGACGACTATCTTCCCGTTCGCCGGGCTGACGATGCTGCGCGCGTCCGGCGGCACAATCCTTCGCGGTTGTCGTGCGAACCAGAACCGCCAGAAGAGGAAGAACGCGAGGAGGAGAATGAAGAAGATGGGAAGGACGACGAGGATGAGAATATTGAGGACGTTCAACTCGCTCGGCACCCCGCAGGTCACCATCTCTACTCACCGTTCGCGAACCGTTGCAGGAGCTCGAGGACTTTCTGGCCGGGCGCCTTGCCGCGCAGGACGAGCATCGCCTTGCCCATGAGCGCGTTCAAGCCGACTCCGGGATTGTCCGCGATGACCTTCTTGATCGCCTTCTCGACGTCGTCATCGCTCAGCATCGCATAGATCGAGTAGTCGAGCGGCTTGGACTCCGCGACGCGCACGAGGAGTTCGAAAACCGCCTCTCGAGGAATCGCGCCCGAATCCGCCTTGCTGAGAATCTCCTTCAAAGTCTCTTCGTGCGCTGCGAGGTCGAGCTCTTTGCTGTACCGCGCCCTCACCTCTTTCGGCGACTCCAAGAGCGTCGTCGCGAGGAAGACCGGCGAGAGATTCTTGAACGCGCTCGCGTAGTCGTGGAACGGCCAGCCTTCGCGCAGCAACTGCTTCGCGTGTGCCGGCGTAATCTTGAACTCTTTGACGAGTTCCGCCTCTTGCTCTTTCAACAGCTTTGGCGGGACGATCTTCGTCTCGTCGACGATGACGCGCGGAATGTCGGTTTCCGGGTACATTCTTGCGGCGCCCGGCATGGGTCGGAGATAGGAAGAGGTTCCGTCCGGGTTCGCTTTGCGCACCTCGCTCGGCACGCCGTGCAGCACGTGCTCCAAACGCGGGATGAGAACGAACGCGAAGAACTCCTCGACGCGCTCCTTCTCGCCGAGGATGAGGAGGAACGCGTCGCCGTGGTCGACGCCGAGCTTCTTCTTCGCCGCGGCGATTTCCGCATCCGTGAAGTTGTACTTCGTCAAGTCTTCGTCGCTGTGGATGAGGCCGCCGAAGCCGAAAGCTTTCGCGTACCCCGCGAGTTCCGTGCCGACGCGGTAGCCGGGCAACAGCTCCTTGCCGATGAGGCCTTCGCACTTGATGAGCGGGAGGCCCATGAGGACGTTGCCCGCGACGAGGCCTTTCCGGACGAAGCCGGGACCCTCTCTTGTGAAGACGTGCGTGAGGTCGTGCGGCGGCGGGAGCAAGAACTCGGTGACGCCGCGACGACGCAACTCTTCGCGCACGTCGAGCAAGGCTCGTTGGCGCAACGCCTCGTTCCGGACGAGGTCGGCGATGAGCCTGAGGTCTTGCGCGCCTTTGATCTCGACTCGCGAGCCGCCTTTGATGCTCACGTTCAAATCTTGACGGATCGTGCCGAGGCCGCGCTTGCACTTCCCGGTGCTTCTGAGGATCATGCCGATTTCCGCGGCGACTCGCTGCGCCTGTTCCGGCGTCGTTATTTCTGGCGCCGTGGCGAGCTCGATGAGCGGGATGCCGAGACGGTTCAGGTCGTACACGTCCTCGTCCTTGCTCCTGCTGATAATCTTGCAGGCTTCTTCTTCGAGGCACATGGATTGGACGCCGACTTTCTCTTCTGGAAGGACGCCGCCCATCGCGACCAATGCGGTGCGTTGGAATCCGCTCGTGTTGCTCCCGTCGATGACGGTCTTGCGCATCACATGGACTTCGGGAAGGATTGCGCTCTTGACGAGCTTCGCGACCTGGAGAGCGGCTTCGAGCGCCTTCTCGTTCAACGGGTGCGGCGGCTCCTCATCAAGCTCGACGAGACAAGTAGTGCCGTGATGGCCTTGATAACGGAACCGCTTCGCTTTCGCGCGCTCGTGCTTCGCCGCGAGATCGATCTCGCCAGTTTCACCAGCGCTCGCGCGCAGGACTCTTACGACCTCGAAGTCGGGCTTGTCCTCTCTCAAGACGCACGGACAACGACAGAACAGTTTCCCCGTGTCCAATTGCTGGTGAATCTCGAGACCGCAGACGAGACCGAGGACTGAGACTTCAGGCGAAACCGTCGGAACCTTCCCCGCAACCATAATCGAAGAAGACCGCTAAGAGGTTTAAAAGTTTTTGCAGTCCTCTATTTCAGCCCCGAGACGTTCGTCATCTCGAGCTGGTCACGGGAGCGTCTAGATGAAGATTGCGCTCGCTTCTCCGCCGGCGTCGCGATGCTCCAGAGGAGCTGCGCGTAGGTCTTGAACGAGTTCGCGAGCTCTTGGTTCTGGATGACGATGGAGAACGAGTGGCCTTTGTTGATGCCGATCGTGACGGTATCAGCGTAAATCTCCATCCAACCGTGCGTGACGATGCCTTCCGGCATGTAGCGGACCTCGCTCAACGGGTATGACTCCGAGGTTTCGCCGAAGGGTTTCTTCGCGCTCTCGTTGTACAGGTAGCGGCAGAAGATGCCTTTCCCGTAGCGTCGCGCGTGGTACTCCTTGAAGTACGGGGACATCATGCCATCATACGGCGTACGCGCGATACCGATGATCCACATCTCATCGCCCCCCTTCATGATTTGCAAGGTTCGTTCTCTCGCGGTCTGGATACCTTTCATGCCGTCGAAGACTTGCGCGGTTTCGGTCGTGACGGCAGTCTCGTTCTCCAGCTTGAGGAGGGAAACCATGCCTTTGAGACGTTGCTCTTGCTCGAAGAGCTCGTCCTCTTTCTCTTTGAGGTAGACGAGCAGCCGGTCAGGGTCTGCGGCTTTGAAGTATTTCGTCTTCCGCTTGACGATGTGGCTGGCGAGGCCTTTATTGGCGAGCCGGTTGAGGATACTATAGACTTTCGAGACGGAGATGCCGGACTCGTCCACGATGGGGCCGGACGTCGTCTCGCCGAGGCGGATGAGCGCCAAGTAGACCTTGATCTCACCGTCAGTCAAGCCGAGTTTCCGGAGGGGTTCGATGTCCATTCTTGTTCTTTTACCGTCTGAAACTTGGTACCTTATAAAGTTTATCCCCCTTATGGGAAAGTAAGTCTTTCCCCCCTAAGGGAAGAAAGGATTTAAATATATGTATCACTAGTGGGTAGTAAAACGAGGTGGAACTCATGAACTTCCCGGAACAACGCGACGGACGGACCACGGACGAAGTGATTGAGGCGTGGTGGAACTAGAACCGCCACAACACGAACCGAAAAACCTGAACAAAACCAAGAGGTGCACAACATGAAGATCAACGCGTTCCAAGAACAGATTCCCGACATCGACAAGGTCCTGCTCGACCCCATCGTCAGAGCGTACATCCAACGCACGCTCACCAGCGTCATCGGCTCGCTCGCCCAAGACGACACGCAGACGCTCGCGAGCAGGGTGCTCGGCGTCGCGACGAGCACACCGCAGAAAGCGTACGAACAGCGAGCCAACGAGCTCCTCGCGGGTGCTGGCGTGACGGGCGCGACAATCAGCCAAGCGTTGAGCGGCCGCGCCGAGACTATCTACCAGCAAGTCAAGCAGTACGTCCTCCCGGGCAGCATGCTTGACTTGGGGTGCGGCGACGGCAAGGTCGGCGAGCGATTCGCGCAAGACGGCCTGGAAATCATCCTCGCGGACGTCTACAAGAACGCGAACGTCGACAAGACCGGGCTCGAGTTCATCCAGTTTAGCCAAGACGAGAGAGTACCGACCGAACGACAGTTCGACAACACGCTGCTCTTGACCGTGCTCCACCACTGCGACGACCCGGTCGCAGTCTTGCAGGACGCACGCCGGTTGACGAAACCGGACGGCCGCGTCGCGATCATCGAGTCGGTCTACGGCATCCCGCCAGCAGCGGTCGAGCCGCAGTACGGCGGCGCGAGCGACGCGATCACGAAAGACTTCAAGCTGCTCACGCAGGAACAGCAACGGCTTGCAGGAGTGTTCTTCGACCACTTCTACAACCGCGTCATCCACTACAGCGCCGACGAGAAGACGAAGGTGAACGTGCCGTTCAACTTCCAGACGCCGCAAGCGTGGAGCCGGCTGTTCGCGAAGCTCGGCTTCGAGCCCATCGCGACACAGCTCCTCGGCATCGACCAGCCGACCGTGCCGGAGTACCACACGCTGAGCATCATCGAGGTACCGAAATGATAACGACTGAACGAATCAAGATGAAGACCGCGTCGGGCGTGAGCTTCCAAGACGTCACGGCGCGAGTCGCTGAGATCGTCGCGCAGAGCGGCGTCTCGAGCGGCAGCGCCGTCGTCTTCACGAGGCACACGACGACGGGAATCGTCATCAACGAAGCGGAAGAGCGGCTCCTGCAAGACATGACGTCGTTCCTCGAGCGGCTGGCGCCGAGGAGCAAGCAGTACTTGCACGACGACGTCGAGCTGCGCGACTGCCCCGCGGACGAGCCGAAGAACGGGCATTCGCACCTCAAGGCGCTCTGCCTGCCGAAGAGCGAGACAATCCCCATCATCGATGGCGCGCTCGCACTCGGGCGATGGCAAGCAGTCTTGTTCGTCGAGCTCGACGACAGCCGGGAACGAGAGCTGCTCGTCCAGATTAGAGGAGAATGAATAACGAAAGAGGAATTGAAGAACAACCGGATGAAGAAACAAAAAGGTGTATGTGATGAAGACTGGTTCGATGGAACGGTGCGTCTGGAAGGAGCGGTTCTCCTACCTCAAGGACGTGCCGTTCACGCAGGACGACTTCCGCGCTCCCGGGGCGAAGTTCCAGATCGTGAAGTTCGCTCCGGGCGCGGTCGTCGCGCCGCACTGGCACGAGAAGACCGTCGAGGTCTTCTTCATCAGGCAGGGCGCCGGCGTCTTGCGACTGGCAGGCAAAGAGTTCCGGTGCAAGCCGGACGACTTCTTCCTGTGCGAGCCGGGCGACGTGCACGAGTTCATCAACGACACCGATTCGGAATTCGTCATCCTCATCTTCAAGACGAACGAGGAAGCGGACGATATCAGATGGGAATAACAACGCGAAGAGGTGAATCGAAATGAGAATACTGCAATTCGGTTCGAACATGGATCAAGAACGCCTTGAGAAACGAGTGGGCGACGTCAAGGTCGTCGGCACGCACGTCTTAGAAGGCTGGAGACTCGTCTTCGACCTCTTGAGAGAGAACGGCACCGGCGCGGCGGACATCGCTCGCGGCGGCACTGATGACGTCGTCATCGGCAGGGTCTATGAGCTCACGGAAGACCAGGTCAAGAAACTCGACAAGATCGAGGTCATGTATAGGAGAGCGACGATTGACGGCCTCGAGCTCTACCTCGGCAGAGGATACCACCGCACGGACCACGTCGACCCGAGAATCGACTACTTCAACTACATTCTCAAGGGCCTCAAGCAGATGGACGTCAACAAGGACTACATCGACGATGTCGTCAGCAAGGCGTATGGTGGGCTGTATGCGAAGAAAGTCTTCGGAAAACCGCGGGACTATCCGGACAATGCGATAGCATTAGGGAAGAAAGCGAGGCAGATTCTTGACGTCGAAGTCGGAGACTACGTCGAAGCAATCTACGGCACTAAGGTCAAGAAGCTCAGAGTGCATCAGCTCAAGAACGAATTGCTCGTTCTTGAAGGGGAAGACGTCGTACAGATAGGCGAGAAAGCCCGAGAACGCCTCGGCATCAAAGAAATCGGTCAGAGAACTCGGGAAAAGTACCGGACTCTGTACGACAGCTTCAGCATAAGACCGTGCAGATAAAACTCTTTTCTTCATTCTTGAGAAAGTGATATCGGGCGTTGCTGAACGGTCACCGTCGATACCCGCCCCGCAAACCTTTTAAAGCTGTCCTGACTACGGCGCCGCTATCGGTAGGGTGACTGATAGGTATGGCTGAGCCTGAAGTGAAGTTGAAGGTCGCGGAAGCGATCCAGGACGATGTGAACAAGGGCATCGTCAGGCTTGATTCTAGCTATATGCGTGAGTTGGACATCAGGCCGGGGAATATCGTCGAGATCAAAGGCGAAAGGGCGACGGTGGCGATCGCTGACCGCGCCTTGCCCGGCGACATCGGACTCAATCTCATCCGCATGGACGGTTTGATCCGTCGTAACGCGGGAACGTCCATCGGCGACCAGGTGAAGGTGAAGAAGGCGGACGTGCACGAGGCGAAGAAGGTCACGATTGCGCCCGCGAAGAGCGGCATCATGATCCGCGCGAACCCGCAGATCTTCAAGCGCGGACTGTTGGGACGGCCAGTCCTCAAGGGGGACGTGGTCAGTTTGGGCGGCGCTCGTCGTCGTCGCACCGCGATGGGCGACAACCCGTTCTTCAACGACATGGACTTGTTCAGCAGCATGATTAACGAGCAGTTCAATTTCGGCTTGGGCGACTTGAAGTTTGTCGTGACGGAAGTCCAGCCGACGAAGAAGGCGGTGCTCGTCACGGACAGCACGGATGTCGTCTTCAACCCTGAAGCGGTCGAGACCGCGGAAGAGGAGAAGGGCATCGACGTCACGTACGAGGATATCGGCGGGTTGAACGAAGAGTTGTCGAAAGTGAGGGAGANNTTTTCGAACGGTTAGGCATCGAGCCGCCGAAAGGGGTCTTGCTGCACGGACCACCGGGCACGGGCAAGACTCTCCTGGCGAAAGCTGTCGCGAACGAGACGCAGTCGAACTTCATCCTCATCAACGGTCCGGAGATTATGAGCAAGTATTATGGTCAGTCGGAAGAAAATCTCCGTAAGAAATTCGAAGAAGCCGAAAAAAACGCGCCGTCCATCATCTTCATCGATGAAATAGACGCGATCGCGCCGCGACGCGAAGAGTCGAAAGGCGAAGTCGAACGACGCGTCGTCGCGCAACTCCTCGCCATCATGGACGGCTTGAAGTCGAGAGGCAAGGTCGTCGTCATCGCGGCGACGAATATTCCGAACGCGCTCGACCCCGCGCTCCGCCGCCCGGGTCGTTTCGACAGAGAGATCGAGATCGGCGTGCCGGGAGTCCCTGGCAGGTTGAACATCCTGAAGATTCACACGAGAAACATGCCGCTCAACAAGGACGTCGACATGGAGCGTCTCGCGCAGATCACGCACGGTTTCGTCGGCGCGGACCTCTCGTCGCTCGCGAAAGAGGCGGCGATGATCGTCCTCCGCAGAGTCCTCCCCGAGATGAACTTGAAGGAAGACGCGGAGATCCCGAAGGAGCTCCTCGAGAAGCTGTTCATCCACCAGCAGGATTTCATCGACGCGCTCAAGGTCGTCAGGCCTTCGGCGATGCGCGAAGTCCTCGTGCAAGTGCCGGACGTCAAGTGGACGGACATCGGCGGCCTGGAAGACGTCAAGCAAGAGCTGAAGGAAGCGGTCGAGTGGCCGTTGAAGCACAAGGACGCGTTCAAGCGCCTCGGCGTCAAGCCGCCGAAGGGCGTGCTCATCTACGGCCCTCCGGGCACGGGCAA
>DASH01000069.1 GCA_002503705.1 Candidatus Woesearchaeota archaeon UBA153 | reverse complement strand
TGCCGCGCCAGCACGGGACTGAGCTTTCGCTCAGCAGAATATGTGTGGGGAACGAGCTACGCTCGGCAAGAATACTGAATAAAAAGAGGTTAGACGAAACTACTCACAGGTCTTTCGCCATGACGGTGCGGCGGCCGTTCCCGTCGGCGCGCTTGACCGCATCCTTGATGAGCGCGACGACCTTCTCGTTCAACGCCTCCGAGAAGTCCCCGGCGACGTTGTACCCTGTCGTGTAATCCTTGATCTTCGCCTTGACGACCAGCATGTGTTCCACCTCAATATGGTTTTTTTCTCGAGAGAAAATCCCTCGAAATTGTTCCCCGGTCTTTTCGTTTAAATAGTTTTTCGTTTTTGACGATGGGAGAGAAACGCGCGTGAAGAACAACGTACGAGGCGTTGAGAAACGAGCGAGAGAAGAAGAGCAGAAAAAGTTAAACGAAAATAATGCCCTCTACTCGTCGCCGTTCATGCCCGGCATCCGCGGCGCGACCGGCTCTTTCGCTTTCGCGCCGTTGATGACATCGTCGATGCGCAGGATCATGATGGCGACCTCCGCGGCGCTGCTCACCGCCTGCGTCTTGATCTTCAACGGCTCGAGCACGCCCTCCTTCCACGCGTCCATCTTCCGCCCGGTGAAGACGTTGATGCCTGCCCAGAGTTCGTTCTTGTCGTGCGCGGCCTTCAATTCGGTGAGCGCATCGATGGGGTCGATGCCCGCGTTCTCCGCCAACGTTCGCGGGATGGACTCCATCGCGTCCGCGAACGCCTGCACCGCGAGCTGTTCCCGGCCGGAGAGCGTCATCGAGTACGCGCGCAACCGCTTCGCGAGCTCAATCTCCGGAGCGCCAGCGCCAGCGACGACCTTGCCGCTCTTCAACACCGCGGCCGTGACGCCGAGCGCGTCCTGCAACGCGCGCTCGACTTCCGCGACGACGTGCTCGGTGCCGCCGCGGACGAGAATGGTGACCGCGCGCGGGTGCTTGCACTCGCGGATATACGTCATTGGCTCCTCGCCAACTTTCAACTCTTCGACGACGCCGGCAGCGCCGAGGTCCACCTTTGACGCGTCATCCAGGTTGCTCACGATTCGCGCGCCCGTCGCTTTCGCGAGGCGTTCGAGATCGCTCTTCTTCACGCGACGCAACGCGAGCACGTTCGCCTTGGCGAGGTAGTGCTGCGCGACCTCATCGATGCCCTTCTGGCAGATGACGACGTTCGCGCCGGTCGCGACGACCTTCTCCGCCATCCGCTTGAGCATGCGCTCCTCCATGTCAAGAAATTCTTGCAGCTTCGCGGGGTCGGTGATGCTGATCTTCGCGTCAGTCTCGGTATTCTTAATCTCTAAAGACGTGTCGAGGAGGAGGAGTCTCGCGTTCGCGACCACTCGCGGCATGTTCGGGTGGACGCGCTCCTTGTCAAGGACGAGGCCGTTGATGAGCTCGGTCTGCTCGACGCTGTCGCCGACGCGCTTCTCAATCTTCACGTCCGCGTGGTCGACAGCGAACGCGTTCCCGTTCTTCTCCGCCACGCTCAAGATGGCATTGACGACGACGCTTGCCAAGTGCTCCTTCGCCGTCTCCGCGCCCTTGCCGGTCGTCGCGGTCATCGCGATCTTCTGCAGCATCGCCTTGTCTTCCGGCTTGACGTCCACCGCAATCGCGTTGAGGATCTCTTGCGCCTTCTCGGCGGCCATGCGGTAGCCCTTCGCGATGATCGTCGGGTGAATCTCCTGGTCGAGCAAGGATTCGGCGCGCTTGAGGAGCTCGCCCGCGAGGACGACTGCCGTCGTCGTTCCGTCGCCGACCTCATGCTCCTGCGTCTTCGCGATCTCGACGACCATCTTCGCCGTCGGGTGGTCGATATGCATCTCCTGCAGGATCGTCACGCCGTCATTCGTCACGGTCACGTCGCCGAGCGAGTCGACGATCATCTTGTCCATGCCTTTCGGGCCGAGCGTTGTCCTGACGGTTTCCGCGACGAGCTTCGCCGCCTGGATGTTCATCCGCTGCGCTTCCCTTCCGGTCGTGCGCGTCGTGTCGTTGGCAAGAATGAAGATTGGCTGGACGTTGTTCGAGTTACTCATGATGGAACCACCCCTGAAGGAATATGCGAATACACCTTGCTGTTAACTTACTGCAACCTCACTTAACTTACTGCAACCTTACCGGGGGGGAATCAACCCGGGTTTTTAAAGATAAAGGTGTGTCTACCGCGATACTTCTCGTCGGAAGAGATCGGTGAGTTCCGTGATGCGTCGTCGTAACTGGCGTCGCGCAGTGACCGGTTCTTGCCCAAATCCTCGAATGGTCATGCTTTCACTCCAGATGAGTCGATTATCATGAGTCGGATTGTCGATATCGAGCCGATCATATTGGTGGGTGTTGGCGTATGTGCGGGAGATATCAACCCAGCTTTTCGGTTCTCCGAGAACCCAGTTCTGATACAAAATCCGACGGTACAATCGTTTCGCCGCCTTCTGGTCGTTGACCTCGAAGTCCACGTGTGCTGCGAGCGTTTCATCGTAGAAGAGTTGCGGGTGGCCACCGCACGAACTGTACGTTATGATGTACGGGATGGCGTTCATGGCGCGTACTAACTCGCGCACTGGACGTTCGATGAAGGGAAGGTTTGCTTCGTCATAACCGCCGTAGAAGATGCCTGGCTTCCGCATGTAATCCAGGAATTACTGTTAGTTCTTAAAGTTGTAGGTATCTTGAAGAGACTCGTCTCCCGTCGTAACTTTTATTAACCCTCGCCACGCGCGGCTCGTCGTTATGGCGGTCATCACGTTGACGGGCACGCCCGGTTCCGGGAAAAGCACGCTCGCGAAACTGCTCGCGGAGAGGCTCGGCTACACGCATTACAGCATCGGTGATGTGCGGCGCGACTACGCGACGAAGCGCGGCATCACGCTCGCCGAATTGAACCGGCTCGGCGAGGGCGAGGAGGACACGGACACGCAGTTCGACGAGTATCAGCGGCGCCTCGGCGAAACTGAAGATGATTTCGTGATCGACTGCCGGCTCGGCTTCCACTTCATCCCGCGCAGCGTCAAGCTTTTCGTCGACGCTGACGAGCAAGTGCGCGCGCAACGTCTCATGCAGCGCGACAGCGTCGGCGAGCAGGCCGCGCACGTGGACGAGGCGATGCGGCTGAACAAGGAACGGTTGGAGAGCGACCGGAGACGATACGTGAGATTGTACGGCGTCGACCCGTTCTCGATGACGAACTACGACCTCGTGCTCGACACGACGAACAAACGGCCGGAGCCGCTCGTCGAGGAAGTCCTCGAGAAGTTCAAGCTCGAACCGAAGAAGTGAACGCTCCCGGCACGATATTCTTCAGCATCAACGGAAAACTCTTTCCTCACCCGTGATTCTTCCGGTTTTCGTCGGGGAACGCTCTTTAACCTCTGTCGCTTCGCGCCTTCATGGTAGATTATATCGACGCGTGCGTCGTCCTGGCGACAGTCTTTCGAGAGCGTGACGAGCCGAAATGCGCAGAGTACCTCAATGCGGTCGGCTACAAGCTGCACTCGACAGGTGTCATCGCGCATTACGTCGTCAGCGAGACGTTCGTGAGCGTTCTCATGAAAACGCGCGGAGAGTATCGGGAAGAGAGTCTCCGTCTCGCAAAGACGCTCTTGACGGAACTCCTCGATGACGGACGCGTCACGGTCTTGAAACTCTCGCAAATTGGCACGATGGTCGACGAGATACTTTCTGCCGACTATCGGACGAGCCTTGACGACGCGTTCAACCTCGCGAGCGCGCTAACTGCGGGGTGTTCGCGTTTCGTGACGATCGACCGTCAACTGCTCAGTTCAGAACGGTTGCGAGCATTTCTCAGAGAAAGGGGCCTGAAGATTACAGAACCCTAGTCGAACTTGAACGTACCGAGCAGCCCAGCTTTTCGGAGCTTCTCGTGGAACGCATCTAAGTCCTTCTTGAGCTGCGGGTTCAGCTCGAACAACGTCTTATCGGGATGGAGGACTGTCATCTTGTTCTGTGGGACGCGCTCCTATAAAAAAGTATCCTTAGAATGGCCGGATAATCTCCGGATAAGGAGGTTGTCACCCCTTCTCTCGAGAAGAGAAATCTTTTTAAAGAACCGCTTGTTTCTCGACGGTTGCACTTCTGGCCTCGACTCAACGCGCAGCGGCGAGCATGAGGGCGGAAGAACGAGGAATGCTCATGGCGACGATCAAGACCGGGGATTTCATCGAACTCGACTACACCGGCAAGCTCGAGGACGGCACCATCTTCGACACGACGCGGCGCGAGGACGCGATGACGGGCAGGCTCGACCAGAAAGCGGCGTACAAGCCCGCGATCATCTGCATCGGCGAAGGCCAGCTCTTGCCCGGTCTCGACGAGTACTTGACGGGCAAGACTCTGGGCGCGCACTCGTGCTCGCTCCCCGCCGAGAAAGCGTTCGGCAAGAAGGACGCGAAGCTCCTCAAGCTCATCCCGCTCCAGAAATTCAAGGAGGCGAACATCCAGCCCGTGCAAGGCTTGCCCTTGAACATCGACGGCCACTACGGCGTCGTCCGTACGATCAGCGGCGGCCGCGTCACCGTCGACTTCAATCATCCGCTCGCCGGCAAGGACGTCACGTACGACGTCGACGTCACGCGCGTCGTCACGGACCCGGCAGTGCAAGTCGCAGCCATCCTCGACATGGCGGCCCTCCACCACCACGGCGTCACGATCGAGGGCGAGGGCCACGTCGTCATCACCGTCGACCACGCCCTGCCGCAACCCCTCGCGGAGAGCTTGAACACGCTCATCACGAAGCTCACGAAGCTGCACACGGTGAGCTACCACGTCGAGGCGCACCACCACGGCGGCGCCGCGTCGGACCACCCGCACCACTAAGTATATATATGAGCGTCGAGGAGAAAAGGGGTATCCTGGAGACGAGGAAGGGGAATTCGGGGAGGTGCACACTCATGGACTCAATCATCCAGAACGCGAAAGACGTCGCCCAGCAATCGGCCGCGAACAAGACGCTGCCGCAGAAACGCACAGCCGTCGACGACGAGCTCGAGCAGTTGCTGAGCCAGCAGCGCGCGAAGATCAAGGTCGTGGGCTGCGGCGGCGGCGGCAACAACACCATCAATCGCATGACGGAAGTCGGCATTACGGGCGCGGAGATGGTCGCGATCAACACGGACGCTCAAGACTTGCTCTACACGAGCGCCGACAAGAAGATCCTCATCGGCAAGGACTTGACGAAAGGCCTCGGCGCCGGGAGCATCCCCAAGGTCGGCGAGGACTCGGCGCGCGAGCAAGAGCACGAGATCAAGAACGCGCTGCAGAACAGCGACATGGTCTTCATCACGTGCGGCCTCGGCGGCGGCACCGGCACGGGCAGCGCGCCGATCGTCGCGGAGATCGGGAAGAAGCTCGGCTCGCTCGTCGTCGCGGTCGTCACGATGCCGTTCGAGATGGAGGGGAACCGTCGTTACGAGAACGCGCTGCACGGCCTTGAACGGTTGGAGAAGCAGGTGGACACGCTCATCGTCATCCCGAACGACAAGCTTTTGGAGCTCGCGCCCGACTTGCCGTTGCACACCGCCTTCAAGGTCGCGGATGAAATCCTCACGAATGCCGTCAAGGGCATCGCGGAGCTCGTCACGAAAGCGGGCCTCGTCAACCTCGACTTCGCGGACATCCGCGCGGTCATGGGGAACGGCGGCGTCGCCCTCATCGGCGTCGGCGAGAGCGACACTGACAACCGGGCGGTCGAGGCTGTCGAGAAGGCCATCAACAACCCGCTCTTGGACGTGGACATCGGCGGCGCGAACGGCGCGCTCATCAACGTGAGCGGCGGCAGCGACATGACGCTCGAGGAGGCGCGTCGCGTCGTCGAGACGGTCAGCGTCCGCTTGGACGATGACGCCCGGGTCATTTGGGGCGCGCAGATCAGCGACGACCTCGCGGGCACGATCAGGGTGTTGCTCATCGTGACGGGAGTCCGGTCGAGCCAGATCATCGGGCGCTCGATGATCGCTGACGGGAAAGGCAAAGGGAAGGAGATTGAAGAGGAGCTCGGCATCGAGTTCGTCGACTAGGTGGTTGTTCCATGACGTGGCAAGAGACGAAGACGAAAATCGGCACGTTTTGGCTGCAGATCAAGCACGTCCTCCAGGTGACGCGCAAGCCGACGAGCCACGAGTTCAAGACCATCGCGAAGATCACCGGCCTTGGCATCGCGGTCATCGGCGCGATCGGCTTCATCCTCCAAGTGGCGCGCACGCTCATAACAGGCTGACGACGAGACGACTCTGTATGATGAAATGATGAAAGTGTGACGAGTATGGCTGACGAGAATTTCGAGAACGAAGCGAGCATCGACCAGGACGAGCTTGACGCGACTGCGGACGAGACGACAGAGACTGCCGAGACCGCGGAAACCGCGGCGTCGCAGACGGACGTCATCGAGACGCCGGAAGAGATCCGCGCCGAAGCGAAGCGCGCGAAGCGGAAAGACCCGTTCGTCGTGACGGCGGACGCGCGCGCCGCCATCCCGATCATCAACACCGGCTTCGAAGCCGTCAAGCAGGCCTTGCCGACGATGAAGGGCGCGCAGCACGTCGTCGAAGAGGTCGAGGAGGAAGCGCCCGAAGCCAAGGCCGAAGAGGAGATTCCTGAAGCGGCCCGCAACGCGCACATCTACGCGTTGCGCACGACGGCGAACCGCGAAGACCAAGTCTTAGCGTTCGTCGCGAGCAACGCCGCGCGCAAGAAGCTCGGCGTCTACTCCGCCATCGCCCCGCACGGCATGCGCGGCTATATCTTCGTGGAGGCGGCTGACCGCCACGAGGCCGAGCAGGCCGCGTTTGGTGTTCCTTATGCGAAGGGCTTGCTGCCGAACGAGATCCAGTATCAGGAGATCGAGCACATGCTCGAGCAGGTCAAGAAGGACGTGAACATCCAGAAGAACGACATCGCCGAGATCCTGAGCGGACCGTTCAAGCGCGAGAAGTGCAAGATCGCCCGCGTCGACAAGATCAAGGAGGAAGTCGTCGTCGAGCTCCTGGAAGCCGCCGTGCCGATCCCGATCACGCTGAAGATCGACGCGGTCAAGGTCATCCGCAGGGACGATAAGGAGAAGTAAAACGAGTTTTTTAGAACCTTTTTTCTTCAGTTTTCCTTTGTCTTGTTTGTATTTCAAAACTTTTTTATAGAGTGGTCACTCAGTCTCTCCTATGGTTGAATTCGGTGCCAAAAGAGATCCTTTAGGCATTGCGGACAAAGTGGATGAGATTATTGCCGAATCGGACCGCTGGACATCCTCACCCGAGGGCCAAGAATACATTCGACAGGCTATCATGTTTGCTGAACGTGAGGCTGATGAGTTCGATCGTGCCACTTATCTTGATCCAGCGATTCTTAGGAGATGGGTTGGATATTCCGTACGTCTTCCGGCCTTTCCAAGGTAAGTTTTATATATCTTGATTGACGTTCTCAGGGTTATGAAGAAGTGCTTGCGGAAGGAGAAGACGCTCTTCGAGCTCCACCCGGACCTCGAGCAGGACTTGCACGATCTGCGCGCCTGGCTCAAGAAGGAAGGGCTCTGGGAGCAGTACCGGATTACGGATTGGTGATTTTCAGACCGTATTCTCGTCGTAACCAACCCTTCAGTTGTTCGGCTGTGAGCAGCGTCTTGTCGAGCGTGACGAACCGAGCGCAACCCGTCGCCACCGCCGCGGCGAGGTGAAGCGCGTCGTCAGTCGTGACGCGGAACTCTCTCGTCTGAACTTCCCGGCAGAACTCCTCGTCAGGAATGGACGGTTTCGCTATCTGAAGGCGTTCATCCTCCAAGAGTCGCGAGAATATCTTCGTGACGCTCGCTGTGAGCCGGAGCAACGTCTCCTCGCTCCGCGCTCTCGGGTCGCGCGTCTTCCGAAGGAGCGCGACGTGGACTTCGCTCACGACGAGATGCGAAACGACGCCCGCAGCATGGTGTTTATACCCGAGCGTCGTGAGATACGAATGACAAACCTCCTCTTCGTGTTCTCCCAAGACTGCGGCGAGGAAGACGCACGAGTCAACGTAATCAGTCATCCCTTCCGGTTTGGAGAGCGGGAATATATGCTCTCTCCCCGAAAAACCGGAGCGTTTCCGGCGTCGACCGGCACAATAACCTTTATAAACGGCTCGTTGTTCTCGCGACGGGTTACACGGCTGGCGTCATGGTGATGCGTGACGTCGGGAAAGCCGAAGCTTCACGAAACGCGTTTTTGAAAGAACACGCAAGGTGATTATCCTATGGCTATGCAATCTGTGGACGCGCTCGTCGAGGGCGGCAAGGCCTCAGCGGCCCCTCCCCTCGGACCCGCGCTCGGACCGCTCGGCGTGAACATCGGCAAGGTCGTCGCTGAGATCAACAAGCAGACGGAAGCGTTCAAAGGCATGAAAGTGCCTGTCAAGGTGACGGTCGACACGACGACGAAGGAGTTCTCAATCAGCATCGGCACGCCGCCGTCGGCGCAGCTCATCAAGACGGAAGCGAAGCTCGAAACCGCTTCTGGAAGACCGAACACGGAACACGTGGCTGACTTGAAGATTGAGCAGATCATCAAGATCGCGAAGATGAAGCAGGCCTCGCTCCTCGGCAAGGACATGAAGGCGTGCGTGAAGGAGATCATCGGCACGTGCAACTCGATGGGCGTCAAAGTCGAAGGGGTCCACGCCGCGCAGGCCATCCAACGCGTCGAGGCGGGCGAGTTCGACGAGAAGATCCGCTCGGGCAAGACGGAACTCTCCGCTGCAGAGTTGAAGGCGCTTGAGGAGGAGCGGCAGGCGTTGCACGCCGAGCTGGAGAAGAAGCACGCCGACCAGGAACGGCGGGCGAAGGACATCCTCGAGAAGGCCGGCGGTGACGCCGCCAAGGCGCGCAAGCTCATGGAAGAGGCGGGCATCGACCACTCTATCATGGACAAGGTCGCGCCGAAGCCGGCCGGCGCCGGCGGTGGCGACGAGAAGAAGAAGTAAGCTTTTTTTCCCTTTCAAATTCCTTTTCAACAACCTTTTTAAACAAGGCGTGGTTCGCCACGCCGTAACCCTTTCCTAAACCCTTCCGACCTTTGAGGTCTCCCGGCGATCCTCTGGACCGCCACGTGCGCCGTGAGGCGCGGAGTTGAACCGACGATGATATCGGATGTCGACCAGGCGGCGCTCATCAACGCGCTCGCCGCGGAATTGAAACGGCAACACGTCGTGACGCCCCCTGATTGGGCCGCGTTCGCGAAGACCGGCATGCACCGGGACCGGCCGCCCACGGACAACGACTGGTGGTATGTGCGCTCGGCGAGTGTCTTGCGCACCGTCTACTTGCGCGGACCCGTTGGCACGCAGAAGCTGCGCACCAAGTTCGGCGGTCGCAAGAACTGCGGCATGGCTCCTGACCGGTTCTACCCGGCGGGCGGGAACCACTTGCGCAAGATGCTCCAGCAGCTCGAAGCTGCGAAGCTCGTCAAGCAGGCGGAGAAGGACGCGCACAAGGGGCGCGTCGTGACCCCTCTTGGGCGGAAGCTCTTGCACGCCGTGGCGAACCTCGTCAAGGCTGAACGCGCGGAACAGGCGGCGAAGCCCGCGCCCGCGGAGGTGTGAAGCGATGGCTCGAGTCCTTCATATCGCACGCAAGCGCCGCCTCGCCAAGCGCGGACGGCAGACGAAGTGGGCGCCGTTCTGGACGGTCCCGAAGATTTACGGCAAAGGGCGGAGAGTCCACCCTGGCCGGCACACGAGCGTCAAGCGGAATTGGCGCCGGACCAAGTTGAAGGTGTGAAACGATGGCTGACGACAAGAAACCCAAAACAGTCCTTGAACGGACGTACACGATTCCCTTGCGCGCCGCGTTCCGTAACGTCGCGCCGCACCGGAAAGCGAACCGTGCAGTCTCGGCCGCTCGCATCTTCCTCGCGAAGCACATGAAATCGGCGGACGTCAGGCTCGGACAGCACCTGAACAAGGCGTTGTGGGCGCGCGGCATCAAGAGCCCGCCGCCTCGCGTGACGGTCGTCGCGATCAAGGACGCTGACGGCGTCGTGCGCGCCGAGCTTGAAGGCAAGGCGTACTCTGAAAGCGTCAAGCCGTTGGCGAAATCTGAGAAGGCGACGACGCTGAAGGAGAAGCTGACGGAGAAGCTCGGCGGCAAACGGGTCGAGGAGCCGGAAGAGGCGGACGAGTCCTTGAAGGACGAGGACGCGCCGAAGGCGGAACCGTTAAAGGCTGACGCTTCGAAGGCCGAGAAGCCGAAGGCTGACGCTCCTAAACTGGAGAAGAAACCGGACGCGAAGAAAGCCGAGTAAAACGAGTTTTACTAATACTTTTTTCTTCTTATTCTCCTCGTGCGTTGCGGAGCATTGCCGCTCGTCCCTCGCGGCATTTGCGAAAACGCGCCTGCATGCCCACGACGTTCGGAGAACGTCGGGGCGCCGGGAACGTTCGTTCCCGTGCGAATCGGCGCGTTTTCTGGTCTTACTCCAAGGCAACGCACGAGTTTGAGACTGAGACGTCGAGAACGTATGGTTCTGAGAAGGTGGTTTAGAGCGTCGTCGTGAGCTTCTTGAGGGCGGCGTCGAGGGCGATGAAGAGGTTTTGGTCTTCAGCGTTCGCTTCAGTCTTTTTGCTCTTGATGACTGCGGTTGTTTGGATGCTGACGGGCTCTTCTTTATCGAGGGTGATGGTGAGGCTTTCGAAGCCGGCGTGGGAGTCGCTCAGCTGTCGCGCGTAGCGTCCCACGATTTTCTTAATCACGATTAGCTCCGCGTAGTCACGGCGTTGGAAGCCGTCCAGGGTGATGTTGCCGCCCAGCTGGATCATCGTCGCTGTACCTGTGTCTTCACTCTTCGTTGTCGTTATCGGGATAGTCTGCTGACTGCCCCCAGCTTCATACTTTGCTAAGACGGTCAGCTATAAAAAATTACCCAAAAATAATACAATATGGAAAATAATATATGATTTCGAGAAAAATGACGCGAGTATGAAGAACTCTCACTCGACGAGCGTCTCGAGCGGTTCGACCGTGCGCGAGAGGACGCGATCCTGAGGCGCAGGACGCTTGAAGTCGCGGATTGCACATTTCCAGAAACCCTTCTCGCTTGCGAAGAGCTCGACCGCCCTCGCACCGAGATAGGTGAGGACTTGAGGTGCCACGGCAGCGATGAGGCTATAGCCAAGACCTCGCGCGTCGTTGTTCGTGACACTTCTTGCAATTCCGAATGAGAGCAAAGAGACCGTGGGTGCTTCCAGGCCTCCCAGCAAATACTCTCCGAAACTCGGCTTGAGAAAATCTCGGAACCGATACTTATTGTCATAGATGGTCGTCACCCGCTGGCCAGCAGTTTCTATGACAACAACCTCTTCTTGCGGCGAAATTCTGACGGATACGCGTTCCACAGTATGTTCACACTCTTTGATGGCGTGGGATGGCACTCAGATTTAAAAAATTTACTATTAACGAGTAATCCTTGTTTGTGATTCCTCTCGCCCAATACCTTTATAAAGAGTTCGTCGTTCGCAACCATTACAGCCGAGATGTGGGGAGTCGCTTCCCTGAATCGGAGGAAGAACGAAAACAACGGAGGCTAGAACGATGGGTTATCTGAAATACGTCAGGAAATTGTGGCAGAATCCCGCCGAGAACCTCGGCGAACGCTACCGCGAACTCCTTCTCCAAGTCCGCCGCGAACCAGTCACGGTCCGCCTCGAACGCCCGACGAACATCGCGCGCGCCCGCACTCTCGGGTACAAACCTAAGCAAGGCGTCGTCGTCGTGCGCCAACGCATCACGCGCGGCGGCAGGATGCGTCCAGACATCAAAGGCGGACGCCGTTCCGCGCACTCGTACCAGAGCAAGATTCTCAAGCAGAGCCTGCAAGCCATCGCGGAACAACGCGCGGCCTCGAAATACTTGAACTGCGAAGTCCTGAACAGCTACCATCTGCTCAGCGACGGCAAAGCGTCGTGGTACGAGATCATCCTCGTCGACCGTCACGCGCCGACCGTCCTCGCCGACAAGAACCTCGCGGGCGTCGCGGGCCAGCGCGGCCGCGCGTTCCGAGGAATCACGAGCGCGGGCAGGAAGAGCCGCGGGTTGCGCGTGAAAGGGCAAGGCGCCGAGAAGATCAGGCCGAGCCTGCGCTCGCACAACCGGCTGCACTAGGATTTTCGGAGAAAACTCTTTTTCATTCTCTTCTTCCTTCATCCATCTTGCTAGGGCGGCACCCGATTCATGACTTGTCGTTCGCTGGCGCGGCAAAAATTCATAGTCTTAGTCGATGTACGGAACGACCACTTCATCCCTGAACAAGAAAGTCACGACGAACGACGACGAGAAAAACTGTGCCGCGCCAGCACGGCCAGGCATTGCCTGAAGAGGATATGATGTGAGAACCATTCGTACTCGGGTGAAGCGTTCACCGCTCGACGCCTACGCGACGACCTTCTCAATCGCGCGCTTCCCGTCCAAGTAGACAATCTCGCGCACCACCTTGACGTGCGCGCCGCACGCCAAGTCGTACTCGTACTCCTGCCATTCAATCTCCGGACCGCCCATGCCAACGACACCTCCCTCAAGAGGGTCAGAACACTGCAGCGTCACCCCTGCGAACCCGCACTCCCCCCTATGGTCTTTCCAGTATTAAAAATCGATGGAAAACGAGGCTCGCGCCGTTACCGTGGTCGAGCGAAGCTCTCCCGGGTCGCTCCGAAGCGTCGCGACCGTCCGGGGGGAACCGCACACCACATCACAAGCGAAGAGCGAGCTTGACGGTGGCGGCGCTTCGTCGCGGTACCGGCTTCGAGGCGTGTCGCTGACGGAACACTATTCAACGGTCGACCCCGTAAGGGACAACCCCCCGACCTCTCTCGTCGTCGGAACAGCAACGCCTCGACCTGAGGCCGGTACCGCTCCTGAAGACGGTAACGGCGCTGTCTGAAGCTCTGAGAACTCTTCTCTTCTGAGAACTCTCTTTACCTGACGAACAGGCAGTGCTTCTCCTTGCCCTCGATCTCGTTCAGGATGCGCTGGATGACGACCTTCTTCGGGTCGGCGAGCGTCTTGACGCGAACCTTGAGGTCTTCGAACGACGCGAAAGGCTTCTCCTCGCGCGCCTCGAGAATCTCCTTCATGTGCTTCTTCCCCACGCCGGGCAAGAGCTCGAGCGCGTGCATGCGCGTGCTCATCGGTTGCGCCTTGTTGAAGAACGCGACGAACTCCTGCTCCCGGTCCTCGACGACCGCCTTGATCGCGTGCGGCAGCTCTGAACGCGCCGTCTGGGTCAGCTTGTTCATCCCGATACGGCCGGTCACGTGGTGGATCAAGTCCCGCGAAGCCTCCTCATCCCCGATGTAGACTCGCTGGAACGGCTGGAGCTTGACGTCCTTGTTCGGGACGAGCTCTAACAGCGCGAACTTCGTCACGCCGAGGCCGTGCGCTATCGACGTCTTGATGTGCGCGGGTCGACGGTCGAACGGGTAGCCGTTCTGCAAGAAGTCCAGGATGATCGCGTGCGTCTCCCGTCGTTGCTCGTGCTGTTCCATGCTACCACCGTCCGTGCCAACCTTTCCTGTCCGTACGTCTCGTGTTATATAAAGATTTCGAGGGTTTTCCAGCGCGAGAAAGGAAACGCCTCCCGCTTCACTTCTTCGGGAGGTACTCGGCGACGGTATCCATGATCTTCTTCTGGTTCTCCGCGCTGAGCGGCAAGGCGTACCCTTGCAAGATAATCTTCAAGTGCTTCTCGTTCTTCGGCAACGTGTCGACGAGCTTGTGCACGTACTCCGGCTTCATCCGGGGAACGTCGAGCTTCTCGAGCTTCTCCACGAGCTCTTTCGCCTCCTTCGGCTTGAGCGTCGAGACCGCGTTCACGTACTCCTCGGTGCGCTGCGCGCGGAAGTTCAACTCGTCGTTGTCACGCTTCTTCATCTTCTTCAGCGCTTCTTTGACGAGCGTCGTGTTCAACGGCCGCTTCTCGAGAATCTCAGGTTTCGACATGGAAGTTCAACTCGCGATGAATCCCTACTTGAGGAGTTTCAAGTGCACCGGGTGGACGATGAGCGTCTTCCGCTTGCCGTGGTCGTTCAGCGAGAGCTTGTAGCACGTGCCGACTTTCTTGTCGACGACGCACACCTTGCCGTGGAAGCGCCTGACGCAATACAGCCCTTTATGGTATGACGACTCCGCCTTCAAGGAGACCTTCTGCCCCGGCGTGAGCTCCTGGAAGAACGCGCGCAAGCTCAGCTTGCCTTTCTTACGCCGATCCTTCAGCATGATATGCCGGGTTTTGCGGCGAGAGCCGCCAAGACGTGCACCCATAACTCTTGCCGGAAACGGGAAGGGTTTATAAATCTTACTGAGTGAGCTTCGAGGAGAAAAACGACCGCCGTCAAAATCCGCAAATTTAAAAAAGAGGCCTGGTTGCCGAAAAGACGGTGCCACCATGAAGCGTTCCTCCCTGTTTGTCGTCACGCTCATCGCCTCCCTCCTCGTCCTCGTCGCGTGCGCGCAACTCCCTGAAGAGTGCCGCGGCCAAGACAAGACTGACACGAACACCTGCCTCTTCACGCTCGGAAGCGCCGGCGATACTGCTGCGTGCAAAGCGATCACGACGGCGAAGCTGCGGAACGCGTGCTACACGGAAGCCGCGATGGCGCTGGACGACGCGAACGTGTGCGCGAAGATCTCGGACGCGGCCTCGGCGCAGTACTGCGCGAGAAACCTCATCATCCGCTCCGGCGACGCCGCCGCGTGTGGCTCGTTGACGTACACGCCCGCGAGAGACTCGTGCCACTACACCCTCGCCAAGGAAACCATGAACTGGACGGTATGCGCCGAGATTAACGACGAGAAGTATCGCGACTCGTGCTACGACTCCCTCGCCGGGAAGCTCACGGACCCGTACGCCTGCCTGCCCATCGTGAACGTGACGACCCGCGACGACTGCCTCTTCCGACGAAGCATCGCCGCCCTGAACGCGGAGACGTGCACGAACTTGACGACCGCCAACCGTCGAGCGTACTGCATCCTCAACGTCGCGCTCGGCACGAAGAACGTCGAGCTCTGCTATGAAATCGAAGACGTGGCGGCGACCCGCTTGTGCTTCGAGAAACTCGACCCTGACGGCTGAGAACATACTTTTATAAACAACCTTTTTCTTTCCCTCTCCAGATGCACGAGCGCGCGTGCCGTCCTTAAGGGCGAGCGTCTGCGAGGAAGTTGACGAGTGCGTCGCGGGGGTTGTCCCTCACGGGGGAGCAGCACCTACGACGACGAGAATCGTGACGCGAGCAGGAACGGCACGTGCGCGAGGCAATCACAGCCCCGTGGTGTAGCGGCCAATCATACCGGCCTTTGGACGAGCAAGGACAGAACCCCGCGTTCCATCCCCCGCTCGGCAGACAGCCGGTGACCTCGGTTCGAATCCGGGCGGGGCTATGTACGGAAATGTGACATCGATGGATGTATCATTTCCTAAATAGCATATTAGAGAATATACTTTAGGGTGCTTCTGCCTTTTCTGTGCAAAACTTTAAAACATTATGGGGTTCTTTCTCGAAGAATGGTCGCTTTCGTGTTTGTCCTCATTGCTGTGCTTTTGACCTTATCGGCGATTCTCGGCGATTATTTCCTAAAGCGTGCGGGTGAAGGAAGCATCAATTGGTGGTTCTTTGGGGGGGGGCGATCGTCTATGCGCTGTGTGCCGTTGGCTGGTTCTATGCGTTCCGGCATATGAAGGTCTCCACGATTGCCGGGCTCTATGGAGTGACGACGGTTATTCTTCTCACAATGATGGGTGTGTTCATCTTCCACGAGAAGCTCTCCTGGTGGGAGATTAGCGGCATTGGCTGCGCTCTGATCTCAATCGCGCTCCTCAGCCGATTCGGTTGACGATGCGACTCACGTGTTCTGGTCTTTTCTGTTATACATGCTCCGAGCCAGGCTAATGGTCGGGTGCGGCCTCTGTTTTCCTGGAGGCGATATCTATGGTGATACAGTTACCGATAGTGGAGATGAAGGGCAAGAAGTATTTCCGCGACGACCGACTGCGTCAGTTCCGTAACGTGGAGAACCCGCACGACTACATCGACTTCGACGATCTATGAGGAGGTGATCTCAATGGCAGACAAATACATCGACGGTTACAGAAAAGCGGTGAAGACTGCAAAGAACAAGAAAGAGCTCGACACAGTCCTGAACAAACTCTATGAAGACGGGTTTGAGGACGGCGCAAACGAAGGCCAGGACTAAAACTCTTTTTTTTTAAGAGTGATACTCTTTTTCTTGTGTTTGTCAGCGAGGGACAATCTGCGAGGGTGTCGTCTCCGGAGTTGGCTTTTTTGCATATTCCCATGAGATGACGGCCACGAGGAGAAAATCCGTGATCAAGATGAATGTTTCGAGCGGGACCATGCCGAGTTTGATGCCGGTGAGATTTTGAGGGTTGTACCACCAATGTCCTCGCAGTAATGCGAAGCTGTCCCAGAGCCACACGATCACCATGCCTATGCTCCAGGTGAAGAGGAGCGTCTTCCATTGTCGCCAGAGAAGGTCTTTGAGCAGCAGCATACTTGCGAGAAGCAGCATCACGAGCACGGTCATCGCTATCAGCAGGTATTCATACATCGCCGCACACTCTCTTGCCGCATTCCCATACAACCACGGGAACGTATGGT
>DASH01000004.1 GCA_002503705.1 Candidatus Woesearchaeota archaeon UBA153 | reverse complement strand
CCGCAAACGATGACGACGTCTTCGATGTTCACGTCGAAGACGTCGTCATCGTTTGCGGGATTGGCTGTCACGGCCACGCGTGCAGCTTCCTCAGCGGGTACGTCTTCGAAGGCTTGCACGGCCGGCCGATTCCCGTCGCTGAAGCGGTCAAGCTCGCGAACAAGAAGCTGAAAGTCATCGTCATCGCGGGCGACGGCGACACCTACGGCGAAGGCATGGCGCACTTCATCGCCGGCGTCCGCGGCAACCACGACGTCACGTTATTGGTGCATGATAATAGGGTGTACGGCCTGACGACGGGCCAGACCTCGCCGACGTCGTCGAAGGGCTACAAGAGCAAGAGCACGCCTTCGGGCGTGATTGAAGTGCCGGTCAACCCGGTCGCGCTCGCCGTCGCGCAAGGCGGCGGTTTCGTCGCGCAAGGGTTCAGCGCGGACCCGCAGCAGTTGACGGACATCATCCTCAAGGCGATCGCGCATCGTGGTTTCTCCGTCGTGAATATCTTGCAGAACTGCGCGACGTTCAACAAGACGAATACCGTCACGTGGTTCAAAGAGCACACGTTCAAGGTCGAGAGCGTCAAGCACAACCCCACGGACAAGATGGCCGCGTTGGCGCTCGCCTTCAACACGGACAAATTGCCGACGGGCATCATCTACCAGGACGCCCGCGAAGCGTACGATGCAGACTTGCCCGTCGAGCACGACCCGCCCCTCGCCGAGCGCGACACGAGCAAACGAGACCTGACGGCGACGTTCAAAGGGTTCGTGTAGAGTATTCTCATCGATATTTTTTTATAGTTGGAGTGCCTCCCCCCTCAACGATAACAGCACCTCATCACTGAGGGGTTCTCCAACCACCTCTCAGTTCGTTGCTTCTCTCATTAGGGGGAGGCAGCCGCCCCTCCGGAGGGCGGCATTTTTCTGTATGTTCTCCTCGTTAATATCCCTGACGGCAGGTTGTCCTGTGAGAACGTACGACCGGAAGACAAAATTCGACGGAGAAATCGAAAAACGAACGAAGAAGGATGTTTGTTTTCCGGACTAGAAAACGTTAAGAACTAGCGCGTCCTTCAGCGAGTCATGCCTCCGGTCCGTTCGTACAAGCAGCGTTCTTCGCGCGAGCTCGCGCCCGTCAAGGAGGAAGTCCTCAGGCTCTTCGCCGAGGCGAAGGCGTTCCACGACGCCGGCAAGAAGGAGTACGCGCGGCGAAGAGTCACGGCGGCGCGGCGGCGCATGATGAAAGTCCAGCTCCGCGTGCCGGAACTCGAGGGCAAGTATTGCCGCGCGTGCAACGCGTACCTCGAAGCGGGTGTGAACGCGACGACGCGGCTCAAGAACAGCATCATGATTCGACGATGTAACGAGTGCGGAGCAGTGCGACGGCGTCCTGTCGGAGTTCCTCGTCGTCTCAAGGAGAAGCTTTAAAACGAGTTCTGAGTTCTCGAGTAGGATGGTTTCGAAGGGGAGAGTCATCGGTTCCGGCGCGGAAGCGACCATCATGCTGACTGAGAAGACCGTCGGCGGGAAGAAGACAAAAGTCGTCGTCAAAGACCGGATCCCGAAAGGGTATCGCCACCCGCAGCTCGACGCAGAGCTCCGCACGGCGCGGACGCGGCGCGAGGCGAAGATCATCGGGAAGCTCCCTGTGCCGGGCCCAAAGCTGTACGACACGGACAAGTCAACGAAGATCGAGATGGAGTACCTCGACGGCGTACAAGTCAAGCGACTTCTGGAGAAAGACCTCAAGCTCGCGAAGGAGATCGGCGAGCTCTTGGCGAAGCTGCACGACGCGAATATCATCCACGGCGACCTCACCACGAGCAACATGATCGTCCGTGAGCGGAAACTGCACTTCATCGACTTCGGCCTGAGCTTCACGAGCCACGACGAGGAGGACAAGGCGGTGGACATCCACCTGTTCAAGCAGGCGCTGGAGAGCAAGCACTACACGGTCTTCGACACGGCGTACAAGGAGTTCCTGAAAGGTTATACAAAATCAAAGAACTCCGAGAAGGTGCTCGAACGCTTGAAACAAGTCGAACGTCGCGGCCGGAACAAGGCGAAGTACTGAAGGAGCGAAAAAGATGACCAAGGAATTCCTCGCCCGCAACGTCACCATCGTCGCCCTCATCATCATCCTCTGCGCCCTCTCATCCACTGCAACCTCCGCATTCTCCCGCTCCGGCCACATGGTCCTGCTCACCGTCGCCGAACCGACGGTCGGCGACGCGAACGAGACGGGCGGCACGGCGGACGTGTACCTCGACATCAAGCCCGGTTCCGGGCGCATCTTCATCGACAGCTACCCGTTGACGAAAATCGACACGCAAAGCAGCACGCGATACGCGAACCGCGTCGCGTGCTCGTTCCTCGACGTGGACTGCGGCAAGTACGATTTCTTCTACACGATTCGAGCGGACTCTCCCGTCGTCGGCGGCCCGAGCGCCGGCGCGCCGATCGCCGTGCTCACCGCCGCACTCTTGAAAGGCGAGAAGGTGGACGAGTCCATCGCGATGACGGGGACGATCAACGCGGGCGGCATCATAGGACCGGTCGCAGGCATCAAAGCGAAGGCGCTCGCGGCGAAAGAACGCGGCATACAGCTCGTCTTGATCAGCAGCCTGTCGTCGCCGACGGAAGTGAACGAGTCATACCTGGACTGGCTGAACGCATCGCGAGCGGACGGGGAGAACGTCACGCTCAATCTCTCGAAGCTCTACACGCCGCTCGACACGAGCGCGTTGAACATCACAGTGCGCGAAGTCTCGACGTTGGAAGAGGCGCTCGCGCTCTTCACGGGAAAGCGGTTCGTGGAGACGGCGCCGGTGATCGAAGAGGACGAGGAGTACGCGAGGATTATGCGCCAGGTCGGCGAGGAGTTGTGCGCTCGTCGCGACGGGCTCGCGCAGTACGTGAACGCGTCAGAACTCTCGCGGAACGAGCCGACGGGGAACGAGAGCGTCGTCGCGCGACGGGACGCGGCGCGCAGCCGCGGCGACTGGTACGGCGCTGCCAGTTATTGCTTCGGCGACCTCGTGCGCTTGCGCGGTCTCGCGTTCGGCGAGAAGACGCAGTACGAACGGAAGATCGCGTATACGACGCTCGTGCGCGACGTGAAACGGATGGCGGACGAGCTGGACGCTCGGGAGCTGGGCACGATGGCCGAGCTGGAGACGTACGTCATCGTCGCAGAGCGGCTTCGCGAGGCGGGCGAGACGCTCGCCGAGATGAACCTGTCGAACATCTCCGCGACCGACCTCGGGTTCGCGTTCGAACGGCACCACAGCGCGGAGGCGTGGAGCGCGTTCTTCACGATGGAGAGCCCGACGATCACGCTCGACGAGGAGCGTCTCGGCGCCGCGTGCAACGAAAAGATTTCTGACGCGGAAGAGCGGTTCAGCTATCTCGAACTCTACCTGCCGGACGAGCACTTAGAGGGGGCGCGCGAACTGCTCACGACCGCTCGCGTGGACGCTCGCGAGGGGCGTCACGCGCTCTGCCTGTTCGACGCGTCAAAAGCGCAGGCGCGCGTCGACTTGCTCGCGATGACGCTCGGCGTGCCGACGGAGAAGGTGGACGCGCTCGTCCGGACGCAATTGACCGCTGCGGCGGGCGCGATTGCGCGGCAAGAGTCTCGCGGACGGTTCCCCATCCTCGGGTACAGTTATTACCGCTACGCCGCGAGTTTGTCCTCGCACGACGAGTACAGCGCGTTGACGTTCGCCGGCGAGAGCGCGGAACTGTCAAACCTCGACTGGTACTTCCCGAAGGAAGGCTCGCGACGCGCCCGCGCCGAGCCCGCAACGTACTGGATTCTCGCCGTCTTCGCGTGCGGCATCCTCCTCGGCGCGGCGCTCGGCGGCATCATCGCGTTCCGCGCGTGCTCGAAGACGGGAGTGAAGAGCGGGGAGGGTCGTCAAACGAGCACGAGTCATACAACAACTCACTCTCCCCGAACGAAAAGGAGAACGAAGAAGAACTAAAAAATCTTAACTCTCTTTCTTCAGGACTTCCGCGCGGATGCCGGCTTTCGTCGCGAGCTCCTTGAACTTCTGCGCGTCCGCCTCGGTGCCGACGATGGCGCCGTAGTGCATCGGCACGGCGAGCTTCGGCTTCAAGACGGCGGCGGCCTTGGCCGCTTCGTCCGGCGTCATCACGTACGTCCCGCTCACCGGCAAGAGCGCGACGTCGCACGAAATTCCTTGCATCTCCGGGATGGCGTCCGTGTCGCCGGCGTGGTAGATCGTGTTCATGCCGACCGTGACGAGGTAGCCGACCTTCTCGTCCTGCTTGGGGTGGAAGAGCGTCTTCGTCGCCGCGTCGCGATACTTGTTGGTGTTGTACGCGGGCACGGCCTGCACGGTGACGCCGAGAACCTCTTTCTTCGCGCCCGGCGCGATGGGTATCAGGTCGCCGGGTTTGAGCTTGGAGACCGCGCTCAAGCACTCATTCGGACAGACGATGATAGTCTTGGGCGTGACGACCTTGCGCAAGTCCTCGATGCTGCAATGGTCGAAGTGCTCGTGCGTGAGGAGGACGACGGACGCGGGTTTGGGAGCGGCGGACAGCTTGAACGGGTCGATATAGACGGTGAGAACGCTCGCCTCGAGCCGGAAGCCGTCATGGCCGAGCCAGAAGAGATTGACGTCAGGGAGTTTCAGCATGGAAGCACCTCGATGTGAAGGAAGTGACGAGCATATAAAAATGTGGCGGGTTGTCTGCACGCGAAACATCCTCGACGGCGTCGCTCGGAAGCTCTGAAAAGCGGTTACTGAGAATGAACAAAACGTTTATAATAAATGAACGAAACGTTTATAAATAATGGACAGTTCTCTCCGGCCATGAACGACCTCACGCGCCTCCTCACGAAGAGCAACCTCGAGGTTCTCGACGCGCTCGCGAAACAAGAGCATTCAGTCAGGGAGCTGGCGGAAATCCTCAATCGCTCTCCCGCGAAGGTCCATCAAGCGGCCAAGCTCTTCGCCCAGCACGGCATCGTGCTCGCCGAACGGCGGAAGAACCGGCTCGTGCTCCAACCGAACCGAGCAAGCCCCCTCTACCGGAAGATCCGAGCGCTCACGAACACCAATCACCTCCTCTCCGCGAGACCGTTCGCCAAGCTCACGAAGCACGGCGCAGTCGGCATGTACGGGAGCTACGCGCAAGGAACTGACGACCGAGAGAGCGACCTCGACCTCCTCATCGTCACGGACGAGAAAGAGCTCGCGATCAGGCCAGTGCTCCGAGAGCTGGAAGCGGAGATCGACCGCAGGATAAGCCCGCTCATCCTTACCAAGAGACAGCTCTCGAACCTCTCCAGAGACGACCCGACCTTCGCATCGCGGCTCCAGGCGACCGTCGTCGCGCTTCACGGTGATCCCTTTGGATAAGCTTGACGATTGCTTCGGGAAAGGGCTGCTGCGTCCGGGACGAAAGCAACCGGACCTCGCCGTGAAGGATCTCGCGCAGGCGCGATTCTTCCTCGCGGAAGCGGAGGATCTCCTCGGCCGCGGCAAGCGGGTCATGGCGTCGCTCGCTCTCTACAACGCGTACTTCCACATCGTGCGCGCCCTCCTCTTCAAGGACGGGTATACGGAACGGAGTCATTACTGCCTCGCGCGCTACCTCGAAGAGCGGTACGTGAAGGAGAAAACGCTCGACAGCCGACTCCTCGACGCGTTCGAGACGATAATGAGCGTCCGGCACAATGCGCAGTACAGCACGGACGCCGTCGAGATTGAAGAGGACCTGGGCGAGCTCTCGGCTCGCTGCGCAACGCTCATCGAGCGCGTGGAAGCGCTGCTCAAGAAGGCGAGATGAATGGCCGCACGAGAGACAACGAAGGAGTACGTCCGTCACTTCAAGGACATCGATAAGAGCCATCTGCCGCTCGTCGGCGGGAAGGGGGCGAACCTCGGAGAGATGTACGCGAAGTTCGCGATTCCGGAAGGGTTCTGCGTCACGGTGCACGCGTTCGAAGAATTCCTTGGGAGCGCGAAACTGCGGCCAGTCATCAAAGAGAAGCTCTCGCGCCTCGATGTGGAGAAGACGGACGACTTGAACAAGGTGAGTGAAGAGCTGCAGACGATCCTCAAGAAGACGCCGATCCCGAAACACATCATCGCAGAAATAAAGAAGCATCACGAGCGCGTCGTCGGCCTCGTCGCAGTGCGGAGTTCGGCGACGGCCGAGGACTTGCCGAACGCCTCGTTCGCCGGACAGCAAGCGACATTGTTGAACGTGAAAGGCCCGGACGGTGTCGTCGAGGCCGTCCGCGAGTGCTGGGCCTCGCTGTACACGAGCCGGGCCATCTACTACCGCAACAAGAACAAGTTCAAGCATGAAGACGTGTCGATCGCCGTCGTCGTCCAGAAGATGGTCGACTCGCGCGTCGCGGGCGTCGCGTTCACCGCGAACCCGGTGAACAACGACCGAGGACAGATGGTCGTCGAAGCCGTCTTCGGCCTCGGCGAGACGATCGTCTCGGGCTCGGTGACGCCGGACACGTTCATCCTCCAGAAGAAACCGCTCAAACTCCTCGAGACGCACGTCGGCTATCAACGGTTTGCGCTCTATCAGCGGCCGAACGGCGGGAACAAGACAGTGGAGTTCGATGAAAATAAAGGCTCGAAGCGGAAACTGGCGGACGCGCAGGTTCTCGACCTCGCGAAAGAGTTCCTGAAGATCGAACTGCATTACGGCTTGCCGCAGGACATCGAATGGGCCCTCGACAAGGACGGCAAGCTGCACATCCTCCAGAGCAGGCCGATAACGACGTTGAGGTGAACCGTGATGGCGAAGACGACGTCGTACGAAATTGCCGTCAATCACCGTTCCGACCTGCTCACGCAGGACCTCATCTTCACCGGCATTCGCCGTCATTGTCGCTTGTCGCGGTTCGGCTTCTCGTTCGACTACCCGCTCATGCGGTACGAACACGCGACGGGGAACGTCCTCTATCCGAAAGAGCAAATACGGGAGATTGCCGAAGCGGAACCGAGCATCGCGACGCTCCGCAAGGTCATCAACGCCCTCGAGAAAGAAGGCGCGTCATACGCGCAGTACCTCGCGACGTTCGAGAAAGAGTTGCGGACGACGAAAAAGCCGGCATCGCTCACGAGCGAGTATTTCGAGCGTTCTCGACGCATGGCGGCGACCATCCCTTATTTCGTGTTCGAACGCGCGCTCGAACGACGGCTCAAGCGCGAAGGATCCCTCGGCCATGAGATTCCCGTCCTCGAGACCGACACGACGCGAGCCACGAAGATGCTCGCGAAGATTGGAAAAAGGTACGCGAAGGCGATAACGAAAGGCGACCGTACACCCGCATTGACGAAAGAATTGGAACTGTTCTGCCAGAAGTACGGATATCTCGGGATGAAGTATTACCAAGGCGCGCCGTGGAGCGTCGAGGACGCGTACGGGATGCTGACAAAACAGAGTTCCGGACGAAAAAGTCCGAGTGGACGCTCAAAAAAGAGCGCGACGCTCGACGTCGCAGCGCAGATGCTCCGCATGCGAACGCTCAAATGGGAACTCATGTGCAAAGGCGCGTTCCTGTTCCGACAACTCGCGGAGAAGGCACGGCCCGACGTGCCGTTCGAGCGGTTCCTCGATTGGAGAGTTTCGGAAGCGTTGGCTGTCGTGGACGGAGCGCGAACACCGAGACGTCGAGGCGTGTTCACGCTCGAGCTCGCCCGTGATGGCGTCATCATCGAATTCGGAGGGAAAAGCTCGCTGATTGAACACGAGATCGTCGGTGACGTCGTGCGCGGTGTCTGCGCACACCCTGGACTCGTCCGCGGACGAGCGAAAGTCGTCTTGACGCCGGCAGACTCGAAGAAAGTCTTGAATGGTGACGTTCTCGTCGCGACGATGAGTACGCCGGACTTCTTGCCAGCGATGACTCGCGCCGCGGCGTTCGTCACGGATATTGGCGGAATCACCTGCCATGCCGCAATCGTCGCTCGTGAGATGAGAAAACCGTGCGTGATTGGAACAAAGAACGCGACGGAAGTGTTCAAAGATGGCGACCTCGTCGAAGTGGACGCTGAGAAAGGGATTGTCCGCAAGGTCGTCTGAAATACTCGTTCTCGTCGGCGACGGACGGAAACCTATTTAAATCTCATGTTTGACACGGCTCTGTGGCAAATGATTAAATAA
>DASH01000073.1:318-4856 GCA_002503705.1 Candidatus Woesearchaeota archaeon UBA153 | reverse complement strand
GTCTTCGCGAGCCCTTCGTCGAACGTCGTCCGCTGCTGCCAGCCGAGCCTCTTGACGTTCGAGATGTCGATGCTGTAGCGTTTATCGTTGAACGGTCGGTCTTTGACGAAGTGAATCCACGACTCGTCCTTCCCGAGCGCCTTCAGGATCTTCCGTGTCAGCTCGAGGTTCGAGATTTCATCGCTCGTCCCGATGTTGTAGATTTCGCCCGGAGTCCCTTTCTCGAAGACGAGGAGGATTGCGTCCACCGTGTCCTCGACGTACTGGTACGTGCGGATGTTGCTCCCGTCGCCGTGCAACGGCACCTTCTTCCCTTCGAGGAGGTCGGTGACGAAGCGCGGGATGATCTTCTCCGGGTACTGGTGGGGACCGTACACGTTGTTCCCGCGCGTCATGACAATCGGCATCTTGTATGTCTTGTAATACCCGCGCACGATCATCTCCGCGGCCGCTTTCGACGCGCTGTACGGATTGTTCGGCTCGAGCTTCGCGTCCTCCGAGAACGACCCCGTGAGGATGTCGCCATACACTTCGTCCGTGCTCACGTGCAGGATCCGTTTCACGTTGTTGATGCGTGCCGCTTCGAAAAGGGCGTGTGTCCCGTACGTGTTCGACATCGTGAACGGCAGCGAGTTCCCGACGCTGTTGTCCACGTGGCTCTCCGCCGCGAGGTGGATGACTGCGTCAACGCCTTGCAGGAGGTCGCGGAGCAGCTCGAAGTTGCAGACATCGCCGTGGACGAACCGATAGTTCTTCGCCTTCTCCACATCTTTGAGATTCGCAGGGTTGCCCGCGTACGTGAGCTTGTCGTAATTGATGATGTGATCCTTCGGTCGCGTCGTGACGAGCCTGCGGACGACGTGGCTGCCGATGAACCCGCAACCGCCGGTGACGAGGATTTTCATGAGTCTCCCTCCTGAACAATCTTCTTGATGCCTTCTGCGAAGCTGACGTGTGGAGTCCAGCCCGCGTGCTTCTTAATCTTTTCGATGTCCGCGACGAACGCGGGGTCGTTCGCGGCCTTTGCCGCGTCAACAGCGATTTTTCCCTTTCCCACAATCCGTCGAACAGTCTCTGCCGCTTCGAGGAACGTGAGCGGCTCCCCCCCGCCGAGGTTGAACGCCTCGCCTTGGCATGCGTCGGCGCGCGTGAGCGTCGCGAGGACTGCGGCCGCCACGTCGTCGACGTGGATGAAATCCTTCACGCGGCTCCCGTCGCCATGGATCGTGAACGTCCCGCCGCGCCGCAACGTCTCGACGAGCATGTTGACCATGCCTCGGCTCCCGGAACCGTACACGGTTGCGACGCGGTAGCAGGCGCACCGGAGCGTCCCCGCTCTCGCAGCTCCGAGCAACCCCTGCTCCGCGGCGAGTTTGTTACTGCCATACGGCTCGGCCGGCGTGCACGACGCGCTCTCCGGTACCGGCATCTTCTCCTGTTCGCCGTACTCGAGCCTCGACCCGAATTGGACGAGGAGTCCTTTCGCGCCGAGCGCGCGCATCTCTTCGAGGAGCTTGAGCGGGAATTCGTAGTTGACGCGGCGGCTCTCCGCAGCGTCGTTCGTCCGGAGACCGACGAGGTTCACGATGAACTCTGCGTCGCGCAGCTCGTTTCGGTACTTGTTCGTCTCGAATGCGTCGGCGACGATGAGCGTCGCGCCGCGAGGAATCGCTCCTTCCTGGCGCGCGATGATGGTGACGCGGACGTGCTTCTCGAGGAGTGCCTTCGTGAGGTGCGTACCGATGAACCCGAGACCGCCGATGAGGAGCGCGCGCTTCCCCGCCATCCTCTCGCCGTCATGATCTTTCATCGCATCGCCCCCTCCTTTTTTCGGAAGACCGCTTCGTACTGTTTCGCGATTGCGCTCCACGCGTACCGCTCCTGTAGGACCGATGCGACGCGGTCGGACTCGCGCCCGTACCTCTTTGTCTCGATGGCCTGCTTCAGGCGTCGCGACGCGTCGTGATGGGTGAACTCCAGACATTTTCCTGCCTTCGTCTCGTCGACCAGTGCTTTGAAGACCGGGATTGGCGAGAGGAGCGGTACGAGGCTGCATGCCATCGCCTCGAGCAGGGCGAGCGGCTGACCTTCATAGGTGCTCGGCATGATGATGTAGTCGGCCGCCCGATAGTATTTGACTAGCGTCTCCTGGGGGACGGGCCGGAGGATGCGGATGTCGCAGCCTTCCGCGTTCGCCGCCGTGGCCGCAGTTTCGAGTTCTCTTCGGAGCTGGCCGTCGCCGATAATCGCGAGGACGGGCTTCCGGCTTTTCATCAGCGTCGCTGCTTCACTAAACCGCCGGATGAGGAGCGTTTGCGCCTTCTGGTGACTGAACCGTCCGACGTTGAGGAGTATCGTCGCGTCATCCGGAAGACCGAGTTCTCGCCGCAAGGAGCGCTTCTCGTTTGCCGACGCTTTCCTGAATCGGGTGGTGTCGACGCCGTTCGTGATGAGGTGCGCATCCTTCGCGTCCGCGACGCCGAGCGTGCGGAGCTCCTGGCGCGTCAACTCGGAGGTGATGATAAACTTGAAGCGGCGCATCAGCTTGTATGCCTGTCTTTCCTTCCGGATTATGTACTGATAGTATTTCTTGAGGACTGGCGAGACGTCATGGGCGATGGTCGTCAGGTACTCCGCGTACGTCGTATGGACTGTCGCGACGACTTTCCGCTCCGCTTCCTTCGGGAGCTTTGTCGTGAAGAGTGGGTTGTTTGCCCAGATGACGTCGAACTCATCCTCGTGCTTTCTGATGATGTGTGCAGCGGCGCGCCAGTAGTGGAGGATGCCGATGCCGCCAGTTCTCTTGATGAGCCATTCGCTCCCTGCTTGGAGGTCGCCGCCACTCGGCGCGCAGACGGTCACGTCGTGGCCTCTGTTGCGGAGTTCATTGACGACGTTCACGGCGACGTAGCCGATGCCGGAGCAGCGCGGCGGGTATTCGTGTGCGCACACGAGGATGCGGAGTTTCCGCGCAGTGTCGGTCGTTTTCTTCATCGTCGTTTCCTCACCAAGGTCTTTCTTTTTGGTGCGCGTTGGACGTGTTGCTTCGCGCTCCGCCTCTTTCTCGCGTTCGTCCTCTTCGTCGTCTTGAAAACGTTCTCATACCATCGTTCGAACACGAGGATGCTCCAGAGTTTCTGCGCGAGGACGAAGTTCTCCGTGTAGTCCGTCCCTTTCCTACGGATCCTGTCGAGAAGCTCGTACGCGTACGCTTTCCGATAGAGGCTGTGGTCGCTCTCAGCGAGTAGCGTCCGCAACTCGTCGCCCAAAATTCCTTTGAACCAGTGGTCGATGGGCACGTTGAACCCGTGCTTGCGCCGTCGCGTGATCGCGGCGGGCAGCTCGTCTTCGTATGCTGCCTTGAGGATGCGCTTCTCGTTCCATCGCCGAAGTTTTTCATTCAACGGGAGCGCGAACGCGTACTCGACGAGCTCGTGGTCGAGGTACGGGACGCGCTGCTCGAGACCGAACGCGCTGCTCATCTTGTCCGCCTTCATGAAGAAGTCGCCGGGGAGCAACGTGAGGATGTCGAACGCCTGCGCTCGCTCGACGCGCGTGCGGCCAATCCTGCTCGCATCGTTCCAGAATGCGTGGCCGTCCGCCTCGCGGACGCCAAAACGCTCGAGCTCTCCCTTCTCGAACAATCGGATGATCTCGAGGAACGCGCGATACTCGTCCTTGCCGCGCATCGCCTTGAGCCGTTTGAGGATGTCGCTTCCGAAGCTCGGCACGGGAAGGTGCCGCAACGCCCACCCGTAATGGAAGAGCTTGTACCGGTCGTATCCGGTGAGGATTTCGTCGCCGCCGTCCCCGCTCAGGACGACCTTGTTGTGCTTCGTGACCTCTTCGGAGAGGACGTACATCGGCAGGAAGCCGGGATCGCCGATTGGCTCGTCCATGTGTGCAATCATGCCGTCAAGATGGTCGAGGATGGTGCGCTCGTCAAGATGCAGCTCGTGATGGCTCGTGCCGACGTGCTCGGCGACGAGTCGCGCGTACGGGAGCTCGTTCGTCGTCTCGAACCCCATCGAGAACGTGTTCAACCGCGCATTGTGTCGTTTCGCGAGCAGCGTGAGGATGCTGCTGTCGATGCCGCCGCTGAGGAAGCACGCGACCGGGACGTCCGCGACCATGCGACGCTCCACAGCAGTCTCGAGGCGCTGGCGTAAACCGTCGCGGTACGCTGCGCTGTTCCGTTTCGCCTCGTCATCGAGGCGCGCAGGCTTGAGCGTGTAGTACCGCTTGTACTCGGCGACCGCGCCTTTCTTCAAATCATAGAGCAGATAATGGCCGGGCAAGAGCTTCTTCACACCCTCCAAGAGCGTCGTCTCGCCGAGCGTGAACCGGAACGTGAAGAACTGCGACAGGCCCTCCCTGTCGATCCGCGGCTCGACCGTGAAGCCTCGTAGCGCGTTGATCTCGGACGCGAAGGAGAAAGAGTGAGTCACTTTTTTCCCGTCCCGCCTTCTCTTTCCTCCTTTAATGTTCTTCCTGCTGCCTGCCATCTCGTGGACGTAGTAGAGCGGCTTGATGCCGAA
>DASH01000073.1:0-239 GCA_002503705.1 Candidatus Woesearchaeota archaeon UBA153 | reverse complement strand
ACTCTTGATACGCGGCGAGGATGACCTCCGTGTCCGAATGGGTGGCGAACGAGTGTCCTTTCTCGACGAGTTCGTCCCGGATTTCCTCGTAATTATAGATTTCACCGTTGAACGTAATCATGGGCTTTCCAGAACCGCCGCTCTTTTCAAGAGTGCCGTTCTTTCCAGAACCATATTGCATCGGTTGATGTCCCGCCGAGGACAAGTCGATGATGGAGAGTCGCGCGTGGCCGAGCGAG
>DASH01000081.1 GCA_002503705.1 Candidatus Woesearchaeota archaeon UBA153 | reverse complement strand
CAATTTCTCGACGCTGCAATGCCGCAGCGCAGCGAAGATGGACGTGCACTTCGTGCTCGTCCAAATCACGCACTGGTGCGCGCAGCGTCGAGGAAGCATCAGCAAGACCATCAGACGAATCCGCGACTCCGTCGAAGAAGTCACGTCATATATAAATGAAAACACGCTATTCAAAGAATTCCTCGACGAATTGAGCGCGAGGTGTCAAACATGAGTTATGATAGTAGTCTTGGTTTTAGTATTCACGATACCCACCCCACCCAACGATCGTTCTTGATTGTTAACGCTAAAGAAGGGTCTTTCCGGAACTCGGTGAACCCCCATTAGCCTGTGTTCCGGCGCAAAGAGGAAAATGGCGATTTATAAATATTGTGGGGTTTTTCGGAGAACGGCGTCGGAAAATGACTCTCCGGGCGAGTGAGGACGCGAGAGATTCTTGAAAGGAAAACCGTTCACAGGAAGAGGTTCCAGTAGTTGCCCGTCTGTTCGCGGGCGTCGAACTCGACGAGCGCGGCGTAGCGCTCGGGCTTCACCTCCAGCAAGGGACTGGCGTCCGCCGCGTGGAGCTTCTCGAGGTAGAGCAATCGGTTCTTCTTCCGGATGATGAGCGGCGGGTGGCCGTGCGAGAGGAGGATGTGGTTGAGGAGCATCCGGCCAGTCCTCCCGTTCCCGTCCATGAAAGGATGGATCTTCTCGAGCTTATGGTGGAACGCCGTCGCGAGGACGAATGGGTGGAGCGTTCGCTCGTGCGCCCGGTACCATCGCAGCAACGCGTCCATGTCCTCTGCGACGTAGGGCGCGGGCGTCGATTTGAAGCTCGCCTTGAAGACGCGGACGTCCGTCGTCCGGTAGCCGGTTCGCGTGTCGATGTTCTCGAGCAAGGCGTCGTGGACTTCGCAGATGAGCTCGTGCGTCAGCTCCCGGCTCGCGTCGCGGAAGAGCGTGAAGAAGACGCGTTCGGTGTTCTGCAGGTCGTAGACCTCTCGCAAGGACTTGTTCTTCGGCGTCTGGTTCTCGGCGAGCAGGTTGCGCGCCTGTTCGAGGGTGATGGTGTTGCCTTCGAGCGAGGTCGTGTTGTACGCGAATTCGATGAGGAAGTCCTTGAGGACCTCTTCGCGTGTCAGCTCGTCGAGTTTCAGGAACGCGTCACGCCAGTGGATCCTGCACGCCTCGAGGCCCTCCAAGGACGCTGTGCTGAGATACTCGTTCTTCTTGAGCTTCAAGGCCTTTGCTTTCTCCAAGTAGGTGTTCGCTTCCAGGAACCGGTTGATGGTCTTGTACGCCTTCCGTATCTCAGCAGCATACGTGCTCGGAAGGTTTGCGAGCCCGGCCCTGATCGAGTGCAGGTCATTGCCGAGGTACTTGATGTCCTTGACGACAATCTTGCCGTCCTTCCGGACAGAGGCGCGGAGGTAATAATACTCTTTGTCGCCGATGACCTTCTTGTAAATATACACCATCGAACGACGCATAACACCACACATATATAAAGTTTACCCTTTACAATTGTTTTTTAAAATGTAAAGGGTAAGATGGGGGTCGGCAGACGTCAACGGAAAACGGCCACGTGTTCCGGAGCCGCTCCGGTTTTCCGGCAGTCATGTTTTTGAAGGGGCGCGTCTTTCGCAACGGCCGAGTACAAAGTCGGGAACGGCAGTCCGGCTTCAGTCCGATTCCTGCGAGGTCGTCGTCGAACGCCGCCGAGTCGTGCGCGGCAACGAAAACTATTTAAACTTCAAGTTTATACATGTAAACTGTGAGTTGCTATGAATGAACGTGAAGCGAGCATCGTCCTGAAGCTCTTCAAAGAGTACACTGTCAAGTACAACGCGCGCAGCCTCTCGAAAGCCGTCGGCCTCAGCGCGATGGGCGCCTTGAAGCTGCTCGAGCGGCTCCGCCAGCGCGGCCTGCTCGTCGTCGAGAACATCGGCAGGGCGAAGATCTATCGTCTCGACGGCTCGAACCCGTACGCGCTCCACGTCGTAGCGTTCCTGCTGCGGCAAGAGGCCGAAGAGAGCCCGGCGAGGGTGAAGCGGTGGATTGTCGAGCTCCGCAAGCTCGAGGGCTCGTCGAAGATCGGCGTCCTTTTCGGCTCAGCCCTCACCGATGCGCAGCACGGCGACGTCGACTTGCTCGCAGTCCTCGAACAGCCGCGACTCGCCGGCTTCAACAAGCGCGTCGCCGCGCTGAACGAGCTCTCCGCGAAGAGCATCCACCCGGTGAAGCAATCCCCCCAGGATCTCGAGGCGAACCTCGCGCGCCACGATGAGGTCGTGGTGGCCGCGGTGCAGCGCGGCGTCGTCGCGTTCGGCTACGAGGAGTATGTGGAGGCGTTGTCGCGTGTCGCACGCTGAGAACCGGGTCGAGTGGTGCTTCCGGAAGGCGGCTGACGAGACGGCGCGCGGACGGCCGCATCGCGGGCTCGTTGCACAGCGGCCTGACCGCGAGCTCGCGCGGCGCCACCTCGCGAAAGCCGAGCACAACGCGCGGGCGATCATCTCGTTCAAGAAGACTGGGTTCTCCGATTGGTCAGCTTCAGCGGCGTTCTACACCGCGTACCATTGCTTCCTCGCCATCCTGGCGAAGCGCGGCTATGAGAGCCGGAACCAAGAGTGCACGTTCGCCCTCATCGCGCGTCTCATCGAGACGGGAGAGTTGCGTCTCGACCGTGACGTTCTCCGACGGTTCCACGCTCTCGACCCTGACGCGGTCGCCGCGAGCGCGAGCGTCACCGGCCTGCGAGAAGCGGAACAGTACGGCGTCAGCCTCAGTCTCGAAGAGAAAGCGTACGAGCGCGTTCTCGACCTCGCGAGAGACGTGCTCGACCGGACGAAGACGATCATCGAGGAGTGAACCCACCGATCCCGGGCGAACGACGAGCGTCCTCGACGATACCGAGTTTCTTGTCGCCGACAACCTTACTGTTTCGGCGGTCGCGTTGGCGGTTTCGGTTGCTTCTGCAGCTTTTTCCGCAGGACGAGCGCGATGACCGCGCCGCCGATGAGCAGGATGACCACGACCGCGGTGAGGGCGGGTAGCCACGAGCCGAGCTCGTCAGTGTTCTGAGCGCCGGGTTCGGCAACGTCGCTCCCCGCGTTCTGCCCGCCGTTCGTCTCGTCCGGTTTGGTTCCCTCGTCAAGTCCGTTCGTCGCGTCGTCAGTCGCGGCTCCATTCGTCGGCGCGTTCTCATCGTCAACGACCGTTTCGTTCTCCGCGACAGTTCCGTCACCGCTCGGCGTTGCCGCCGCGTTCGCGTTCGTGAGGGTGAACGTGCCGTCCGTGCCGTCGACGCCGTCGAACGTCATGAGCAAATCGACCGTGCCGTCGTTCTGCAGGTCCACGTCGACGGGCTCGCCTTGCAGCAAGGACAATCCTTTCTCGCCGCCGATGATCTCGTAGTTCCACCGCTCTTCGAAGCGCTGCTTGAAGTAGTACTCTCGCTTGAGCGGCAGTCCGGTCGCGCCGGTGCCGTAGACGATCCGGATGAGGTCGTTCTGCCGGACGCCGGTGATGATGGTTTCCGCGTCGTTCTCATCGTACGTGAACGCGTACGCGATGCTGCCGCGGCCGATGCCGTTCTCTTTCGAGACGGTCGCGGCGAGCGTCGGCGCGGCGAAGAGAACGAAGAGCGCGGTGACGATGCACAGGTTCCGGAACGTGAGGAGGGTCGCCATGCGGTGCGCGCAATGAGGGGTTGTTAAAAAAGTTGTTGTTGGACGCTCGTTGTTGCGCGTTCGCTGTAGCGGCGCCAGCGCCATCCTGCTCGCGTCGGGCTTCTGTCATCGTTGGTGCTGCTCCCCCGGCTGGGGCGACCCCCGCAACGCACCCGTCGAACTCCTCGAAGACGCTCGCCCTTAAGGATGGCGCAGGCGCTCTGGACGACGATGATGCGTCCGTGCTTCCCCTCGACAAAAAGAACATTACTATATGGAAAATAATACAGTCTTACCCGTTACTTTTATAAAGACTTCTGGGTTCGCTCGGCGTATGATCATCCCCGTGCGTTGCTTCTCGTGCGGCAAACCCGTCGCGCACCTCCGCCAGGAGTACGACGAACGCGTCAAGAAAGGCGAAGAGCCCGGCAAGGTCATGACCTCGCTCGGCCTGAAGCGCTACTGCTGCCGCGCGTTGTTCCTCGGCCACGTCGACCTGATGGACACGGCCTCGTCGTTCAAACGGTTCTGAACCGGCGATCGTTCTCCAACCCGTAGCGAGAGCGCCGTCAGGAGCGATACCGGCCTCAGGCGAGGCGTTGCCGTCTCGACAGCCGAGGAGGTCGGGGGGTTGTCCCTTACGGGGTCGACCGTTGAATCGAATTCCGACAGCGAAACGCCGAGAAGCCGGTATCGCGACGTTGTCGTAAGAAAATCTACCGGCACTCCTTCCGGTCCGCGCAGCACGTCCGGATGTGCTCGTCAAGCACGGAGAACAACGTGCCGGCGTAAGATGAAAAGACCGGGCTCTTCTTGTTCAGCGCGTACGTGACGACGCGCCCCTTCTTCTCCGCGACGACGAAACGGCAGTGGCGCAGGTCGTGCAACGCGTGGCTCACGCGCGAACGCTCCGCGTCGAGGCGTTCCGACAACTGGTTGACGCTCGACGCGCCGCCCTGCTGCAACGACTGCAAGACCTGCAAACGCAGCTCGCCGCCGAGCTTCTCCAAGCATTTGCAATGCACGCGAGCGCGAATAACCCCCATGCGTGACGCACGATTCACGGCTGATTATAAAGATTGCGCTTGAGACTCGGAAGAGCGGTACGCGTGAATCATCTCGAGGAATCGCTCGTGCTTCTCCTGGTTGAGCGTCATCAAACCAAGATCGTGCAACTTGAGAATATTCTCTCGACGAGAGATGACAATATCCTTAATTGCTTTGCAATCGTTTGTTGCGATACCCAACCGATGAAGACACTGACGAAATATCTCTCTTTCCTCATGATCCGTCGCAGTGATGAAGACGCGGAAATGACCTGAAGATCGACGGAAGTTGATGCAACCTTCCGCGGCGATAATTCCACGCATATATGCTACAATGTCCTCGTCGGAACGCATCAATATCGATCGTGTCATATCGTAAACGAATCGCTGAATGGTTTGGACAAAAATAGGCGCACGACGCTCGAGAATCAGCGTTCCTTCATTCTTCGGAATCAGATTTGAGGTGTTCGTGATGAACGAAACCGTCCTCGGATACCTCCTGTCGTAAGAAAGCCTCACTCTCCCCAACCAGTACTCAGATAACTGCTCAGCCATCTCTCCAGCGACTGCATCGTTCGCAGGTGGTGGAATATTGAGCTTGATATACCAATGCCATTGTGAAGGCGGTAGACTGAATTGCTCATCAAACCATTCGAGAACGAGTTGGATGAGTTCAGGACGACAATTGGCAAACGTCAATGGCCCGCGATACGTCTTGCTCATCTCGCCTTGCAGCAGGCCGAGGACTTCGAACGTTCTCGTATCGGCAGAAACGGTCTTCGGAATCGTATCTTCGAGCTTCCGCCAGCCGACGCGAGGACCGGTCCAGTTCGAGACTGAACGCCAATAGCGAACATGATACGCGTTCTGCAATTCAGAGATTTCGGTCTCGTATGTGTTCCCCAGAATTCCTGACTTGATAACCGTCGGGATGAACTGTTTCATATCTATCGGTTCACTCATGATTTCAACTCCGAAGAGAAATCTCTTCACGACAAGAGATTTCTCTTGATGAGAAGCGTGCTCTTCGCGAATCCTCATAAAAGGTTGTGGTTCGCGAGAACGCAACCTTGATTTGGAGGATGAGCGCCGCACGCTTCACGAGAAAAAAAGAACCGCCTTCTCGTTGATAAGTCTTACGTGCACGTGACCAGTGGAGAAGAGGGAAGTGAGAAGAAAAAACCGTTAATCTTCCGAGAAATTCGGAATTTATCTGTAGCTCTTCTGTTTTTTCGACCGTGCCGCGCCGAGGCTGTTCGGCTTCGACACTTCCTTGCGCCGCACGTCGGCGACCAAGAGCTGACGGTCGTACTCGAGGAAGACCGGCTTGAGCTTCGCGTCAAGCTCGACGAGCGCGCGCCCGATCGCGAGCCGCGCGGCGTCCGCCTGGCCCGTCAAGCCGCCGCCGGAGATCTTGACGGAAACGTCCAGCTTCCCTGCCTGCACGCCAGCGAGGAGGAGGGGCTCGAGGATACGCATGCGCGTGAACTCGGAACCGTAATGGTCGAGCGCGAGACCGTTGACGAGAATCCGTCCGGTGCCGTTCTTCAGGATCGTGGCGCGCGCGATCGCGGTTTTCCGCTTGCCGCTCGCGTGGATGACGTTCGGGTTCTTCTTCGCCTTACTCATAGTGCTTGCCTCCGAACTCAGCGCAGATCCGGCCGATGGTGACGCGCTTCCGATTCGGCAACTTCGCGGCGTCAGCGCCGGGAGCGCGGACGAGCGGCTCGTTCGCGAACTCGGTCGGGACGCCGAGATAGCAGAGGACGCGGCCGAACGCTTCGCGACCGCGCGGACTCTTGTACGGGAGCATGCCGCGCACGACGCGACGCGCGTACCGGTCGGGGAGCTTGCTGTAGTACGGACCCTTGCGGGGAACGCCCATCGAGCGCATCCGCTTCGCCTCGTCGATCGTGGCGCGCGGCGTGCCGCTCACGACGAGCTTCTCGCTGTTCACGATACGAACGGTGCTGCCGAGCAGCGCTTGCTTCGCCGCGTACGCGGCGACGCGCCCGAGAATCGCCTCATTTCCGTCGATAACCAGGAGTGCCATGAGTCTCAACCGATGATGCGGACGTTCTTCCCGTCCGGGTACTTCTTCGCCAACTCTTCAATCGAGAGGATCGTGCAGCCGGACGCTTTCAGCTTCCGCACCGCTTCGCTGCTGAACGCGTGCGCCCCGACGACGACCTTCTTCGTGACGAGACCGTCACCTAAGACTTTCCCCGGCACGACGAGCAGTTCGCCATCGACAGCCGCCTGGTCGAGCTTCCACAAGTTCACCTCTCGACGTTGGCGCGTCGGCTTCTCCAAGTCCTCAGCGACGCGCTTCCAGAGCGGGCGCTGCCGCTCGATCGCGAGCTTCTTGAGGCCGGAGACGACCGTGGTGAGCTGTTCGTTCTTCGCGTTCTTCATGAATGTTCGCCTGTGACTGTGCTCTCCCGTGAATCGGAAGTGCGTTGAATGGATTTTGTTGAGTGGGATGAGGGGGACGGGTGTCCTCGCGCGGAGCGCTCGGGACCCTTCCCCATTCGATGCCGGTTGTCGATGGTTGAGTGGGATGAGGGGGACGGGATTCGAACCCGCGTAAGCACTAAGCTACACGGCCCTCAACCGTGCCCGGTTGACCGCTGCGGCACCCCCTCGTCATCATGCCTCCACGTCCTTGACGAGCTTGTCGAACTCCTTCAAGGAGGCTTGCATCCGCACCGTCGCGGCGTCAAGGAGCGCTTTCGGGGAGAGCTGGCCCCAGCTCTCGATGACGAGGATGAACTCGTCGTTCGCGAAATCGACGGTGAACGCGGGACTCGCGTCTTCATACGCGTCCGGCGACTCGCAAAGCGCGAGCTTCGTCTCGTCCACGACGAGCTTGCCGTTCTTCTCGGCGACCGCGTCGAGAGCGCTGTGCTTCAACGCCTTCAAGACTTCCTTCGCGTCCGCGTCCTTCGCAATCGTGAGCGTGGGCTTCTGCCGATAGTAGGCGAGGCACGGGCTCCACTTCGCGTGCTCCTTGCCCAAGCCGAGCTGGGCCGTCGCGACGAGCTCGACCTCCTGCCCTTCGCGCAGCTTGACAATCGGCGTGTCCGGGAAGACCGGCTTGACCTTCGGGTCCTTGCTCTTCAAGTCTTTCGCCGTGACGACGCACGGCCCCTTCGCGGCGAGCGTAAGCGTGATTTGACATTTTGCGCACCCGGCGCCCTCGCACGAGCACTCCGACGGAAGAGTGTACCCTTCCAAGTCGGTGGTGAGTGGGAGGAGCCCGAGACGCAACGCGATCATCTCATCGTACAACGCCGAACTGTGCTTCTTGAACTCGACGTCCTCGATCGCCATGACCGGCACCTCGTTCAAGAGCAAGCGCCGCAACGTGTTCACCTGCGTGAAGTTCACGCCGCTCAGCTCGACGACGAGGTCGTTCCCCTTCCCGGCAATCTTGGTGGCCTTCATGATATCAATCCTTGTTGAGTGCATGCTGCGTGAGTGTCGTGCTGTTCGCCGCGTTCCGCTCACACGCGGCGTCCCCGACGACCGCCCTTCTTCCGGCAACCGCCGTGCGGCACGGGCGTGACGTCCTCGATCAAACCGATGCGCAAACCGCGACGCGACAACGCGCGCACCGCCGCTTGAGCGCCCGGACCCGGGTTCATCGGGCCGTTATGCCCGCCCGGAGCGCGGATGCGCACGTGCAACGCCTTGATGCCCTTCTCGTGGCACAACTCCGCGACCTTCGCGGCGGCGCTCATCGCCGTCGTCGGACTCGACTCGAGACGGTCGCTCTTCACCATCTGGCCGCCAGTCACGAGGGCGATCGTCTCGCTGCCCGTGATGTCCGTGACGTGGATAAGCGTGTTATTGTAACTCGCGAGGATGTGGCAGATGCCCCAGCGGAAGCTGGAATCGTCAGGCCTGGGCGCTTGCGGCGGCGGGCCTCTCCGTTCTCGCCGTTGCGGCCGTTCTCCCACCATCACGCATCACCCTCCTTGACTTCCTTCTCGACAGCTTCGCCAGCGAGGACTTCAGCCTCCTTGATCTCCTCTTCGCGGAACGCGACGACCTCTTCCTTCTTGGACTTCGCGGCCTCTTCAGCTCTCTTGCGAGCGGCGTCCTGCGCCTCTCGCTTGCGAGACAACTCCTCCTCGCTGAAGCGTTCCGGGTGCTGCTCGTTGAAGAACGCGCTGCGATTGGTGAACGCGAGCGTCGGCTCCTCCTCGACCGTGACCAAGCGGCCAGGACTCGTGACGACGACGCCGTTCATCGTGACGTGGCGGTGGATGACCATCTGCCGCGCCTGGTCCATCGTGCGCGCCAAGTGCTTCTTGACGAGCAACGTCTGCAAGCGGCGGTCGAGCGAACTCTTGACAGTGAGACCGAGGATGTCGTCGAACGACGCGCCGCGCTTGATGAGACCGAGACGCGCCATCCGGTCGAGGAGCTGTTGGCGCTCCTTCTCGGTCTGCGCGTCGGTCTTCGCGATGAGCTTCTTCGCGCGATCCTTGAACTGGCTGATGACGCTCGCCATCTTCCAGACTTCCTTCTTGTTCCGCAAGCCGTACTCTTGGACGAGCTTGTTCTCCTCAAGGATGCGCGGGCCGACCCACGGGTGGCTCGGCGTCGAGTACTGCTTTCGCGTCTTCTTCGGATCGCCCATGAATAGTCACACTCACTTCCTGATGACGTTGACCTTCTTCTTCAACGTCACCTTCCCCTTGTTCGGTCGGAAATTGCTGCGCGTGCGCTGGCCGCGAACCGGCAAGCCCAACGGGTACCGGACGCCCTTATAGCTGCGGATGCGCCCCTCGCGCTTCTTATCCCCTTCCAAACTGTACGCGATGTCGCCTAAGATGAAGTGCTTGTCCTCGCCAGTCTCCGGGTCCTTGCGACGGTTGAGCATCCACGTCGGGATGCCGTGCGCTTCCGGACCGCGGACGACCTCATCCAGCCGCTGCTGCTCAGCGTCGCTCAACTCGCCGGTGCGCGTCTGCTTGTCCACGCCGGCGGCGTGGCAGATCGCGGCGGCGAACGTGAAGCCGACGCCTTTAATCTTCTGGAGCGAGATGACGAGGCGCTGTTCGCCTTTCAAGTCCGTGTTCGCGACGCGAACGATGTGCCGGAAATCAGCCATGATAGTTCACTCAGTACGCTCGTTTGTCGTCGTCCAGAGCCGGCTCAGAAGAGCCGCCCTCAACGCATGACACTCGGGCGAATAACGACAGCGAATCGGGAGGGGTTTATAAAAGTAACTGTTTCATAATAAAGGAAAAAATACAAATCTTTATAAATAAAAAGTCATTACTGGACTAACGCGGGTCCAAAATGGACTCCTGTGTGTCCAAAATGGACGTTTATTGAGGCGACCCTATGGATGTAAAGTACACCTTCTGGAATAACAAAGGCGGAACGGGAAAGACGAGCTTGGCATTTCAGTCGATTGCGCGATACGCCGAAATGCATCCTGAAAAGAGAATATTGGCAATAGACATTTGCCCGCAAGCAAACCTATCGGAGTTAATGTTGGGCGGTCTCAATAATAAGGGGAGTGATAAGTTACTGACTCGCCATGGACAAGTGCCGCGCTGCAGCCTAGGTGGCTATTTTCAACTTCGTCTGCCAACACCATACCAACCGCCAATGTTCAAGGCCCGCGACTTCATCACCAAACCAAGCAATTACAACAAGGGAATTCCGTCCAACATCGACCTCGTGTGCGGCGATCCACTTCTCGAACTACAAGCCAATGCGGTAAATAGTCTTGCAAACAACATGATTCCCGGTACCAATACCTGGATCGGCGTTATTGACTGGTTGAAAGACTTCTTGGATCAGGTAACTAATGAGTACGACACGGTGTTTCTGGATTGTAATCCAAGTTTTTCGATGTACACTCAGATTGCACTCGCCACCACCGATAAGATAATCTTGCCTGTTATGGCGGACGATTCTTCTCGACGTGCACTTCAAAACGCATTCTCACTCATATTTGGATTGAAGCTCCCGTCTGATATCTATGCATCCTACGCTTTTGCCACAAAACTGAATGCCGCAAATCGTCCTCTCCCAAAAGTACACTTGATTGCGAAGAATCGCATAACCCAATACATGGGTCCGGCATCAGCATATAGCGCAGTACTCACCACCATCCAAGCAGACATTGATGGTTTGTTAAAAACGAATCCCGACATATTTTCATTCACAAAAGTTGAAGATGGTGTCGTAGAAATCAGAGACTTCCAAACCACAGGAGTCATTGCCTTCGCTAAAGGCTTGCCATTCTCAAAAGTCAGCCCTGGGAAGCAGACAATTACTGGATATCGAGTTCAGGTGAAAGCAGAATACCTCAATAATAGCAAAGAACACATCGAGCGACTCGTTGAAAAATTGTGAGTCGGGGTGCAAACAGAGTGCCTCAATATTGAAAGTGATTACATTTCGGACATATGGCGGCTCTCGGAGGTTTCGTGTTAAACTTGATTTTCAGACCACAATAAGCACAACGTGTTGGGTTCTTCAAGTAACGTTCCACACGTCTTCGCCGTTGATTAGGACTCATATGGAGAAATCGTTCATTACAATTACCTGGATGCATCTGAACAATTTGACTCCTTTTAAGACTATACCCGCAATAACGACACGCCACATTTCGTCGAGGTATCTCGTTCGTTAAGTGTAATGCAATCTTAAGGTTTTCCCAGACTTGAAGCAGAACGTTCATTTTCCCAATCATGGTCCGAACGGTACCGCGATCATCGCGGGTATCTCGCGGTGCGCGGTCTTCAGGCGGAGCTTGAGGTAGATTACGGTCGTCGTGGTGCGCGCGTCGAAGTCGAGACTTTCGAGCTTCGCCTTCTCGGGGAGTCCGAGGCTCGTGAGGAATTCGGCGGCGTTGAGGATCTCGAGGCCTCGGACGCGGTCGCGAGTGGAGAGGTCGAGGATGACGTCGCCCGCGACGATGTTCGTGCGGAACCGCTCGCCCGCGTCGAACCCCTTGTGGAGGGCGAGGATGTCGTTCTCAAATTCCCTGTTCATCGTCTCCGGAAGCCTCGATGGCGCGCCAGGATATAAAAAATGAGAGGCTAGCGAAGCTCTGTCGACATCATCGCCGTGGGCTGCTCGCTCTCCGTTGTGTCTGTTGAAGGCGCGGCGCCTCCCCGGATGGGGCCACCCCCTCCGCGCTCGATTCTTTCCTCGCTGTAGCGCTCGCCTGAGGCCGACGGCGATGATGGTGTCGAAACAGCTCTCGGAGCCGAAACATTCATAAATACCACTACTTTGGTATGATTATACCATTTGTATGGTGATATATGTGTTGACGGCAAAACAGGTGGAGCTTCTCGCTCTGTTCCGGCCTTTCGAGGAGATCACCTTCTCGGAACTGAAGAAGAGGGCGCGCGAGCGTTCCAACAACCGGCTGCAGCAGGCGCTCGCCGCGTTCGAGGACGAAGGCGTCATCCGGAAACGCGGGGTCGCCAACGTCTTCCTCTACAGTCTCGAGCTGGCGAACCCGAGGACGCACCACTATCTTGGTCTCGTCACTGAGACCTGGCTCGGAAACCTTCCGGGAATTGACGGGAAAGAGATAAGAAGGATCAGGGAAACTATTCTTCGCACGTGCCCGTTCAGCAGCATCGTCCTCTTCGGCAGTTTCGCCGATGGGACGCAGACGAAGAAGAGCGACATCGACGTCGCCGTCTTCACCAACGAGGACGCGAAGCCGATCGAGCTCGCGATCGGAGGGCTCCGCGACCGTCATTTCAGGGAGATGGACCTCTGGGTCATCAACAAAGCAGATTTCCAGGAGATGCTCGCCAATGAGGAATTCAACCTCGGAAAGGAGATCAGGAAGAAGCATCGGCCCCTCCATAATGCCGCAGGATTCTACGAGTGCATCCTCTCAGGACGCCGCCCGCCAGCGCGCGTGGAATGAATTGCAAGCAGCGCGTCTGCTCTTCCGTCTTTCTGAGAGGCCTGATGTCCAGAAGAGCCTTCTTGAACGTGAGCCGCTCACGTTCTACAGCGGTGTCATCAGCCACGCCTACTACTCAATCTTCTACGTGGCGAGAGCCTACTTGCAGACGCGCGGCGTCACGACGCGTCCGCCGCGAGAGCACGAACAGGTGTACGAGCGCTTCGCCTGGTTCGTCGAGACCGGAGTCTTGGACAAGGAGCTTCTCCGGATCTACGACGCCGAACGCCCGAAAGCCGCAGTCCTCCTCGGCATCCTCGGAGACGAGAAGTCCAAGCGTGGTCGGTTCACCTATCGTACTCTTCCTCAAGCGAACAAGCGGCCGGCGGAAGAGAGCATCGCCCACGCGACGACATTCTTCAAACGGCTCGCGAACCTGTGCGAGTGAAGAACGTGCACGGTATTTTCCCAAACGCGCGCCGAGCGCAGCTCGGTCTTGGCTGGCGCGGCCCGGATTTTCTCGTACAAGTTCATGCGAGTACGGTCGTACGGCTGAGAACTACTACTATGACTTTTGCCGCGCCAGCAACGTACCAGTTTCGTGACTGCCTCGCAATCCGCCCTCGTGGCGGGCATTCAGCTCTCGACGGCCTCTCGTCGCGCAACTTTTATAAAAGCCCGTCCGTCTCGCTCTCGGCATGGCTGAGAAGAAGCAACCTTCCGAGCAGGAAGTCTTCATGAACAAGCTCGTCGCGTTCCTGCAGGAGCGCGGCTTCGTCTGGGGACCTTCTCCAGAGCTGTACGGCGGCATGGCGGGGTTCTACGAGTACGGCCCGCTCGGCAAGCTGTTGAAGAACAACGTCGAAAATACGTTGCGCGAAGTCTTCGCCTTGCATGAGTACTGGGAGGTCGAGTGTCCGACGGTCATGCCTGTCGCGGTCTGGCAAGCGTCAGGACACTTAGGCAACTTCACCGATCCTCTCGTGACGTGCAGCAAGTGCAACGCGAACTTCAGAGCCGACAAGCTCATCGAGGAGAAAGTGCCGGATGTGCACGTCGCGGCTGACGACTACTTATCCTTCATGACCGAGCACGGCATCGTCTGTCCGAACTGCAAGGGCGCGTTCAAGGACGAAGTGCGACGCCACAACTTGATGATGCGCACGACGATCGGCCTCGACGTGGAAGCGTACAACCGCCCGGAGACCGCGACGACGACGTACCTGCCGTTCCCGCGCTACTTCGACTACTTCCGCAAGAAATTGCCGTTCGGCGTCTACCAGATCGGCAAGGCGTACCGCAACGAGATCAGCCCGCGACAATTGACGCTGCGCATGCGCGAGTTCACGNNGTCGCAATTGTTCATCTTCAAGGACCAGAAGGAGCACTATGAAGGCTTCGAACGGTTGAAGGATGAAGTCCTGCCGTTCTGGACTGCGAAACACCAAGCGGCGGGCAAGCAACCCGACCTGACGACGCTCGCCTCGGCGTTAGAGCACGGTTATCTCAAGAACAAAGCGTACGCGTCGACGCTCGCGCTCGCGTACAAGCTGTTCACGTCAATCGCGATTCCGCCCGAACGCATCCGATTGCGTCAGCACGCTGACGATGAGAAAGCGTTCTACGCGGACGACGCGTGGGACATCGAAGTGAAACTGAATAGCTTCGGCTGGACTGAGATGTGCGGCATCCACGACAGGACAGACTATGACTTGAAGCAGCACGGCGCCGCGACGAAGAAGGAATTGGGCGTTTCCGACGAGACGCACAAGAAAGAGGTGCCGAACATCCTCGAGATCGCGTTCGGCCCCGACCGGATGGTCTTCGCAATCCTTGATTTAGCGTACAATCCGATGGACGAGGCCGAAGGCAAGACGACGCTGCACGTGCCGCCATTCTTGGCGCCCATCCAAGTGCAAGTCTTCCCACTCGTCAAGAAAGACGGCCTGCCCGAGAAGGCGCGCGCCATCTTCGAAGATTTGGTCGGCGAGTTCACGACGGCGTACGACGAAGCCGGCAGCATCGGACGACGCTATCTGCGCGCGGCGCAACAAGGCACGCCGTACTGCCTCACCATCGACGGCACGACGCTCGAAGACGGCACGGTCACGCTGCGCGACCGCGACACGGAGAAACAAGTACGCGTTCCGATTTCGGAACTCTCCGCCACGCTGCACGCGCTGCTGAAAGGGAAGAAGAAGTTCGAAGAACTTTAGTCATTTCACTTCTTTCTGGAGCTGTCCGAGTATCTCTTTTCCGCACAACCCCCAGAACTCGGCAATCTCTCGCGCTTGCGCTTCGTTCGCGAGGAATCCGCGATAGTTGATGTCGTGTCGTATCCGCTTGAAACGGCTGAGGCGGTGCAAGAGCACTTTCTCTTTTACATCGGCATCCTGGAGCGCTTCGATGCTCGCTTCGTGATCGCGGGGTTCATAGCCCGCGAGCCACCATCTTGCGTCGCCGAGCTGTCGTATCGACTCGTAGACCTCGCGGAAGATGAGCGTCGATGTTTCTCCTGTAATCGGCATTCCTGTCGCGATTCTCGCGTTCATCTCGGCACTCTTGAGCATCGAACGGATGCGCGGGAGTTCCCGCTCGCGCGGGCGTAAGCGTCCCTCTCGCAGGAGCCGTTGCGTCGGCATCATGGTTTCACCTCGAGGAAACCAAGGAGGACGATGCCGTTTGCGATGCTGTTGAAGACGTTCAGATCGACCGCTTCCCTGCTGAAGACGTGGAGCTGAATCTTCCTTCCGATATGCCGTTCGAACTCTGTGAGATCCGGAAGCGTCAGAACTTCATACTCTCTTTTCTCCGGTATCTCGAGAGCGATGTCAATGTCTGAAGTCGAGAGATCGAGACCTTGTCGGAAACTGCCGAACAGGACGATTGCGTTCGGGTTCTCGAAGCGTTCGTTCAGATACTCGACGAGTCCGCTCTGGTAGATGAAGCTGAGATTGTATGCGATCTTGTTCTTGACGAAGCCGAAATTCTCCTGGTTCGCTTTGATGCGCCAGATCTTCGTCAGCTTCACGATGGTAATCATGCCGATGCTGTGGAGCGCTTCAAGGAGCTTGCCGATGTGCGGCTTCGCCACGCCCGCCTCCTTCGCGAGATCCGAGAGGCTGAACTCCCGTTCGGGATTTCGGTAGAGCACCTCAAGGACGCGCTGCTGCGACGTCTGCACAAGCATCTCAAGCATCTTCTTGTTCAGTTTCGGTTTCATCTCGTAACACACGTTACTTATTCGTAACATACGTTACTAAATAGAACTATATAAATGTTTCGGCGGGGTTTTTAAAATTCGACGTCGGAGACTTTTCTGTACGTCTTTTCTGAACCTTCACTTTCGTTGTTGGCTCGTTGACTGGCGAGAAAACGCTCGCTGCCGCCAGTATGGGTTCGCCGGGTGTCCTCAAGCGGAGCTTTCGGGACCCGGAGAACCCCTCGAGGGAACTTCGTTCCCGAGAATGGGTTCGCCGGGATTTGAACCCAGGACCTCACCGTCTCCGAAGACCTTCGGAGGGACCGAGGGGTCTCCCCGAGGTTCTCTTCAGCGGTGCGCTCTCCCAGTCTGAGCTACGAACCCTTGTAGCGTCAGAGAGTCAGAAGTCCTTTTAAATAGTTTGTGGGCGGGTTTCCTCGACGCTCACTTCTTCCCTTCGAGCTTCCCGATAATCCGTTCCGCTGCCGCGATCGCGTTCTCTGCTTCTTCTC
>DASH01000084.1 GCA_002503705.1 Candidatus Woesearchaeota archaeon UBA153 | reverse complement strand
GCCGGTTCGAGTCCGGCAGGGCCCAGTTTTTCACTCTCTTCAGAGTGCGTTCGTGTACCGCTGAGCATTTCTCGCGCTCCGCGCGAGCAATCGCGAAATTCGCCCTGCATGCCCACGGTGTTACGCACCGGGGCCCCGGTGACGAATGTCACCGAGTGAATCGGGCGAATTTCTGCAGGTGCTCCAAGGCGGCACGCGAATGTGGGCGGGAGTACCATGGTCAATTGCGCACCACGAGAAACGGACAAGTACGCGGAGAGCGCCGCGTCGTACGACCGGTTGCATAAGGAAGAGCAGCTTCGTAAGATGAAATTGATTCTCGCGAATTTCGATTTTCAGGGAGAGGAGAAACTCCTCGACGTCGGGTGCGGTACTGGTTTCACGCTCGCCCTCTGGCCCGTCAAGGAGGCCGTCGGCGCGGAGCCGAGCCACGCGATGATTATGCGGGCGCCCCCGCTCGTGCAGGCGAAGATCTTCAACGTGCGCGCGGAAGACCTGTCGATGTTCGAGGACCGCGAGTTTGATGTCGTCGTGTCCATCACCGCGATCCATAATTTCACCGGCATCGAAGACGGCTTGAAAGAGATGAAACGCGTCGGGAAGAAGAGATTCATCTTCACCGTGTTGAAGAAGAGCGCCGCGTTCAACGAAATCGATATGCTCATCAAGAGGCACTTCTCTGTCGAGAAGGTCCTCGACGACGACCAGCACGACACGATCTACTTCTGTTCGTGAACATTGGGCGTCTTCTTTCTTCTTCAGTTCTTATTCTTCTTTCTTCTTTAGTTCTTATTCTTCTTCTTCTTTCTTCTTCAGTTCTCATCTTTCCCCCTTCGTTAGTTCTCATTCAAAAGTAACGAAAAGTTTAAGAGCGGCCTTTCACTCCCCCCTCGCATGAGCTCGCAACTCGCGGACCCGTCGAGCATCGTGCGCGTCCCCTACGACTCGCTCAAGAACCCGCTCGGCAAGATCATGGAGACGCGCATCCCGTCCCTCTTCGAGCTCGTCGCGACAGGAGCGGCCATCAACCAACGTCACGTCTATCTCGACGCGTACCTCTCCTGGAACGGCGACGCCCCGCGGAACGCTCGCTCTTCCCTCGAGCTCTCGGACAAGGACCGTCAGCAAGGGCTCGTCTGGACGATGACTGGCGCGGTTCTCCGTCAAGGGTACGCGCCGAACCCGCAACTCCTCCTTTCCAACCTTCCCGTCTCGTTCTCCGAGCTTGAGGACGTTCACGCGAAGACGTTCGGCCTCGAAAGCGTCCTCGCCGCGCTCACCGTCATTCGCTCCGTGCTCAGCGCTTCAAAACTGACCGTGCGCACCCGGCAAGGCGTGACGCTGTACGGCCCGAACGAGTCGTACCACGAGGATGTTCTCGCGTACACGAACACGCTGACGAGCGGCGACGTCGTCATCCCGTCGTGGAACCTCCTCTCGGACGCTGCCAAGGAAAACTTGCGTTCGTCTTACCTGGTCGCTGACATGCTCGGCCGTCCGCTCGGCAAGCGGCGCGGTTGAGCGCGACCGGCCGCGATGAAAAAGTCGTGCGACCCTGCCTTGGCGGCCTCTCGACACTGGTGTCCTACCGGCTTGCGCCAAGCAGATTGCGCGGCCTGACGAGGATGTGGTGGCCGCCGCAGGGTCGCCGCGGAGCGAGACTTTCATCGCGGCCAGCGTGACCGTCAACCTTATATACTCGTTTCTGTACTGCGCGCTCTATGAAATTCAAGGAACGACTCCTCATCTTCCTCAAGTCGTTCAACCCTGACGCGCACGGCGACCTTGCGGCGAAACTCTCGCTCTGGGACGCGGTGAAGCAGTTCTTCTTCGTCTTCCTCCTCCTCTTCACCGTCATGCTCCTCCTCTTCATCCCCGCCGCGTTCCTCGACGTGTCGAAGCTCCAATCCGCGATCAGCTCGTTCGAGTCGTTCCAGCTCGACGGGAACGTCACCGCGAGCGCGCCCTTCGTCCTCGTCGACAGCCCGAAAGTCGGCGTGGACTTGTCCGCGAACGCGAGCCTGCGCGACGAGAAAGTCCTGTTCACCAGCGCCGGCGTCGAGTGGAAGCAATGGTACTTCTTCGGCCACGCGCGGCAACCGTGGGACTCGCTCCGAGACGTCACCGGCATGTCGAGCGGCGCGATCGCCGCCGCGTTCCTCTTCCTCGCGCCGAGCATGGCGTTCTGGCTCGGCGTCGTCCTCCTCCTCAAGTATCTCTTCATCGTCTTCGTCTTCGGTCTGCTCGCGTGGCTCGTTCCGCGCTTCTGGCGCACCATCCTCCCGTTCGGCATCGCCCTCAAGCTCTCCCTCTTCGCGAGCGCGGTCATGCTGCTCGTCGAGATGCTGGTCCTGCCGTTCACGAGCATCGTCTGGATCCCGTTCCTCCTTTACGTCCTCCTCCTAGCGGTCAGCGTCGCCATCGTGGGCCAGCGCGATTTTGCCGGCGAGGAGAAACGCGGTAAAGAGAAAGGCGGAAAGGGCGAGAGGAAGCGGCCGCGTCCTGACTTGGAAATCTGGAAGGAGTGACGTCGAGCGCGGCTTGGTCCGTGTTGTCGCGGCGGAGCCGCACGACTTTTTTTCATCGCGGCCCTTCAGAGGGTAAAGTATAAATACTCCTTCTCCTCGGGAGGACGTACGAGCACCCTTTTGACGCTCTGCACAGGTGGTACATGATGGTTGACTTGAACGAGATGAACAAGCGCGCTTCAGGCCTTGCCGGTCGTGACGGTCGTATCGCCGTCCTCGCCGAGAACCTCTTCAAGCGCGGCTTGGCGATGACGATGGCGAGCGCGCGCTCCCTCGCCGAGACGATGGTGGACACCGAGCACAAGGTGCAACGCCAGTATGAGGAGCGCCGGGGAAATTTGACGCACGCTTCAACAGCGCCTGCGCAGTCGCGGCCGCGCGACGTTCCTTTGACGAGGCCTGGCGTCGTCAGCGAGCGAGAGCCTGCGCTGTCGATCGAACGCCCCGCGCCGCCGTCGGTGCGCTCCAGCGCCGCGTCGGGAACGCCGGAGAACAAGTATCTCGCCGAGAACATCGACGCGATGAAACGCCGCGCCGTGGAAGGCGTCAAGGTCGAGGTGCGCGCCGAGTACGAGACGCCGCGCAGCGCTGACAATCGCGCGCCGAAAGGAGTCTATATTCCTCCGCCGTCCAAGGACGAGTACGTCGAGCTCAAACCGGAGATGACGGTGGCCGAAGCGGTCGCGGCGGCGGAACGGGAATCGCGAGTCGCTGAACGCGGTTCTGAACGCGAGGTCTCGCCGGTCTCGGAGAATGCCGAGGAGTACGTGACGCTTACAGTCCCGGACGCTCTCGACGCTGAGGAGGAAGAGGTTGCGCGGGGTGCTGGGGACGCGGACGTTCCTGAAGTCGAGCCCGCGCCGGAGAGGGTGGCGGAATCAGTCTTCGAGCGCGGAGCGGCGCCCCCTCCGCCGGTGGACTCTTCTTCGCCTTCTGAGGGGTATGTGATGATTCCTCTTCCTGATGAGCGGGAGTCTGCGTTTCACGGGGCTGATTCTCAGGAGTCCGCCGCGTCGTTGCTCGACGATGCGGACTACGTCGTCATTGAAGATGCGGAAGAGTCCCATGATGACGAGCCTGGCGATGAGGACGTCTCTGGGGACGCGAGCCAGTCCGTGACGGTCGCGCCGGTCGAGCCTGAAGCCGCGCACGACGCGCCGGAGATCGTCGATGAGCCGTTGGCAGAGGTCGTCCGTCAAGCAGAGTCTGACGTTCCATCGTCGCCTGATGGTTCGGCGCCTTTGGAGGTCGTCGACGTTTCGTCAGAGCCGAGCGTCGTCAATCCCGGACCGGAACGCCCCGTGAAAGAGGATTTGGGGAAGAAGCACGGGATTGACTTGTCGAGCATCTTCAACGTGAACAAGTGACGGTTTGCCGGGTTGTCGTCGGGCTTCGCCCGTCAGTGCTGGCGCGGCCTGGAATCACTCGTTCGTCACGAGTTCCTCGTCATCATCTTCTTTATCATCCTCGTCATCGTCTTCACCATCGTCATCGTCTTCGCTATCGTCATCGTCTTCGCCATCTTTCTCGTTATCGTCTTCGTCAGTCGTGACTCTCTCTTCGTTCTGAAACTGTGTCGCACGACTCTTTCAACGCGGCCTCTCAAACCGGCTCTGTGGCAAATCGCTGTCGCGCGGTCACCAGCCGCTCGCCTCATCGCTTTGTTCGCAGCTTCTGTCGCGACACCCCGTAGGGGGCCAGTCCCCCGTCGCTCATCGTCGTGAATGCTGCGAGAGGCTCGCCTGACGCTGGTGACCGTCCATTTGCCACAGAGCCCGTTCTACCACTACTTTTAAAAGTCCCCGAGATTCTCAGACGCTCACACGGGCCTGTGGCGTAGTTTGGATAGCGCATCTGGCTTCGGACCGGAAGGTCGGGGGTTCGAATCCTCCCAGGCCCGTCGCGAAGCAGAGGGACCTGGGAGGTCCCGAGGGTTGTGCCCGAGGATACCTCCCAGGCCCGTCTTTTCTTCCCTTAATCTGTGCTCTCAAGTGCGAGTCGGGCAATGCCCGTCTCGTGCTGGCGCGGCCCGGATTTCCTCGTCAAAGTACGTCGTGATTTTCTCGTCCAGGAATGGCTTCGTTTCAGTAACGTCCGACTTTAACTATGACTTCTTGTCGCGCCAGCTTTTTCTCGAACATTTTATATACGCTTTGTCCTCAGGAAGTCTCAGTGGAGGTGGCCGTTATGGGTCTCGTGCAGTGGGGCAATCGGAAAGTGAAGCGTCTCGACTTTTGGGACATCGCGTTGACGAAGTGGAGCGTCCTCTTCTTCACGCTCTTCCTCGTCGCGTTGTGGCCGGTGTTGGCGTCGCTGGAGTGGTACTTCTACCTCATCCCGGCGTTGCTCTTCGCGTTCCGGCCGTTGGCGCGGTTCCTCAAGTGAACGGTTGTCGTATCGGTTGTCTTCTCAGTCGTTTTGCCGCCAAAAACAGAAAACGCAACATTTATATATTAGTATACTAAAAAGTATATTAACATTTTCGTTGCGACAACGGGAGATGAACAGCTATGGCGAAAGAGAAGACAGACTTCGCGAACTTGGCGCACGTCGTCATCGCCCTCGTAGCGCTCGTCGCTATCGTCGGCGTCACCGCGATGTTCCTCAACTTGAAGAACATCCCGAACGGCAACGCGTGGGCGTGGGGCTCGGTCAACGCTCAAGAGCAGACTCCGGGATCCATCAACTCGTTGAGGGAGTTCGGTGAGCGATGCTCGAGCGACAGCCAATGCGCGAGCGGCAACTGCGACGGCCCGATCTACGTCAAGCAAGGCGGCAAGATCCTCGAGAACGTCTTCGTCTGCGTCTAGGAACGCTCGACGGAGAGTAAACCGTTTTTTCTTCTGAAGTACTCATAAAGCTTTAAAAAGGACGCTGTCCGGGAACTCTTCGATGGTCTTAGAGCACCTCTTCCCGGACGACTGGCTGGAACGGAAGCACCGCTACGCCTTCCTCCTCGCCTTCCTCTACAGTCTCGTCGCCATCGTCGTCGCGCGGCTCCTCTTCGGCGCGAACTCCGGCATCGTCAGCGTCGTCTTCACGAGCCTCCTCCTCATCCCGTACATCAAGAAGCTCTTCGAGAAAGGGCGGGATTCGGAGATGCAAGAGCCGGAGTTCAACCTGAAGCGTTTCTGGGCCAACAACAAGCAAGCGGTCCGGATCTACGCAGTCCTCTTCCTCGGCATCTATACCGCGTTCACCTTGTACACGTTCCTCCTCTCCTACTTCGGCTACCCCGTCGTCACGATCTTCCGGGAACAGCTCGCCTCCGAAGCGTTGCGCGGCGGCGCCACCTTCTCCAGCGGCATCTTCCTCCACATCCTCTTGAACAACTGGTGGGTGCTCCTCGCGTGCTTCCTCCTCGCGTTGATCGGCGGCGACGGCGCGCTCTTCTTCGTCACTTGGAACGCGAGCTACTGGGGCTCTGTTTTCGGCTTCCGCGCCATCGAGGCGGCGATCAACGGCGGCGCGTACGGCGCGGTGACGAACCTCGCGATCATTCTCATCGTCACGTTCCCGCATGTCCTCCTCGAAGGCGGAGCGTACATTCTCGCGGCCATCTCCGGCGGCGTGATCAGCGAGAACGTCATCTCCAAGGAGGGGGCGGTCTCCAAGTTCGTCTACTGGTTCCTCGTCTCCATCGTCCTCTTCCTCATCGTCCGGTACGTGTACGGTCTCGTCTTCACGTTCATACCGCTCGTCGCCCGTCTCTTCGACGTGGCGATCATCCTCCTCCTCCTCCATTTCTTAGGGTTCGTCTTCGACGACGGCGACCACCGGGAGGTCTTCCATTACAATTACTACTTGTTCCTCCTCGCGATTTTCGTCTTCGTGATCGGCGCGATCGTCGAGACGTACGTCGTGGGCAATTCGCTCCTCCTCGGCCAAGTCTACCTGGCGGCAGGGTAGGTTTCTGAGGCGTCGTTCTGAGGTCGCGGCCGCCCGGACCGGCTCTTAGGCAAATGGATGGTCGCCAGCGTCAGGCGAGTCGCTTTTGACGTGAGGTTGCGGTGAGCGACGGGGGTTGGCCCCCCCGGGGTGGTCGCGACGCCTCGGAGCGACCCGCGAGTGCTCCGCACGAGCATGGCGCGGAAGAAGGGGAAGAACGCCCGATGCGACGAGCGGCTGGCGACCACGCGAAAGCGATTTGCCGAAGAGCCGCCCGGACCGAAATATTTATAAACTAGTATACTAATGAGTATACTAATAGTGTGTGTAAATCCATACGTGGCTGTCGATTCCCCCCATCAAGGAATCACCGACGACGCTCGAAAGAAACGCTCGCGCGCTGAAGGGCGCCGGGCACTCGAAACCCTTTTCACCAAACCTTTTCCGGAGTGATGACGCATGAACCCCCACGACGCCCCCTACGATGCCGCTTCTGTCGGCGTGACCGCCATCGTCGCCGTCATCGCCGTCGTCACCCTCGTCATCAACCTCGCGCCCGGCGCGACCGGACTCTCGCTCCCCGACTTGCCGCTCGACAAGAACGGCGCGGCGAACGCCGCCGGCAAAGCGGTCGAGTATCGCGACGGCTGCGTCGCGGTCGGCCTCCAGTTCGACGCGGCACTCTTCGACTTCAATAAGGACGGCCTCCTCGACTATTACGATTACGCCGACGTCCTCTCCGGCAAAGTGGACTGCAACGCGGGCCGTTGCGACTTGAACGCTGACGGGGTCATCGACGACGCCGACGCGCAAGCGTTCAACCTCCTCATCGTCAGACTGTACGATTACGACGGCGACCGCCGCTTGACGCGCGACGACCCGCACTACCTGCGCGACCTCCTCCTCGGCAAGGCGTCCTGCGACGCCGACCACGTCTGCGACGTGGACGGGGATGGTTTCGTCTGCGCGAGCGACTTGACGCTCTACACATCCTTCGTGTACAATTCGGAGAACCCGGTCTGAGAGGTGACGAGGTAATGGCTGAGAAGATGAAAAGATTCGGTCTCGATGACTTGAACGTTACAGTAGTCGCGCTCGTCGCGATCGTCGCCCTCGTCGGCGTCATCGCAATCGTGCTGAACACGCCGGGAAGCGTCGCCGCGCCGAGCGCGCTCTCCCAACCCGCGATCCAAGCGCCCGCGAGCATCGACGCGCCCTCGGCCGAAGATGACGGCTTGTTCACGGGCGACGTCATCGTCGTCCCGCCGCCGCCGAGCCCGCCGTCCCGCTCGTGAGCACGCAACGAGGTGAACTCTCATGGCTGATGTTGAAGAGAAGAAATCCGGGGTGAGCAACCTGCACCTCACCGTCATCGCTTTAGTGGCGTTCGTCGCGATCACCGGGATCGTCGCCTCCTCGACCGTGGACGGCAAGATCTACTTTCCCGGACTCGGCCTCTCCGCCGGGTCGTCAGAGAACGTCGGCGGGTTGGCGACGAGCGACGCTGGCCGCGTCGAAGGGTCGTGGTGTACGGAGAAGCAACCGTGCATGACGGGTTGCGAGTGCACTGATTGGGAGACTGGGCCGAACAACGTCCGGATCGGGACGTGCGTCTGCTCGAAGAAGTGAAGGTTCGTCACGCTCAAAACACGCTTCAAACGAGGTGAATCAAACCATGGTTGAGAAACGGAATGCTGGCGCCGGCCAGAAGAACGTGAACGTCACAGTGGTCGCGCTCGTCGCGCTCGTCGCCCTCACCGGCCTGACCGCGATCGTCCTCGGCGGGTGCTCCGACCAAAACGTCGGCGGAGAAGCGATTAACGGCGGGGGTTTTGCAGCGAGCAAGGCCGCGTACGGCGGATGTATGGGCGTTTATGAAGATGGTTTGTTGGCTGGTTGTACACCAACCGCGGGTAGTAGTTGTAAGTCTTGCTCGTTGACCGCTTCGAAAAGTTGCTCCTGCGACTAATAGTTATTCGATTGAGTATCGGTCGGAACTCGTTGTTGTATCTTCGAAAATCCCCGCAACCTTTATAAACCCGTTTCTTCTTTCTTGTTGTTAGTTAGTCAGGGGGTGTATTGTTATGTCGAATGACGTTGAAAACGGCAAAGTCTGCGCCGCGCTCAGTTACATCTTGGTCGGCATCATCTGGTATTTCGTCGACGACAAGATGCGCAAGAACAAGTTCGCGAACTACCACTGCAAGCAAGGGCTCGTCCTCTTAATCCTCAGCATCGCGTTGAGCATCATCTTCGCCATCCTGGGCGCGCTCATGTTCGCGTTGATGTTCGTCCCGGGAATCGGCCTGGTCGTCGGCGGCCTCATGACGATCCTCTCGATCATCATCTGGCTCTGCTTCCTCGTCCTGTGGGTCTTCGGCCTCGTCTACGCCCTCACCGGCAAGATGAAGCCCGTCCCCGTGATTGGCAAGCTCGGCGAGAAGTTCACGTTCTAAGACGTGGCCGCACAAAACTTTTTTTGTATCTTCCCACTCTTTTTTTAACGCTCTTTCACGTGAACCGCGAGAGGTGGTATCTTCATGGCAGAATTCGACCCGACACTCTTCATCGGCGGGGGCGCACTCGCGAGCATGTTCGCGCTCGGAGTGCTCTTCATCGTCCTCGTTCTCCTCTTCATCCTCGCGCTCTACCTCTACACGTCCCTCGCCTTGATGGCGGTGGCGAAACGGTTGAAGGACCCGGCGCCGTGGCTCGCGTGGATTCCCATCGCGAACCTCGTCCTGATGGCGCGCCTCGCGAAGATGCACTGGTGGCCCGTCCTCCTGCTCATCGGCGCGCTCATCCCGCTCCTCGGCATCTTCTTCGCCCTCGCGTTCGCCGTCTTCGCGTTCATCTGGCAGTGGAAGATCTGCGAGGCGCGCAAGCGACCGGGCTGGTGGGCGCTCCTCCAGCTCATTCCGTTCGTCGGCGGCATCTGGGGCCTCGTCATGTGGGGCCTCCTCGCCTGGTCGAAAGACTGAAGGTTACAGAAGGGGGGATAAACCCTTTCCAGTCTTTTTCTTTTCGTCTTTGACCGCGCTTCTTCTTAAACGGCTCCGACTGTACCCGTGAATCCTCCGTTTTTTTCCGGCGCGGACTTATGAATTCCGTCATCTTCGCGCTCTCGCATGAAGTATTACGTCGACACGTGCGTCTACCTGAACGTCATCTACGACGAGAAGGACCGCGCCGGCCGGAAGCTTGGCCTGCTCGCGGAGCGGTTCTTCGCGAAGATTCCATCGGAAGACATACTCTCTTCCGGCGTCGTCTTGAACGAGCTCGAATCACTCCTTCCTCCGGAGCGTTTCTCACCACTCCTCGCGTTCTTCTCGCAGACGACAAACGTGCGGGTGACGCGGACGGATACTGAGCGCGCGATGTGGCTCCAGTATCGTCACCCGGAGATCAGCTATGGCGACGCGTTGCACCTCTCCCTCGCGAAACGCCTCAGCGCAGTCCTCATCACGCGAGATAAAGCACTCTTGCTCGTCGCGAACGAAGAAGGGTGCGCTGCCGGCCCGCCGGAAGCGTTCACTCCCGATTCAACACTTTGAGCGGGGTCTTCGGCGACATCTTCCTTCGTAGCTCACGGACGAGGCCGACGCTCGTCTTCCCCCGTGAGAGCTTCGCGATGCCGCGGAGCTTCGCGATCTCTCGCGTCCAGAGGAACTGCCGGAGCGCGTCCCGCACCACTTCAGAACGGTTCGCGTAGCGTCCTTCCGCGACGAGGGCGTTCGCCTCCTTGACGAGACCTCGCGTCAGCCGCACCTGGACAGTATCCATTACCATAGTACTGCATTCGTAATGCGTCTTTCTTTATAAATTTTTCTTCGTCACGAGAGTCCGTACTGCAGAATGACGTTCTTCTTCTTAATCTCTATTTCCGTTCCGGAAAGACTATTTCGCCGTCCCGATAGACTCCTTTGTCCAATCGAACCGGGCGCCACGAGTCAAGAACGAGTTTTGCCTCCAGCCACGAAGCCAACTCTTCAGGATTCCCGATAGTTGCCGAGAGCCCGATGACCTGCAGTCCCGGTAACGCCTTCCGCAACACCGTCATCAACACTTCGAGCGTCGGCCCGCGGTGCGCGTCGTTCAACAGGTGGATCTCGTCGAACACCGCCGTTTTCACCGAGGAGAGCCAGGGCGTCTTGTGCCGGATGAGCGAGTCGAGCTTCTCCGACGTCGTGATGATGAGGTCATACGCCGCCAAGTACGAGTCTGCGCTGTCGACGTCACCCGAGGTCAGCGCGATTTTCAGGTTCGGGTAGTCCTTGGTGAACTGCTTGTGCTTCTCTGACGCTAACGCGCGAAGAGGGACGACGTACACCGCCTTCCCCTTGTCGTGCAGGATCGCGTTCAAGGCCGCGAGCTCGCCGACGAGCGTCTTGCCCGACGCGGTCGGCGTGCAGACGAGCATGTTCTCGTCTTCGAACAGTCCCGCGTCGATCGCCTTCACCTGGCACGGCCGCAGGGTCGTGAAGCCGCGGCGTTCGAGCAGCGAGTAGACTTTGGGCGGAATCCTCGCTTTGCGCTTCTCGAGATGCATGCCTCGCGAGGACCAAGGTTCTCCTTTTATGTTTTCCGTCGAAAAACCGTGGTTCTTCCGGTTCACAGTGCAGGAATAAACAACACTTATAAGGCGAGGCTGATTCTCTCTCCTCGGTGAAACGCGTTGGTCCAGAACTTTCAGAAAATCTCCGGGTACAAGGTCATCTCTAAGTGCCGCAACTGCGGCGCTCGCTCGACGGGCAAGACGAGCACCTCCTACTGTCCGACCTGCTTGGACAAGCTCCGCAAGTATCGCGACGAGGAGGACGTGAAACGCCTCAAGGAAGACACTCGGAAGAAGGACGAGGCGAAGCGGAAGGAAGCGAAGCGTGACGCGGCCGAGGCGAAGCGTGACGCGAAGGCAACGGAAGCCTTGAAGAAGAAAACCGTGAAGAAGGCTTCTTTAAAGTCGAAATCCTCGAAGAGAAAGAAGTAGCTCTTTCACATCTTCTTCAATGCCGGCAACCCGAGCAGCGTGAGCGTTCGTTCCAGCACGATCGCCGTCGCGAAGACGAGCGCTGCGCGCGTCTGCCGCACCCGCTCCTCCTCGCCGATCACTTTCTTCGCGTGGTAGAACGAGTTGAATGCTTTCGACAGCTCGAGGGCGTACGTCGCCACGCTCTCCGGCGCGTACGACCGCGCCGCCTCGCCGACCACTTCCGGGAAGCGGAGCAGCTGCTTGACGACGCGGTACTCCTCATCGCTCGACAGCTTGTTGAAATCAGTCCCGCGCATCCCCGGTTTTCTCTCGAGCTTCTCCAGGATGGAGTTCGCGCGCGCCAGCGTGTACTGCACGTACGGTCCCGTATCGCCTTCGAAATCGCACACTTTCTCGACTTGGAAGACGATCGGCTTGTTCCGGTCCCGGGCGAGCATCTCGAACTTCATCGCGCACGCGGCGACGCTCTTCACGACCTTCGAGATTTGCGGCTTTGCCCAGTCTTCGTGGCGTTTCCGGACCTCTTGCTCGGCGTACGCGTACACCTCGGATTTCACGTCTTGATACAGCAAGTTCTTCCCCGTGCGCGAGGACATCTTCCCGTCGGGAAGCCGGACCTCCTCGTAGGGGTAATGGTAGCACTTCTTCGCCTGCGGGAACCGCAGCAGCTCGAGCGTCTTGAAGAGCTGCTGCAAGTGCAACGCCTGCGCCTTCCCGACGACGTAGACGGAACGGTCGATCTTGAATTCGGTGAACTTCTTCTCGGCGAGCGCGAGGTCCTTCGCGCTGTACAGGACCGTGCCGTCCTTGCGCAGCAAGACCCACACGCCGAGCTTGTACTCCTGCAAGTCGATGATCGTCGCGCCGTCATCCACCTTCGCGAGCGACTGCTCGACGAGTTGCCGGGCGAGCTCCTTGCCGCGCTGTTCGACCTCGCGTTCGAACCACCACACGTCGAAATGCGCGTCCAAGTCCTTGTAGATCGCGTTCAGGTCGTCGATGCTCCACTGGCGGGACTCGTTCCACGCTTTCAAGAGCGCCTCGTCCTTGCCCTCGTCGAGCTTCCGGTTGATCTCGTCGACCTCTGCTTGCAGGGAGGGGTTCTCTTCCAGCCGGGAGACCGCGTCGACGTAGATGGCGGCGAGCCACTTCCCCTTCAGCGTCTTCGGCGCTCGCTCTTTCGCGTGGTATTTCAAGTAACACCACAGCCACTTCGCCACATGCATGCCCGTGTCCCCGCTGTAGTTCGCCTGCACGACCTCGAAGCCGGCGTGCTTGAGGATGCGCGCCAACGCCTCGCCGATGGACGTGCCGCGCAAGTGCCCCGCGTGGAACGCCTTGTGCGTGTTCGGCTGGCTGTACTCGATCATGACGCGCTCGCCCTTCGGAGCGCCAGCGCCGTATGACGCCTTCTGGGCGAGGACGTCGCCGACGACGCTCTTGCCGATGACGGCGCGGCTCAAGAACAGGTTGACGTACGGCCCCGTCGCGACGGCCCTCTCGACCACGTCGCTCGTGAAGACTTTCGCGGCGATCTCTTTCGCCGCTTCGACAGGGTTCCGCTGCAGCTCTTTCGCGAACGTGAAGCACGGCAACGCATAGTCTCCGAGCTTCTCGTCCGGCGGGACCTCGAGCAGTGAGAGGTACTCGTCGACGCTCTTCACGCCGACCTCCTTGACGAGCTTGCTCGCGATGAGCCGTTTGACCTCCATGCGCTTCTCGAGGACGGAAGGGTTAATAAAGATTCTCCCGTCGACGATCTTCAGCACCAAAACCCGTCCATTTTAAATACTGCCCTTCTCGCTCTCACGTCATGGCGTTGCTCTCGAAGCGGCGACTCCTCCAGTTCGAGTCGCGGTTCTTCAACGTTGAGATCGGCATCGCGGGCGCGTGCTCCTCCTTCATCGTCCTCTTCATCAACTGGTGGGGCACCGGGTATGTCGCGTGGCACGCCGCCGCAATCCGGTTCGTCTTGAGCGTCGCGTACAACCTCTTCTTCCCGAAGATCGGCGAGCACTTGACGCGCAAAGCCTCGACGACGTTCTGGAAGCACGTGTGGGGGAACTTCATCCCGAACACGGTCGCCGCGACGACCTATTACCTCCTCTACCTCTGGATTGGCGTGCCGCGGCCGTTCTGGAGCGCCTTCCCCTTCTGGCTTCTCAGCCTCATCACGTTCACGCAGATCGTCAAGCACGCTCGGAAGGGCTATGAGCCGGGAGTCCTCGACATCGTCCTCGGTCTCTGGGACGACGTGAAAAAACCGTTCGCGACGCGTCGCGCGAAGAAGCGCTGAAGAACTCCTCGTATTCTCGGAGAGAAAGAACGTTCTGAAAACGTTTAACGAGAAGACCTCACTCTTCCTTCTTCTCTTCGGTCTTTTCCGCCTCTTCACGCAACGGCTTGGGACCGTACTTCTCGACCTTCACGTTCAACTGGACGGTGTTCGCGCCGATCGTGTTGCCGGCGACAGTCCGTCGTAAACGCATCCCTTTCCTCGTCGCGCGGTTCCCCGTGCCTTTCGTGATCAGGACTTTCTTCCGGACGCTTCCGTCAACGTCGTTCCGCATCGGGAATCCCGCGCTGTCGCTCCCGCCGGTGACGAGGAACTCGTACCCTGGCTTGTCGACGAGCTCGCCCTTGAACGTCTTCCCGAGTTGGACGCCGTGCAAACGGTGAGAATTCTGCTCGTCCAGCTCGAGCTGGAACGTCTTCTTGCTCTTCGGGTCGCCGACATTCAGTTTGATCGCTGCCATCTTCCGTGCCTCCCGAGCCTACAGTCCGTCCCACGGACGCGGACCTGCCCTTTCCGGGCGGCTCAGCTTCTTCTCGAGGAAGAACCACGAACTATTTATAAAGGTGATGGGTTGGTCGGCCGCGTTGAAAAAGTCGTGCGACCCTGCCTTGGTGGCCTTTCGACACTCGTGTCCTGCCGGCTTGCGCCAAGCGGATTGCGCAGCCTGACGAAAAAGCGGTGGCCGCCGCAGGGTCGCGGCGGAGCGAGACTTTCAACGCGGCCGGGTTGGCCGACCCGTAGTTTTAAATACTCTCTACTGATTCGCGACGAGTCCAATGAGTCCCCCGTTTATCGCGAACGACGCGATCGTCACCGTGACGGAAGACGATTATCAGGCGCTCCTCCCCTTCTACTATGCGGAAGTCCAGACGACGCTCGTCGACAATTCCCTCGTCCTCGCCACGTTCCGCGCCGCCGCCCCCGAAGGGGTTCGCGCAGTCCTCACGTTCAGCAACCTCAGCAACCGGCTCCGCGACGACACGCGGTTCTGGGAACAGTACTCCCAATGGCTCAAGTGCAACGCGCGCGGTTCTCTCGCCGCCCTCATCGGCGACTCGTACCGTAACTCGAGCGTTCTCGTCGAGCTCGTCGAGCGCGCGGCGCGAAGAGCCGACGTCGAGATCGTCTACTCGTTGCGCGGTTCCGAGAAGCTCCACGATGTCAGCCTCTCGACGAACGGTTACGTGACCATCAAAGATCTCGTCGACCGTCCCGGGCCTGACACGCCGTACGCGGTTACCGAACTCAGATATTATGACTTCCGCACGATGCGGGTGGCTGCGAAACGGCCCGCGGCCCTCTTCATCGTCACGTGAACGCGACTCTTTGTTCCTCGTTCTTCGCCCCTCAGAGAGGTCAACCTTTATTAACGAGTCGCTCCCTCTTCACGCTATGAACTTCCAAGACCTCCCGCCGGTGCCGAGCGCCACGTCCATCGTGAACGACGCGCTCAAGGCCGCGGGGGAGAAGGCGGCGGCCGCGAGCCGGAAGACGCGCAAGACGGACAGCCTCGTCCGGCAGCAAGGCGTCCAGAAAGAGCACTTGCGCGGCCTCATCGCCGTCATCGACCGCCGCGTCGACAACATCACGAGCTCGTTCCCGAGCTTCGACTCGCTCCCCGAATTCTACACGCGCCTCGCGAGCGTCACCCTCGACGCTGAAGCGCTCAAGAAGAGCCTTGGCCGCGTCGCCGGGAACGCGGCGGCGGCGAAGCGGCTCGCGAACGAGTACGGCAAACGGTACTCGGCATGCAACTCGTTCCCGGAACTGCTCGCGCTGAAACGTCAAGCGCTCGGCCGAATCATCTCGATGCTCAAGCGCTCCGCGAAAGACTTCGAACAGCTTGAGAAGGCGCGGAAAGTCCTGCGTACATACCCTGCCTTGCAGGCCGACCTTTTCACCGTCGCAATCGCGGGGTTCCCCAACGTCGGCAAATCCACGCTGCTCCGGAAGCTGACGTCGGCGAAGCCGGAAGTGAACAGTTACGCGTTCACGACGAAGACGTTGAACGTCGGCTCCTTCACGTACCGCCACAACAAGATCCAGGTCATCGACACTCCCGGAACGCTCGACCGCCTCGAGAAGATGAACCCTGTCGAGCGGCAAGCGGAGCTCGCGATGCGGTACGCGGCGCACGTGATCGTCTACGTGTACGACCTGACGGAGGAGTACCCGCTGCGCGACCAAGAGCTCTTGGAACGGCACGTGCGCGAGCACGGCAAGAGCGTCATCGTCTACGCGAGCAAGTCCGACGTCCTCGACGGCGCGGTACTCGCCGCATTCCGAACGCGACACGACATCTGCATTTCGTCCGAAGAGGTTCGCGAGCGTCTCTGCGCGCTTTTCGACGACGAGTTCCTCGGCCGGAAGAGCTCGCGCTGAACAACCAAGAACGTCTCAGACAAAAAAATTCTCGTCCTCACGCGCGGTCCGCGTGCGGGTTCTGCTCGACGACGATGCGCGTCGTGCACGGGAACTTGAAGTTCGCGCGTTGCGCCGCGATTCTCGCCGTCGGCACGTCCTTCTTCTCCACGCCGATCTCGATGATCGGGTGTCCTTGGCGTACTTGCGCGGCGATGCCGATCGGCTTGCCGAACGAGAACGCCATCCCCGTGCTCATACGGTCCGCGCCCGCGCCGCTCGCGAGCGGGTTCTCGCGCAACACGTGGTGCGGGAAGACGCGCAGCTTGAAACGGTAGCCGCTCTTGCCGAGCTTCGACTCGAGCGCGCGGTTGCACGTCTTCCGAGCCGCCTCGAGCGCGTTGTGGCGCAACTGGATGCTCTCGCGGGAGACGAGCAGTATCCTGACGGGGAACTCTCGTTTCGTGTCGCCCATGTCGTACTTGACGACGAGGTTGTGCGGGTTCGCGCGGACGTAGTTCTTCGCGCGGTACTTCGACTTGCGCGTGTACGGCCGCTCGACGCGACGATACGAGACTCCCTTGCGTAGTTTCGCCATGACGGCGCGAGAACCGGGAGGGGTTTATAAAGCTTATTGTCGTCTGGCGCTCGTTTCCCCTCGGCCGGAGAGTGAAAAAGATTTAAATACTCTCGTCTCCGCGGACGACGGCATGGACCTCTACTCTCGCATCGGCATGTACCTGTTCATCATCGGCGCCATCCTCGCCCTCCTCGACAGCGCGTTCCCCGTGAGCCCCGAGATGCGCGGCGTCGTCTCCGTCGTCCTCATCTTCGCCGGCATCTTCGCCGGCATCCTGAACGTCTCCGCGGATGAAGAGCACCATTTCCTGCTCAGCGGCGCGGCGTTCCTCCTCATCGTCGTCGCGTTCAACCAGCTCTTCGCGGGCCAGCCGATCATCGGCCTCCTCGACCGTTTCTTCCAGAACTCGGTCGCGTTCGTCGGGAGCATGGCGCTCGTCGTCGCCCTCAAAGTCATCCTTGAGTTCGGCAGCGACGACAACCGCGTCACGACCGTCGAGAGCATGGCGTTGCGCACCGAGCGGATCGACGAGTGGGAGCTCTCCGCGAAGATGAAGGCGTGGCACTTCGTCGTCTTCCTCGCGACCGCGCTCACCTTCATCCTCCTCCTCCTCGAGGTCTTCTTCACGCTCTCCCCCGCGCTCGAGCAGGTCATCCGGTTGTTCGACTGGCTCGTCGTCGGCATCTTCGCCGCCGACCTCATCCTCCTGTACCGTCGCGCGACGTCGTTCTCGCACTTCCTCCGCACCTCGTGGCTGGACGTCGTCGCGACGATTCCGTTCAACGGCGTCTTCCGCGCGCTGAAGATCGTCCGGCTCACGCGGTTGGCCCGGCTCTCGAAGCTCTCGCACAGCCTCAAGTTCTTCAGCAGGGCGGGCGGCGTGAACACGTACTTGAACAAGCGGCCGGTGCGGACTGAGGACCTGGTCGTCGAGCAGAACCCGCGGGCCTCCTCCCGGTCGAAGAAGGGCGCGAAGGGCTGAGGCTGTTTTTGCGGTCCGGTTCAGCGCACGTGCGCACGCTCCGTCCCGTTCAGTATTCTCCGTCCCGTCTGTTCTTCAGTAGTCTATGGAGTCGATCTTGTCGCCGTACTTGTTGTACACGGCGATCGTCTCTCGCGTGTACGGCGCGCACACGATGAGGTGGAACCACCCGTAACTGTTGAACAACCGCTTGTCCTGGCGGCTCGGTCGATTGCTCCCGCCAGGATGCGAGTGGACGGTGCCGTACACTCCCGTCGAGGGCAGATCGTGCGTCGTGAAGCTCGTCGAATAGCTGCTCGCGGCGTACGACTTCACGTACAAGCCATCGATGGTCAAGACCTTTCTCCCTTTTTGTTTCTTCACGACGCCCGTCAAGAACGCGACCATCTCCATCGGGTGGCTGCCTCGCGCGACCATGCAGATGTCCTCGATCACTTCGGGCAGGATGCGCGCTTCGTCGAACTGCTCTTCGCCGAGAAACCTTTCAAGCCACCGCTTCAGGATCGAGCCCATGCTTCTCCGGAAGAACTACTGATTTTTAAATCCTCAGATTCTCCTCGCGCCATGGTCGTCTCGAATGAGAACATCGACGACGTTCTCAAACGGATTCGCGCGCACAACGCGCAGTACGCGGTCCCCGCGGTCACGCTCGTCGCGCGCAACCATCACAGCGCCTATCACGTCCTCATCAGCACGCTCATCAGCCTGCGTACGAAGGACGAGGTGACGGCGAAAGCTGCAGAGCGGTTATTCGCCGCCGCCCGCACGCCGGAAAAGATTCTGAAGCTTTCCGAGAAGAAGATTGTCGAACTCATCTACCCCGCGGGCTTCTACCGGACGAAGGCGAAGACCATCAAAGAAGTCACGCGGACCATCCTCGAGAAGTACGGCGGGAGAGTTCCGGACGATGTCGAGGAGCTCACGACGATGAAGGGTGTCGGAAGAAAAACTGCGAACCTTGTGCTTATCGAGGGGTATCATAAGCCTGCGATGTGTATTGACACCCATTGCCATAGGATTCCGAACAGATGGGGATGGATCTCGACGAAGAACCCCGATGAAACCGAAATGGTGCTCCGTGGAAAACTTCCGAAGAAGCACTGGATGGAATTCAATCAGCTTCTCGTCACCTTCGGGCAGAATACTTGTCGGCCAGTCGGGCCTCATTGTTGGGAATGTCCGGTGACTGCGTATTGTGATTATTATAAAACCGTCTACCGGAAAAAGACCGAGTGATTACTGCCACTGGTCAACCGCCCGTGAGATATTTTAATGGGTTTGTTCTCTCAACGCTATGCGCTCTTATTTCTCTCTTCAAGACCTCGTCCCGAAGATTGGCGGTTTTTCTCTCAAGCTCGAGCCGGAATTCTTCCGAATATTGCTTTGCGATGCCGCTCGGAGCGAGCGCCCTTGGCGTGAGAAAGCGTTTGTCGAAAAGACGGGTTATATGTATAACTCTTCAGTTGGCGGTTCATCAGGGCTTTCGCTCGCCTTTCGGCAGAATCGTGCATTGAAAGTTGCAACTCTCGCAAAAATCCTGTCGCGTTCTCAGTATTCCTGGAATGATGTTGAGCGTCATTTCTGCTGGATGCGTGCCGGTCGGCACGACGGTACTTTCAAGCCCTCTTTTCCTCTTGAATTGAATGACGATCTCGGCCTCATTGCAGGACACATTTTAGGTGACGGCTCGATTGATGGACGTTACAGCCAAGTCTTCTTTACGAATTCTGACGTGGCGCTCATCCGGGAGTTCTCTGCCGCGATGCGTCGGGTGTTCGGCGTAGAGCCGAGAGTCTGGATTCAACGTCCGGATTACGAGAATGGTTCCAAGTGGATTTGTCGAATAACGCTCGCTAAGGTGCCCAAGCATGCACAGATAGGACTCTTCTACCCGACAGGCTGCGGACTCCTGCTTCGGGAACTCCTTGGTGATTTCGCCGTCGGAAAGATGAAGACGATCACGCCGGAGATTATCGCTTCGCCGTCAGAATTCCAGCGAACGTTAGTGCGAGCGTTCTTCGATGATGAGGGGAGCGTCGACCTCTTCCGTTCGCTGCGGTTCCATAATGACAATAAACAACTCCTCATACATGTGCAACAAGTTCTTCAATCATTTGGCATCGTCTCGTGTCCTATCAGGACGTATGAACATCAGGGAAAGACTCGTTGCTTCTTCAATGTCTGCAGTTATCGTAATTTTGTCATTTATGAGCGAGAGATAGGCGTCACTTCTCCCGCGAAGAAGAGAAAGCTTTCTGAGCTCCTATCGCATATCAAGTCCGGCAGGAAATTCAATGCCATCAGTCGTCGTATGGCTGCTGAGATTGCTTAATCGGTGTTATGGGCGCTTCTCAACGAAATCCATTTAAAGGAGGTGGTATTGAAGGGGGTATGGTTGGCGGACGTCGGCATCTCATAGGAGGTATTCATTTTCAGGGCGATAAAGCTCCGAATCAATCATTTCGCGATGGCGTTGAATTCGTTCTTCTCGAAACACAAATTAATGCCCTCTACGCCGAGATTGTGGATAACAAAACTGTATCCCTGCGAAAGAAGCTTCCTGAAGCCATTTGCGACTATATGCGACTAGGAACAAAATATAAGATTGCTCCCGACCGTCTTATGCATTTCTATGAACTCTATCAAGAAGCGATGGGTGAGGAAGAGGTCGCACCGTATGCAAAACTAGCTACGCCTCCGAGTGCGCCGTTTTGAACTCTCCGTTCTTCAACTCGTAATCATTAAATACTCGTTCTTCAAATTCCGATGGCATGGAGATCGAAGCGAAAATCCTCGAGGTGGACGTGAAGGCCGTCGAGCGGCGTCTGCAAGCGCTCGGCGCGAAGGTCACGTTCGACGGCGCGCACGAAGCCTATGCCTTCGACGACGAACGGCGGAGTATCCGCGCCGCGAAGAGCCTGCTTCGCCTCCGTCGCGAGATCGACCACGGCGAAGAGCGGGTCACGTTCACGTTCAAACAGAAAGCGGGGGGGAAGAACGTCAAGCGCGCGGTCGAACACGAAACGATCGTCGAGTCATTCGCCCAGGCGCGCAAGATCCTCGAAGGCCTCGGGTTGCGCGTCACGCGCGTCGTCCGAAAACGACGGAGAGAGTACTCGCTCGGCAGGACGCACTACTGCTTCGATACTTTCAAGGGAGTCCCTACGTTCTTAGAGATTGAATCCGCGTCTGAATCCGCGGTCGTCGCCGCGGCGCGTCAACTCGGCTTCTCGCGGAATGACCTGAAACCGTGGACGGGCGTCGACGTGCTGAAACACTACGGCGTCAAGTCTTCGTCCACGTAACGTGGAACTCTGCTGGCGCGGCCCGGAGTTTCTCGTCGTCGTCCGTCGTGTTTTCCTCGTCCCTCGCGTCGTTCTCGTCACTCGTGATTCTCTCGTCTTGGAACGGGGTCGTCTCGTCCGGTACCGAACCCGAACTCTGGCTTTCTCCCGCGCCAGCACGCGCCGGGCCACGCCCGGCGTACGCTGCTGCTTTCCGGAGATACTTTTCC
>DASH01000056.1 GCA_002503705.1 Candidatus Woesearchaeota archaeon UBA153 | reverse complement strand
AGGGCCCGCTTCCAGCGCTCCAGGTCGGCGACGTCCAGGCCGGTGTCGGAGGCCAGTTGCAAGTACCTGGGCCTCGACGTGGACGAGATCGAGCCGCAGCCCGAATACCCGCTGCTGCAACTGGCCTCCGACACCGGCCTGGACGTCGCCGACCTGGAGCGCTGGAAGCGGGCCCTCGGTCGCAAGGGCCAGGCCGTCCTCTACGGCCCTCCGGGCACGGGCAAGACGTTGCTCGCGAAGGCGGTGGCGAACGAGAGCGAGGCGAACTTCATCCTCGTCAAAGGGCCGGAAATGCTTTCAAAGTGGGTCGGCGAGTCCGAGAAGGCGGTGCGCAAGATCTTCGAGAAGGCGCGGCAGACCTCACCCACCATCATCTTCTTCGACGAGATCGACGCGATCGCGCCGCGGCGCGGCGGCAGCGACGGGAGCGACAGCCACGTGACCGAGCGCGTCGTCAACCAGATGCTCACGGAGATGGACGGCTTGCAGGACTTGAACGACGTCGTCATCGTGGCCGCGACGAACCGGCCGGACATCATCGACACCGCGTTGTTGCGCCCGGGCAGGTTCGACCGCATCATCCTCGCGCCAGTGCCGGATAAGAAGTCGCGCAAGAAAATCTTCGAGATCCACCTGAAAGGGATGAAGCTCGAGAAGGATGTCGACGTGAACGAACTCGTCGCGAGCACGGAAGGGTATGTCGGCGCTGACATCGAAGCGGTCTGCCGCGAAGCCGCCATTCTCGCGTTGCGCGAGGACATCAAGGCGAAGAGCGTCAAGATGAAGTATTTCGAGGCGTCGTTGCGCAAAGTCCGCCCGAGCACGACGAAGGAGATCGAAGACGCGTATAAGGAGCTGCAAGACCACTTCCGCACCGCGCAAGGCGCGAGGTTGAAAGACGAGAAGCCGAGCTATTACGGGTAGAGCGACGAGGACGAGCGAGTTCTTTCTTAACGAGACAGATTCGTCTGGTTGTACCAGACCCTGAAGGCCCTGACGAAGGCGTCGATCATTCTCTCGGAGACTTGTTTGGGTCGCAGCGTCATGATAGCGTCTTCAGCAGCACGGTAAAAGAGGTCGTGGTTGACGAATTCTATGTCGGATTCTTCGTGGAGGACGCCGAAGAGCGCTTCAGCCTCGTATTCCCGAAACTTGTCTTCAAGGCTACTCATGACGAGGTCGATCCATCGGTACGTGATTGAGTCAGGCAGCGCGTACTCGAACATGAGGTCATGCATCCGCCGCTTGAAGACCGCTTGCCGTTCTCCGAGGAGCGTCATCGTATGCTCTCCTCTCGCCACTCTCGCCAGCCAACGCTCGAGGACGTCGAAACCTGTCCAGCTATCACCGTGCGATTGAATCTTCTTGAGGAGAGCGCGTTCAAGCTCAATCTGGTTCTTCAGATGCGTGACCAGTCGCTCTCGAGCGGAATCTCCCGCGTGGAGCTTCTTGAGCAAGTGGTACTCGGTCTTGAGGGTCTCGTGAAGGCTTCTGAAGAGCTCGAGGATGTAATGGTACGGTCGTTCGGCTTCGCTGAACGCGTACAGGAGCCGATGGACTCGGAGGATGCGCTTGTCATGTTGGACGCTCTCGAGATCGTCCAGCAACCGCTTGTCGTCGTACTCGAGATGCTCCAAGTCGACGAGCTCGAGGCGCAGGAGCTCGAGCAGCCGCTCGGTGTCGAACCATTGGCCTTTGACGATGGACTCCTTCTCCGCGACCGTCGCGACGTACGCTTCCCACTCGCGGCGGAGGTCACCAAGCCGTCCGATGGCATCCCGGTCGAGGGATTCTGGAGAAGAGACTATGCGAGTCAGGAAGCCCATCGGCCATTCCGAACGATGCTCATTTAAATATTTACTCTAAGATGAGGCTCCGTTGACAGCATCGCGGCAGCACGATTGAGATGCGAGCACCGCACGCCCTTCGTCGCGCTCGTGCCGAGCAGAGAAGCTTGGCTCTTTCAGCTCCGCCAAGGAGAAGATGCTCTTTTCGAGAGGATGATAAGAAATCTCGTTGAGGATTCTTCAACCTCGACTTCGTAATCTCCTCGTGAACTCGCCAATGCTTGCCGAATCGATTGCCCTTTCGGCACAGCCGATCGGTTCGTGAAGACTATGAATGTCTCAGGAGCGTGAGCATCGAGCCGCGTCGTGATTCTCTGAAGGACACCGTGAAGGTCGTCGTCTTGCTTGACAAAGATTGTTTGAGTCTCGAGATGGCAAAGGAGATTCTCGACGCGTTCGCACAACTCGATCTCGGTGGGGGCCTTGTCCGCGATAGTGCCGATGAACTGCTTCAAGACGTTTGCTTCGACGAACTCGGCGATGTGCAACCCCGCAGTACCATACTTGCGTCGAATCTTGTCGCGAAGATTGTGGAGTGGTTCGTGATCCTTATCACCCTCTAGCTTCCGAAGCGTCAAGCCCATTTGCACCAGCAACTTCAGCTCCTTGTCTTTCAAATAGTTCCGGTAGAGCGACCACTCACCACTCCTCAGCTGTTCCTTGACGAGCTCAATTGTCTGAGAATCTTGGATGAACGCAAGCTCCTTGTTGCGGAGTTTCTTGGCGTACTCCTTGATCTTCGCTTCTCCCCAAGAGAGAGCGCCACTCATCACGCCTGCGGCGGCGTCATTCAATTCAGAAGGCATCCGGGTGCTCCTCCAGGTATGACGCGATGCTCAAGGGGTTGTTGTCGAGCACCTTGACGGAACCTGGGAGGATCATCATGTTCTCTAGAAGCACGGGAGCGTCTATGTAGTCGTCGATGACTCGGACGCCATCGACGTCAGTAACGTAGACACCGTCCGTTCCGAAACCGAGTTCGCTCAAGAGAAGAGTCTTCTCCTCTGTCGAGAGTCCTTTAATCGAAATCGTCTCGAGCATCGTCTTCTCACCAGGCACGCAAGTATATAAAGTTTTGGCGGAGGAATGGAACCCGGTATTTAACTCTTTGTGCGGAATTCTCGGAGGATTTCCGAAGAGGAAGCGTGTCCTTCGCGGCTTCTCGATGTGCTCTTCTCAGACGATGAACGAATCAGATGACGACGCTCCGCGACCGTCCGAAACCGTCTCTCTTCCCGAGGGGTGAAAAATGAGTAATATTTATATACCCTTACGGCTTCTCTCGTCGTTAAAAGAGGGGAGAGCCGTTCAGAGTCCTATACGCAAGGTATGGGGGGTGTTATGCATGGAAACGAAGAAGATTCTCATGATCGTCGCGAGCATCGTCGCGGTCCTCGCGTTGAGCGTCGCCGCCATCGCGATCGAGAACCACGTCCGGTGGAACCCGAACTTGGAAGAGTGCGTCTACTACTTCACGGCCGAGGAGGTCAGCCACGGCTGTTACGTCCCGGAAGAGAACTGCGTGAAGGACGGCCGGAACGAGTTCAAGAACGTGGACGCGAGCACGTGCTACTACACGCCCCGCAAGCAGCTCACCTTGCCGAAGAGCGAGGGGTGCAAGGAGTTCGTCGAGGGCGACAAGATCGTCCTGAAGTATGAAGGCAGCGACCCGGACACGAACATCGGCCCCGCGGGCAAGCTCCTCTACACGGTCGGCAAGCCGTTCGACGCGAGCAACACGTGGCAGACGAAGTTCGGCGACGCGGGCGAGTACAACGTCAAAGTCACCGTTTCTGACGGCGAATTGAAGGACGAGGACACGGTCTGCTTCAAGATCCTGCCGGGCAACCACGCGCCAGTCTTGAAAGTGGCGAGCATCACCGTCAACGAGGGCGACAAGGTCGACCTCAAGGCGGCGTGCACTGACGAGGACGGCGACGCGGTCAAGATCGAGTACAGCGGCGACAAGACGACCGGGACGTGGACCGCGACGTACGACGACGCGGGCGAGTACACGATCAAGGTGACGTGCACGGACACGAACGGCGCGAAGGACACGAAGACCGTCACGGTCACCGTGAAGGACGTGAACCGCAAGCCGCTCCTGACAGGCGCGAAAGACGTGACGGTGACAGAGACCGAGACGGTCAACCTGAAGCCGACGTGCGTCGACCCTGAAGGCGCGAAGACCACGCTCACGTACAGCGGCGCGATGACCTCGAGCTCGTGGAAGACGGGCTACGACGACGCGGGCGAGTACGACGTCACGGTCACGTGCGCTGACGCGGATGGCTTGAAGTCGAGCGAGACGGTCAAGGTGACTGTGCTCGACAAGAACCGGCCGCCCGTCATCACCGCGATGGTGACGAAGGGCTGAGCGTTTCGTTGGGAAACATCTTTCAAGTCTTTTTTCTCGTTCTTCTTGCGAAAGAGACTTAAAAACAGATGATATTTTCTGTATTGAAAAGAAATCGATTCCGACGGACAACGGGATTGCACCGCATGATATCCAGTGGAATGACCGAAAGACTTATGAAAAAAGCGCGCGAGGACGCACACCAGAACAAACGCTCCGGAGAATGCCATGAAAAACAAGAATGCAAAAAGTGTCGAAGGACTCTTCGGTAGCGTCAGGTTCAAGCGACCAGTGCAAGATATCATGCGTGACGTCAAGGAAAGCGACAAAGACGCAATAGTGCAACGACACTCACAATATCGAAGTCAAATGAAAATCTTCAAGCTAGTCGTCTACGTCCCCGTCGAATCTGAACGGCAAGTACGACTCGCATTGGGCAACGCCGGCGCGGGCAAGATTGGCGCGTACGACTACTGCGCGTTCGTCAGCAAAGGCGCGGGCCATTACCGACCGTTGAAAGGCACGACGCCGTACAAGGGGGAGATTGGCCGCGTCGCGAACGTCGACGAGTGTCGTATCGAGACGGTCTGCCTCGAGAAAGACCTGCCGAGAATCCTCGCGGCGATGCGCGAAGCGCACCCATACGAGGAAGTGGCCTACGACATCATCCCATTACTGAACGACAAGTATGCGAAGTACGTGCCGCGGAAGCGACACCCGTGAACCGTGCGTGATTGTCGCGGAGCAACGCGTCTCAAGGACGGGAGGCGCTGAGGAAGCTTCTCGACGGAATCGACCCGAGACGTCAGCCGGATTAACCGTACGTGTACTCGACGTCGATCTCGACGGGAACTCGCCGGCCATCGCTCGGGAACCACGCCTCTCCCGAGCCCGTCAACCGTTTCTGGTCAGGGCTCATCGTCACGACCAGGTCGATATGCGGCCAGTTGATGATCGAGTTGAACGCGCTCGCGTCATACTCGTTGTCGAAGACCTGCTCTGAACCTTCACCCATGCCCGGCGCGAAGACCCCTTCAAGCGCGCACGGCGTCCGCACCGTCTGGCTCTCGCTGTGCGCCATCCCCGTGCCGCTCACGATGCCGAGCTCGAGCGCGTACGTTCCCGGCGAGCCTTCAATGCCGGATAATCGCGCGGGCGCGTCGCTGTACTCGACGTTCTCCTCGTCGATGTCGAACGTGCCGTGGCCGCCGCCGCGCTCCCATGCAGTCTCCGACTCTGACAGGAGGCCGCAGTCTCGGTCGTACGTGACGTGATAATTCTCAGAGTAGTCGTAGCTGAACTGTTGCTCCGCGAGGAGAAACTGGTCCCATTCCGGATCGTAGACGAGCGTGTCGTGCGAGGTGATGACGCCTCGCTCCTCATAAGAACGATGGGCGGCGTCGCCGCTGAACGTCTCCTGCGTGTCGCTGACAGTTTCGGTCCAGCGGATGGCGAGCGTGCCGTGCCACGACCGCGCGCACTCCCCCGTCGTGTCGACGAGCACCTGTCGGGAAGCCTGCACGTTGAGGTTCGCGTGCGTGAAGACGAGGATGACCGCGTCGACGCGCTCTTCCGGACGGTTCCTGCAGAAGACGAGCTCTTCTTGATGGCTGACATCGAAGAGTCTGCTCGCGCCGTCGACGATCACGAACGCTTGGATGCCCGCGTACGGGTTCACGGCGGTATTCACGCCGCTCAGGTCGAAACGGAGCCGTTGCACGTCATCCTGGACCAAGTACTGGTAGTATTTCATGCTACCCGGCTCCAAGTCGACGCTCTGCGAGAACTCTTCGTCGGCGCTGATGGTCGCGCGCTCGACAGCGGTCCCGGAGGGCGTTCCACGAGGCTCGCCGTCAACATCCTGGTAGCGCTTGTACGGCTCTTCGTTGACGTTCCAGATCGCGTACTCCATGAGCTCTTCGCGGAAGTTCGGCCGCGCTTGGAACGCTCTCTTCTGGCCGTTCGGCTTCTGCGCGGCCTCGAGCATCTCCTTGATCGGCGCGTGCGACTTGCCGGCCTTCTGGGAGAGGTAGAACCACCAGAGGTAGTCGGCGTAGTGCCTGGCCGCCGTGTGGTCGAAGAACTGGTCGTCGAGGTGCGGGAAGAAGACCTCGTCGAACTCGTGCTCCGTGTTCGTCGTCGGGTAGACGAACTCCTGCGCCCAGACCGCGGTGCTCTCGTAAATCCACTCTTCGACGGCGTACGGTGGGAGATCGTAATGGTATTGGAAGCAGTGGAACATCTCGTGCGCGGTCGCCGCCTCGAGCATCTTCCGTTCCTGCCCGCTCTTGATGTGGATGAGGCAACGATCCTCGCCGTCAATCACCGCCATCCGCGCGAGACCGAGATACCCGCCGGGAATCTCCGGGACGAGCCTGATGAGGATCCACTCTTCCGGCTCGGGAAAGCCAACGGCTTTGTACTTGTCGTGCGAGAAGATAGCGGCGTCACGCACCCAGAACGCCTTCTGCTGGTTCGCCCCTTCGAAAGTGATGACGAACGCTTGGTTCTCCTCGTTCGTGTGCTGCACCGCGCCGACGGCAGGGATGAACGTGAACCAGTCGTACAGCGTGAGCGCGAGATCCGCGCTCGCGGAAGGAGCGACCGTGTCATCGAGCGTCGTGTACTCCGCGCCAGTATGCCAGAAGCTTTCCGGGTCGTCGTCCGACAACAAGTACGGGCGCAGCTCTTCCCGCGTCGCGGCGTCGAGCTCGTCGAACCGTTCGCGGAGCATATAGAGAATGAAGCCGTTGTCCATCGCAGGGACGCGCTCGCCCGAATACGCCGCCGGGAGTTCCTCGTCGGAGAACGCTTCGCGCAACCGGAGCCTGAAGTACTCGTTCACGTCGATCTCCTCCGCCTCGTACGCTGCCTCGATGCGGGCTCGCGCGGTCACCGGTTCTTCGACGGGCGGTGGCGCGGTGAACGAGTCGAGCAGCCATGCGGGGAGCTGCGCCGTATCGACGCCTTTCGTCGACGGGGCTGGCGCGCCGCTGCCGGAACCCGTTCCGCGACTGCACGCGGCGAGCAGGAAGACGAGCGCGAGGACGATCGCGAGAGCGCAAAGAAGGACTGAGAATCGAAAACTGGACTGTTGACGCATGAAAACACACCCCCTCGGCACGACGAGAACGCGGACGTTTAAAAGTTTTGTGAGAAACGCGCTTCCCGTGAGAGCGTCAGAGCCGACCGCGATGAAAAAGTCGTGCGACCCTGCCTTGGCAGCCTCTTGACGGCAGTGTCCTGCCGGCTTGCGCCAATCGGATTGCGCAACCTGACGAGGAAGCAGTGGCTGCCGCAGGGTCGCCGCGAAGCGAGACTTTCATCGCGGCCGTCAGAGCCAATAACTATTAAAACGCGGTCTCGTTTTTCTCTCGTCATGAAGCTTTCGTTCAAGCCGGGCGATCACGTCTCGTTCTCGTACAAGGGGAACGAAGTTGAAGGAACGATTCTGAACGAGGAGCACGGACGTCTCGTCGTCAAGCTCTCGTCGGGGTACAACATCAGCGTCACGCCAGCAGACCTGAAGGACGCGAAGAAGACTGACGGAAAGGAAAAAGCTGCAAAGAAGCCCGTCACAAACATATCTGTCGACGAACGAGAAGAAAAACACGGACGATCAGACCTGCCGAAGATCGCCATCCTGCACACCGGCGGCACGATCGCGTCGAGGGTGGATTACGAGACGGGCGCGGTCGTCGCGAAGTTCACCGCCGAGGAGATTCTCGCGCTCGTTCCCGAACTCGAAGAGCTCGCGCGAGTCTCTTCAGTCCTCGTGCGGAACATGCAGTCTGACGACATGCGCTTCGCGCATTGGAACCTCATCGCGGAGGCGGTCGCGAAAGCCGTCGAGAAAGGCGTCGCGGGCGTCATCGTCACGCACGGCACCGATACGCTCCACTACACCGCGGCAGCGCTCGGGTTCATGCTCGAGAACCTTCCGGTGCCGGTCGTCCTCGTCGGCAGTCAACGGAGCAGCGACCGGGGGAGCAGCGACGGCCCCTCAAACTTGGTCGCGGCGACCCGTTTCATCCTCGCGGCGAAAGAGCGCCCGGGCGTGTACACCTGCTTGCACGGCTCGATGAGCGACGATGCATTCTTCGTCATTGACGGCTTCCACAGCCGGAAGCTCCACTCGACGCGGCGGGACGCGTTCCGGCCCGTGAACGCCGCCGCGACGGCGACGGTGAAGAACAACGCAGTCGTCTTCCACGCGAAGCCGAAGCTCGCGCCGTCGAAGAAACTCGTTGTCAAGCCGTTCAAGAGCGACGTGAACGTGAGCATGGTCTTCTTCCACCCGAACTTCTTCGCGAAAGACCTTGAGCACTTCACGGAGCATGACGGGCTCGTCATCATGGCGACCGGCCTGGGCCACTTGCCAATCACGCGCGTGGATGACGAGTGCGACGAGCACCCGAAGATCCTCGCGGCCGTCGAGAAGCTCGCGAAGAAGATGCCGGTCGCGATTACGACGCAGACCATCTACGGACGAGTGAATCTTGACGTGTACAGTCCGGGCCGCGCGTTGCAGGCGACGGGCGTTCTCGGCCAAGGCCTCGATATGATGCCGGAGACCGCGTTCGTCAAGCTCGCGTGGCTGTTGAGCAACTACGACGAGAAACAAGTGCGGGAATTGTACGGGCGGAACCTTCGCGGTGAGCTCTCCGAGCGCAGCGAAGAGGACGGGTTCGTGCCTGAGTGAGAGGGAACGATGACGACCATCATCGATAACGTCGTCGGAATCATATGCCTGCCGATTGGCTTTCTCCTCCTGCTGGTCGAGTTCGGAGTTCTTAATCTCACCGCGATTTTCGGGGTCAGCGTCCTGCTCGTCAGCGCGTTGGCACTCCTCGCAATCCAAGCGTCGAACCTTGTCGCGACGCACATGCAAGGCGAGATGATCATCATCTCATACATCGTTCACATTCTCCTCACCGTCCCTGCGCTGCTCTATTTCCTGTCGCTCATCGTTGCGCTGCCGTCGACAATCGCCGCGGCGTTGCCGCTGATGCTCGCGTGCTTCATCATCGTCGAGGGACTGTACAGTTTCTTCTTCTAGAACAGTTCACTCTTTCGTCCCGAGCGCGTACACTCGCTCGAACTCCGCGACGTACTGGCGCGCGATGCTCTCGTCGTGGATGATGAGGACGTTCTCGTCGTTGCGCGTGTTCCCGTTCCCCGTCGGGTTATAGCTGCCGGTGACGACGATGCGGTCGTCGACGACGAAGACTTTGTGGTGCAGCAGTTTCGGGTTGCCGTCGAGGCGGACGTCGAGGCCGGCGAGCTTGAGTCCGGTGTACTCGGAGTATTTCGAGTTCTGCTGGCGGTCGAAGACGCCGCGCACGTCCACGCCGGCGGCGGCGCGGGCGACGAGCGCGTCGCCGAGCGTGTCGTCCGTGAAGCTGAAGACGAAGAATTTCACTGAACGGTTCGCCGCCTGCAGGATCGTCTTGACGTGGTCGGCGCACGCGTCCTCCGGGCAGAAATAATTCTCCACCAGGAACGAACGCGAGGAGTTGTCGGATGAAAATACTGTGTGCGTGACGCGCGGATGCGGAACTGGCGCTTCGCGGCCGTCCTTGAGCTCGCGCCATTCGGCGGCGTAGTTCTCCGCGAGCCTGGCGCCGCGCACGATGACGAGGTTGTTGTCGTGCTCGTACATGCCGGCCGTCGGGTTCAGGCTGCCGGTGATGACGATCTCGTCGTCGAGGACGCAGAACTTGTTGTGCATGAGACCGGAACGCGCGTTCGCGATTGGCGTGCCGAAGCCCCGGTATTCCTTGTCGAAGACGAGAACGCTCGCGCGCTTCGCGGCGAGGAGCTCTTCGAGCGGCTTATCGTTCAGGTCGTAGAACGCGCACGCGATCTTCGTCGCGTTCGCGAGCGTCTCCCGGAGGAGGAGGGGGCACTCTTCGACGGGGCAGAAGTGGACGTCGAACGAGCCGTTCTCGACAACAGTCCTGGGAGCGGCGACAGTCGTCAGGGCGGGCGCGAACTTGAGCGCGAGGAACAATGCGACGCAGCAGAGGGCGAAGAGGAGGAGTGGGAGGGCCTTCCGAGCGAGTTTTCGGCGCATCGCGGGCTGGAGCGCGCGCGGGTTCATAAACATTACCAAGATTTTTTCGGAAACCGTCCGAGATGGTCGAAGCTCTTCCGTAAGGAGTGTTTTGTTTGCGGCTGTGACGTCTGCAGACGCTCGAGGAGTTCCCTGACGTCATCGTTCGTCGCCTTCGGCGCGCGCGGCTTCCCCTTCAGGCCGTGGCGTTTCGCGTACGCGAGGATGAACTGTTCGGGAATCGTCTCGAGCAGGGAGCGGTACGGACGCTTGACGGGCTCGTCGTCAAGGAACTCGCGAAGCCGTTCGACAAGGTCGTTCTCGAGGCTCGTCGCGACGAAGACGTTCTCGTTCGTCGTTGATTTCCTCGCACTCGTCTTCGTCGTCACGGATGTTCTCGTGATCGTCTTCGTTGCACTCGCGCTCGTCGTCATCGTACTGGTCGTTCTCGCGCCCGCCATCTTCGTCGTCGACAAGAAACTCACGTTCACGCGCCCGTTGAATATCTCTTTCAGGAGTTCGGCCGCGACCTTCTCCTCAACGCACCCCTTCGTGATGAGGAAGACTTCGCGCTTCGGGTCGAGCTTCTTCGACACGCGAAGCTCTTTCCGGAACAGGTCCTGGATTTCGGAACGGGCCATAGAAAGAAGTGAGAATCTCTTGTTTTATAACGTTTGGGGCGGGTGAGGAGCGTCCAGCTCACACACACCCCCCTTTCTCCGCGGGGGGCACGTCCCCCGTCGCTCATCGTTTCGACGTCGCGAGAGGCTCGCCTGACGCTGGCGACCGTCCATTTGCCTAAGAGCATCGTCAACCGGCCGCGTTGAAAGTCTCGCTTCGCGGCGGCCCTGCGGCGGCCATGGCTCCCTCGTCTGGCCGCGCAATCCGATGAGCGCAAGCCGGTAGGACACTCGTGTCGAGAGGCCGCCAAGGCAGGGTCGCACGACTTTTTCATCGCGGCCTCGTCAACCGATATCGTTTTAAAGCCTGACGTCGAGGAAGAGAGGAGAGAGAAGAAAGAGAAGAAAGAAGCAGAGAGAAGAAGAAGAAGAAAGGAGCAGAGAGAGAAGAAGAAAGAGAAGGAGAGAGTGAGAGAGAAGGGGAGAGAGGTGAGCGTGGTTTTGGAACCGTTGGTCTTCGAGGTCGTCACGATGGGGAGCGCGACGCAGGACGTCTTCGCGAAGAGCGACGCGGACACGGTGACGATCAAGCATCACGGCGAGTCGGAGAAGATGCTCGCCTACCCGCTCGGCACGAAAATTCTCATCACAGACCTGGAATTCCAAGTCGGCGGCGGGGGCACGAACGCGGCGGCGTCGTTCGCCAAGCAAGGACTCACGACGGGCTACTTGGGCAAGGTGGGCACCGACGGTCCAGGCCAGGAAGTCCAACGGTTCTTGAAGCGCAACAAGATCTCGTTCCTCGGCGTCGTCGAAGGCCAGACCGGGTACAGCGTCATCCTCGACAGCCAAGAGGACGACCGGACCATCCTCACGTTCAAGGGCTGCAATAACGACTTGCGAGAAGCCGAGATTAAAGACACGCTCGCCGCGTTGCAGACGAGGTGGCTGTACTGCAGCAGCATGCTCGGCGAGAGCGCGGACACGATGCAAGCGGTCATGCGCCACGTCAAGGAGCGGGACGGCAAGGTCGCGTTCAACCCGAGCAGCTACCAAGCCGCGCAAGGCCTCGGGACGCTACAACGGTTCCTCGACCACGTGGACGTGCTCATCCTGAACAAGGAAGAGGCGGAATTGCTCGTCGGGAAGCAGTCGACCGAGGTGCGCGAGCTCTCAAGAGTCCTCGCCGCGGCAGGCCCGGACATCGTCATCATCACGCTCGGCAAGGGCGGCGTGTTCCTCTTCGACCGGCAACGATACCTGCACGCGCGGCCGTCGAAACGCTTGAAAATCGTCGAGACGACGGGTGCGGGCGACGCGTTCGGGAGCGGGTTCGTCGCGGGACTCGCGAAAGGCTTGTCGGCCGAGCGAGCGTTGCGCCTCGGCATGTTGAACGCCGAGAACGTCATCACGGCGTACGGGGCGAAGAACAACATCTTGACGGCGGCGGAGATGGAAAGAGCGTTGGCGACGGACGAACGAGAGTTGAATGAAGAAAAGTTATAAATCACGATTATTGAAGAACAAGAACTCAGAGGTGAGCGTTCCATGACGATTCCCAGCATGAAACGGTTGTTGCGCGACGGCAAAGCGTTGTTCTTGGCGTGCGACCAAGGGCTGGAGCACGGGCCGACGGACTTCAACACGAAGAACATCGACCCGAAGTACATCCTCGACATCGCTCTCGAAGGAGGGTACACCGGCGTCATCCTCCAGCCCGGCGTGGCGGAGAAGTACTATCACGGCGTCTACAAGAGCGTCCCGCTCATCGTCAAGCTGAACGGGAAGACGAGCCTGCCGAACATCAACCCGATCAGCCGTCAGACGTGCAGTGTCCAACGCGCGGTGAAGATGGGCGCGGCAGCAGTCGGGTACACGATCTTCGACGGTTCTCGCGCGGAGCCTGAAATCTTCCAGGAGTTCGGCAAGCTCGTCGAGGAAGCGCACGATCACGGCTTGCCGGTCATCGCGTGGATGTACCCGCGCGGCGTCGACGTGCCGAACCCTGACAGTCCGGAGATTCTCGCGTACAGCGCGCGCATCGGCCTCGAGTTGGGCGCGGACATGCTGAAGCTCAAGTATAACGGTGACTTGCAACACTTCCGTTGGGTGCTGCAGTGCGCGGGCAAGGCCGATGTCGTCATCAGCGGCGGGAGCAAGAAGCCGCACGCGGAGTTCTTGAAAGATGTGTACGACACGGTCGTCGTCTCCGGCGCGACGGGATTGGCGGTCGGGCGGAACGTCTGGCAGGATGAGAAGCCGTACGCGCTCAGCAAGGCGTTGACAGAGGTCATCTTCAAGAAGAAGCGGCCGGAAGAGGTACTTCACTTGTTGAAGTGAGTCACTGCTGCAGCGGACTTCGGGGGAGGTACGTCGGGTCGAGCGCGGGGAAGAGGGCGCGGTGCTGTTCGACGACGTGGAGCGGCGCGCGGAGGAACCAGTCGAGCGAGACGTCCGCCCCGTCTTTGTCGAAGAGTTCGCGGGCTTTCCGGTAATAGTCTGATTTCTCGAGGAGTCGTTGCGCGTCAGCGCTGTCTCGCGGGGCGAGATACCCGTTCTTCACGAGGAAGGGGAGGGCGCGGCCGAGGAACTCTTCGCCGGTCATCTGGAGGAGGAGTCCTTTCAAGTCGTGCTCTGGCGGGACGTCGACAGGCCGTGGTTTGAGGCTGAAGCTGGCGGAGTCCGCGAGCGTGACGATGCCGTACCCGAACGCGATCTCGAGGCAGTCGTGGCGCTCGGGGAGGTACGGGTTGAGCTTGATGGCGGCCTGGCCGTCCACGTCGTACATTCTCGAGAACTCTTCGTCATCGACTACGGCGCTGGCGGGGAACGTCTCGTTGAGTATCGTCGAGTAGAACGTCGTGAGGAGGCCGAGGAGGCCGACCGTCTCCGACGGCACTTGTTGAGGGTCTTGGAAGCTGACGCTCGTGATGGGAAGCGTGAGATTGAGCTCTTGTTGATAATAGAAGGAGAGCGCTTTGGAGACTCGCAGGGTGCGCATGAGGCGTTCTTTCGAGACGAGCTTGTCGAGAGACTCGACCGTGAAGCCGACAACCATGACTACTCGTTAATAGTGATTTATTTATAAACATTGTGGAGTCGGTAAGAAAGAACGAGAGAACGAAGAACGCTGAAGAGAAAGTAAAATAGGAAGAAAAGTACGTAAAAGGAAGAGGAAGGAAAAGAAAGAGCGCCGACGAGAAGAGGAGAACGATGCCGAAGAAGCCACTCTACTTCTTCCGCTTCGTCCTCAACACTTTGCCGCCGCACTTGCGGCAACCGATCTTGCCCGCGAGGACTTTCAAGACCGGCGCGCGCATCTTGCTCTTGCAGACACGGCACACGAAGACGTTCTTGAACCAGCGAGCGTCAGCTTCAGCGAATTTAACCATTCAGGAAACACCTACTGTCCTTTTTGCATGACCTGCTTCATGACCCGGTCGGCGAGGATCTCCCAGTACAGGAGGATGTCGCCCTCGCTCAACTTGCCCTGCAACTCTTCCGGGATGACGAGGTCGAACGTCTCGTACGACTCCATATCCATCACGTTCGCCGTGCTCTCGGACAAGCTGAGGACCTGCGCGTTCTTCTTACCGATGATCGGAACTTGGACTTCGTCGTGACCCGGCATGACGACATCGCGCTTCTTCCCGTCGATCATCCCGACGGCTTGCATGCGCACCTTCGCGTGGCCGTGCTTGCCCGGACGGCTCGTCTGCGTGCTCTGGACGATGCACGCGGCGCCCTCAAGGATGATATAATCGCCCTTCTTCATGCCACCGACACTTTTGAGCGTGACGTCACCCATTGCAGTTCACCGAATATCGTGATACTCGGCCGGAGTCCCGGTCGGTTTATAAAGGTTGCTGTCGTCTCAGCGACGGTGGAACTCCTCAAGAGCGGGTTCAGACGCGCTCCGCGGGAACGTCAAGCAGCAACCCGTCAATCGGGGCGCAAGAATCCAACGAAGGCGCGTACAACGCCACGCTCGTGCCAGGTTCTCGTCGAGCCTCGCGGTACTGCCGTGCCGCCTTTTGACAGTCATCCTTCTCGAGACTTCGCAAGTAGTCGATGCGCACGTCATCGAGGAAGTTCGCAAGGACCTTCTCGGTCGGCACGCTCGTCTCGTTGTCGAGAAAGTAGACGGGGATGTCGAGCCCGTTGCTCAAGAGGAGGTCTCGCTTCGTCACGTCGCGAAGCACGGCGGCGGAGAACGGGAGCGGAACGGCGACAGAGGTGAAGCCGAAATGGGCGTTGTACAAGAGCATGGACGCGCCATCGTCGCACTTTGAAGCGACGTAGAGGAGGA
>DASH01000079.1 GCA_002503705.1 Candidatus Woesearchaeota archaeon UBA153 | reverse complement strand
ACATGATGGTGAACTCGATCTGGTCGACTTTCTTCGCGACGGGGATGTCCATATTCATTCACGCTCCAGGATTCAGTTCAGGATTTTTATCTGTCAGTCATCTGTCAGTCGGTTGCAGTTCATTGCAGTTCACGGCGCCTCGCGCATCGTCATCGTCCGCAGTCAGTACTTCCCTTTTAGCTTCAGCTTCGGGTAGACGGTGAGCGATTTCAGCTCGTCGAGGAGGAGCTTGAACGCGNNCTATACCCATGCTCTTCATCTCGTCCAGCAGGAGCTTGAACGCGTAGCTCATCTCGATCTCGCTCACTTCCGCGTTCTCCCCGCAGATCGGGCAGTAGTGCTTGTCCTTGCGCGCGTCATACACGCCGATCAGGCCGCACTCTTCGCAGACGGGAACGATGACCTTGTCGCTGTCGAAGCGCTCCTTGAGCAGCAACGACGCCCCGTGCGCGATGAAGGTGTCCTTCTCCATCTCACCCAAGCGAAGGCCGCCCTCTTTCGCCTTGCCCTCGGTGGGTTGGCGCGTCAGGAGCTGGATGGGGCCGCGAGCGCGGCTGTGCACCTTGTTCTTCACCATGTGTCTGAGGCGCAAGTAGTACTGGTTGCCGACGAAGATCTTGTTCAAGTAGGGCATGCCGGTCTCGCCGCTGAAGAGGATCTCGACGCCGCTCTCCTTGAACCCGAGGTTCAAGAGCTCTTGGCGGAGGTCGGTCTCTTTCTCAGCGTTGAAGATGGTGCCGTCGATCTTGCGGCCGGAAAGCGCGCCCGTCTTGCCCGCGATCAATTCAATCATGTGGCTCACCGTCATCCTCGACGGGATGCCGTGCGGGTTGAAGATGATGTCCGGCTTGATGCCGGTCGCGCTGAACGGCATGTCGTTCTCCGGCACGACGAGGCTGATGACGCCTTTCTGGCCGTGACGGCTCGTGAACTTGTCGCCGATCATCGGAATGCGCTCGTCGCGCAGCCGGACCTGGACGAGCTTGTTCCCCTCGTCGTTCTCCGTGATGACGACGAAGTCGACCAGGCCCTCCTCGCCGTGCTTCAAGCTCATGCTCGACTCGCGACGATAGTTCGTCGCGAGGTTGTACTCGTCCATCGCGCTCAAGAAGCGCGGCGGACTCGTCTTGCCGATGATGACGTCGCCCTCGGCGACCCTCGCTTCCGGCGAGATGATCCCGTCCGGCTCGAGGAACCGGTAGTCGTGCTCCGTGCGATACCCTTTCGTGTCCTTGTCCGGGATGCCGATCTCATCGACGAGGCCGCCGCTGTACCGCAGCTCTTCCGTCGCGACCGGTCGGAAGTACGTCGCGCGGCCGAGGCCTCGCTCGATGCTCGCTTTGTTGATGATGATCGCGTCCTCCATGTTGTACCCCTTGTACGACATGACCGCGACGACGACGTTCTGGCCGTGCGGGTGCTTCCACGTCTCCATGACATCGTTGATGATCGTCTGGACGACCGGCTCTTGCGGATAGTGGAGCAGGTTCGTGTCCATGTCGAGGCGCGTGTAGTAGTTCGCGGCGTAGAACCCGATCGCCTGCTTCTGATTCTTGCTCCCCTGCATGAGGCGCGCGCCGTGGTTGTGGTGCGCGAACGGCACGAGACTGGTCGTGATGCCGACGATGTCGACCGCGCTCACCTCGAGGTGCGTGTGGTCCGTGGTGAGGTCTTCCGGCTGGAGGGCGACGAGCGCGTTCTCCTCCTCGGCGGCGTCGAGATACTCGACGACTCCTTGCTTGACGAGGTCGCTCCACGCGAGCTCGTTCTTCTTCAACTGCTCGACGTGGCGCTCGGTCAGCGCGGGCTTCCCCTCCTTGACGACGATGACGGGGCGCAACGCGCGTCCCGGGCTCGTCTCGAGGAACAGCTCGTCGCGGCGGCTGTCGTAGAACAGGTTGAGCTGCTCGGGAAGCTTGCCCGTGCGGCGCTCGTCGATCAACTGTTTCCGGAACTCGGCCCCGTTCGTGACGGTGCCGATGAATCTCGCGTTCATGAAGACGTCAGTCATGCGGTATCACCTTGAAGCGTGCAGTTTCATGCAGTGTTCGATGCGATGTTCAGGAGTCTCACTTCGCCACGTTGAGGCCGAGGCGTTTCACCTCTTGGTACACGCCCTCCTCGTCGAGCGGTTGGCTCGGCCGGCAGAGGAGCGCGAGGTTCTTGCGCAACCCGATGTTCGTTCCTTCCGGCGTCTCCGACGGGCAGAGACGGCCGAGGTGCGTCGCGTGCAACGTTCGCGCCTCGAAGTTCTCCTGCGTGCTGCTCAACGGGCTGACGACGCGCTGGAGGTGGCTGATCGCCTGGAGGAAGTTCAAGCGCTCCATGCGCTGGCAGACTCCCGTCCGGCCGCCGACCCACGCGCCGGTCGCGAGGCTGCTGTACACTTTCTGCGTGAGCAGCTTCTCGCGGATGATCACCTTGATGCTGGGGAACTTGCCGCGCTTGACGATGCGCTGGAAGTTGTACAGCATGTCGCCGATGAGCACTTTGATGTTGACGCGGAAGAGTTCAGCGAGGAGCTCGCCGCTCATCTTCAAGCGCTTGTTCATGTAATGGTCCTTGTCGTCCACGGGGACTTCGCCGTTGACGACGCGCACGTACTGTTTGAGGTACTTGCACAGGTTGTACGCCTTCAACAAGCGGTACTCCGGCTCGAGGCCCACGTGCGGGAGCAGGTACTTGTCGAGAATCTCCGCCATGCGCTCGAGGCGGACGTCGCGCGTCTGGCTGATGCCCACGCGCTTGCTGATATAGTCGAGCGCGTCCTCCTCATTCTTGATCTCGACGAAGTCGTACAGGTTGATGATGACGTCGCTGCTCTCCTCGAGGCCGATCGCCTGCATGATCTCCTCGTCCTTCGTGAGGCCGAGCGCCTTGATGACGGGCACGAGCGGGATGCGCTTGACGCGCGTGAACGTCAAGTAGAACAGGCCGTCCTTCAGGCGTTCGATCTCGTGCGGGATGCGGTAGCTGCCGTGCTCGCTGAAGATCTTCCCGGAGTACGGGGAGACTCCCGTCGAATTCTCCTCGGTGAAGAACCGGTTCGAGGCGAGGTCTTCGATGTCCACGATGACTTTCTCGGTGCCGTTGATGATGAAATACCCGCCCGGATCGTCAGGGTCCTCGCCCTTCTCGATGAGCTGCTCTCTCGGCAGGGTGCACAAGTGGCAGTTCCGGCTCTTCAGCATGATGGGCAGGCTGCCGATCTGCGTCTTGAAGCTCTCGCGCTGCACGCCATTGATGTGCGCGCTCACCTCGAGGAAGATCGGCGCGGCGTAGCTGAGCTTGCGCATGCGCGCCTCGACGGGGTAGACGTTCCGCGTGCTGCCGTCCGCTTCCGTGATCTCCGGCTTGGTGACCCAGATCTTGTCGAGCGTGATCTTGAACTCGTCCACGTTGCTCGGGATGATCGTCGGCTCGATGACCTTGTTCTCCTCAAGGATGAGCTGCAGCTCCTTCTCGACGAAGTTGTTGAAGCTGTCGATGTCCGCCTTGACGACGCCCATCTCCTCAAAGAACTTCTTGATGAGGACGCGGCCCGCGTCGTCGATCCACGCGGACTGTTGCTCTCTCACTGGCTGTTTACTCATCGATAACACCCCGGTAGAAGACGGTCGTGCCCGCCGTCGGGCTCTTCCGCGTGATCTTGATGAGGTCGCCCGGCTTCGCGTTCAGGTTGCGCAGCGCGGGATCGCTGCTGTTGATCTTCGGCAGCTCGTGCATGCGCAGGTGGTACTTCTCGAAGACCGCTTTCGACTCCTTCTCCGTCATTTTTTCGTGCAACGGGACGAGGGCGTGCTTCCACGGCTCAAATGCCATCTCCTCGGCAGGGACGCTCGTGCTCTTCTTCGTTCGAGAACTCTTCTTGACCGCCATGTGAACATCCTCCAAACGCTCGGAATGGGCCGGACGAGATTTGAACTCGCGACCGTCGGATCTCCTCCGACGCTGACGCGTCGGTAAAAGTCCGCTGCTCTACCAACCTGAGCTACCGGCCCACATTCGTGGTCCGGACTTCCTCGGCTCCCTCGGAAGTACCGGTCCGCAACGGCCTAAGTCTCTCTCATCTGGTACCAATCCAGTACCGCTCGCCGCGACCAGTCTCTTCGTGCCGAGCACTCGACCGTTCGTGGCTTCGGAGACACGACGCCTCCGACGCCCCGACCGGGATTCGAACCCGGGTCGCGGCCTCGACAGGGCCGCATGATAGTCCGACTACACTATCGGGGCAAACCACGACGCGCCCGACGGCACCGTCAAGAGAGCACCATAGCTAAGACCGTCCTCATATGACGTTCCTAGAATGGTAGTACAACCCGCAACGTGACCGGCCCGAACGCGTTTTCCGCTGAGAACAGCGACCCCTTTAAAAAGGTTTCGGCGGAGTGTGGCGTCGGAGCGCCTTTTAAACGTTGTTCGCCTATGCGCGCGCGTCAGTGCGCGTCGTTACGACCGGAGCGGGCGTTGTTCCCTATGGCTTCGCGTAGTTGCGAAGAGAGTTCTCGATCGGTTGGAGGCGTTTGCGGACGTTCAGGCTCGGCACGCGTTCTTCCACGTAGACTTGGACTCGGTGCTCGAGATTGCCGTTCTCAAGAAGGCCCGGGGGCGGGAAGAGCAAGTGCAAGGTCGTCAGCAGCTCTTCAGGAACCTGCACGTCGCGAGCGCCCCCTTCAAGCTGGTACGGACCATATGCGGCATGCTTGAAGACCTTGTAGAGGTGGTGGTCGAAGACGTGCGTGGTGTTGTGAAGCACGCCGCGTTCCGCGCGGAACTCCTCGGCGATCTGGTTGAGAACGTACCTGACCGCCAACGGATCAGGGTATTCTTGCGCGAGGCGGTTGTACGCGAGGTGCAAACCGCCTTTCCGATCGTGCAAGTCGACGCCGATGGAATCCCGGGTTGCTCTCTCCCCGTTGACGATCTTGTCAGCGACGAGGAAGCCGAGCGCGTACAGGTTCGGCCATTGCGCCTCGAGAATCTCCCGAGAAACATCTTGAACCATTCTCAAGGGGTAACGCGAGAAGTTTAAGTAGTTTACGATGCAGTAGGCTCTTAGGCAAATGGATGGTCGCCAGCGTCAGGCGAGTCGCTTTTGACGTGAGGTTGCGGTGAGCGACGGGGGTTGGCCCCTCGGGGTGGCGCGGAAGAAGGGGAAGAACACGCGATGCGACGAGCGGCTGGCGAGCACGCGAAAGCGATTTGCCCAAGAGCCGATGCAGTGTTTGACCTTCAAGGACAAGGAGTAAATCTCCCGGCTCATTTCTTTAGAGAGGCGGAAGCATGATGTACGCGTACAGTCCCGAATACGGAATGAGGTACGGGTACGGCGTCTACGGATGGCCATTCATGATGTTCATATTGGGACTGCTCATCTGGTTCGTCGTCTGGCTCGTCCTGCGCACCTCGCGAGGCGGAGACGTCGGCACGCACAATCCCGACCCCCGCGCAATCGCGAAGGAACGCTACGCGAAAGGAGAATTGACACGAGAAGAGTATGAGCGCATGAAAAAAGAGCTCGACAAGTAATGTTTCTTCTCAACCGCTCATCGTCTCGGGAACCGTCGCGGTCGCTGGCCGTGGAACGGTCTCGCTCCACCCGCGCCACCGTGACCGCCTGGTGAACTCCCTGAGTGAGCGCCTCCGGACGACGAGCCCCCCGGAGAAGAGTGCCCTGAGCCGCTGCGCTGTCGCGGCCGGCCAGAGTGCCCGCCGCGCTCTCCATGCACGCGCGGCGACTGGCCGCGGCGGGCGGGGTGCTGCGCGCGGTCTCCTGCTTGGCGCGGCGCGCGCTGCGACCGCCGTTGCGGCGCTCGTTGTCCACGGTCGTGCTTCTGGAACGCGAGCGGCTCGACGCCGTCCGCTTTCAGCTCGAGCGCGCTGACGTGCGGCAAGCGGAGGATGTCCCGCCAGAAGTCGCGGTCTTCCGGCTCGACGAGCGTGATCGCTTTACCGGAGGCTCCCGCGCGGGCAGTACGGCCGATGCGGTGGACGTAATCATCCGGCACTGAGGGAATGTTATAATTGAAGACGTGCGAGACGTGCTTGACGTCCAACCCTCGGGAGGCGACGTCGGTCGCGACCAAGAACCGGACCTTGCCCGTCTTGAACTCGGCGATGACGCGGTCGCGCTGGTTCTGCGACAAGTTCCCCTGGATCGCGTCCGCGGCGAAGCCGAGCTTGCTCAGGTTGCGCGCGAGCGACCGCGCGCCGTGCTTCGTCTTGCAGAAGATGATCGCGAGGTGCGGGTCCTCCTTCTTCAGCAAGTGGACGAGGAGCGAGTACTTGCCCGCGGAGTCAGTCCTATAGAAATATTGTGGGAGCAGGTGATGCTCGATGTGCGTCCCCGTCGTGACGTGCACCGGGTGGTGTTGGTGCTTCGACGCGAGACGCTTGATCGCGTCCGGCATCGTCGCGCTGAACAGCATCGTCTGCCGCTCCTTCGGCAACTGGTTGACGATCCGCTCCATGTCCTTGACGAACCCCATGTCGAACATGCGATCCGCCTCGTCGAAGACGAGCAACTTGATCGCGGCAGTCTTCAACGCACCCTGTCCCATCAAGTCAAGCAGCCGGCCTGGCGTGGCGACGACGACCTGCGAGTCGCGCAACGCCGCGTATTGCGGGTTGAACGCGACGCCGCCGAAAATCGCGGCGACCTTGACGTCCGAGTGGCGCGCGAGCCGGCCGAGCTCGTGCGCGATCTGCTGACAGAGTTCGCGTGTCGGCGCGAGGATGAGCGCTTGCGGCGTCCGATGCGCGGTCAGTTTCGAGAGGAGCGGGACGCCGAACGCGAGCGTCTTCCCACTCCCCGTCTTCGCCTGGCCGATCACGTCCTTGCCATCAAGGCCGAGAGGAATCGTCTTCGCCTGGATCTCCGTCGGCTCGACGAAACCCAAGTCACGAATCGCGCGCCGGAGAGTCTGGTCGGGAATGAGCTCTTCAAAAGTCACCATGGTTACATCACATCACATACTCTGTCTTGGAGGAGTCGCGCCCGCGCGGGAGCGCGAGAGAACGGCGCGTCGTTGACGCGCGCACAAACTACTCTACTCGCCGGAACAACGGCTCGTATATAAAAGAATGTTTTTTCAGGGGAAGACTACTGCGTCTTCTTCACGTAGACCGCCTTGCAATGGCCGCACGGCTGTCCATCGTACGAGCAGAGCGCGGCGCAACAACCCTTATGGACGAAACCGCCCTTGTGCTCGCACACGAGAAGCTCGTCCGGACTGTCGTGAAAATTACCTTGACAAATCTTACAAGTATCCATCAATCTCACCCTCTTGATGGCCCATGCCGGGAAGTCAGTGTTTTAATATCTTTCGGCTCGAGCCCGCTCAGAAGAGAGAAGTTAAATCCCGGGTAATAGAGATAGCCCTGATTTTTTGACGTTGTTAATCTTTTAATCTCTAGGTGTTAATCTCACATTCCAAGATTCGATTTGGTAGATGGACAAATTTTGCTTGGCAAAATGGCGAAGCGGAGACCGGGGGATAGTGCAAAGGTTTTTGCGAAGTAAAAAATCCCGAAAAATCCGCCGTAGTCCGCCTATAAATCAGTTTCAAAATGTTTTTCATCGAGAATTTGATAAGTAATACTTCCACCACAAAATTTTTGCACTAATTCTTTCAGTTCTTCTGTAGCATTTTCTATTTCTTCTTTTGTAACAGGAAGAAGTCCCTCTAAAACAAGAAAACAATTCTTTGTTTCTTCTGTAAACTTTGTCCTGTCTGCCTCACGCCAATTCCATCTTCTGCAAATTGCGGAAATATTATCTTTGTAAATAACTTCTCCAGCGTGAGGAGGTCTTGACTCCTTATCTCCGAGTAACAAAACCGCCGGCTCGTTTGGTTCTGCAAAAGTCAAAATAACATCTCCCTCAATTTTATTGATATCTTCTCCGCCAACAGGAACCATGTGTTTAAGAGAGATAAAATTGTAAATATCCACTAACTTATTGATATGCCTCAAATTTACTCTTTGCAGAACCAATCTATAAAGATTCTCAACAGACGATTTATTCTCTTTAGGTTTTGCTCCGAAAGCAGAATATGTTTTTCTCCAGATATCTATTTTTGGAGTTTGGGACAAAGTTTCAGTATTATATTTTAATCTGATATTGTTTTCTTGTTCTCTAATTTCTTTTTGGATTTCTTCCTGTATCCCAGAATTATTCAAATTCTTGCAGATTACAACGCCGATTGTTAAACCGGGAAACTTCTCAAAAATTTTGTGGTCAATTTTGAATTTCATAATGCTAAATTATTGAATAATATTATAAACATTTTGATTCGAGCGGACGGAGGCGGATTGTATATAACATCTATGAACTGTAAAGTCGCTTATTTTACCAGCTAAACCACAAAGAAAAAACAAAAATATCATTTTCTACAGTTATAAAGGCGTAAAGAATTGAGACCTATCTCTATTACCCAGAAGTTAAATCCCCCCTCCCAGATTTGAACCGGGGACCTCGCGGTCACGGCTGAGTGACGGTCATCCGGCACGGCTCGAAGGCCGTTCTCGTCAGTCACTATCTACAGCCGCGCGCTCTAACCAGTCTGAGCTAAGGGGGGACTGTACTCGTCGAGAGGACGAGGAGGTTTTAAAAACTTTGCGGGGAGGTCTTCGTTTTCTTCTCAAGCGTCGCCATCGTCCTTCTTCACCGGCGTTCGGAATCCGTGACTTCTCCGA
>DASH01000027.1 GCA_002503705.1 Candidatus Woesearchaeota archaeon UBA153 | reverse complement strand
CTGATGTCTGACATTTAGGCGTTATTCTCGTCGAGAAATAAACGGGACCCTTGCGGGTCCCATTTATATATCGCGTTCACCATTGAGCTTTTGGTGAAAACCAATGACGACGCGATATAGTGATGACCAACTCGGCGAACAGCTTAAACTTTTCGTTTCTGCACTGATGACTGCCCGGCGGGCAGTCATGACGGAGTACCGCAAAGTCTTGCGGTTCTCGCCGACGGCCAGAACGTTCCATCGTCGGTACGAGCGTCTCGTCGCCCTCGTCGATGAGCTCAAGGCGGCGTTGCGCGAGCAAGTGCTCGCACGACTCAGCGAGGAGCAAGGCCTGCTCCTCGCCATCTTCGACGATTCGCCCCTCCACAAAGCCGGACGAAAATTCGAGAGCGAATCGTCGCAATACGACCACGTCAAGGGATGCTTCTACGACGGGTTCACCCCGACGAGCCTCGCCTTGTACCGCAACGGGAAGGTTGGCGTCATCGAGACGACGCTCGCACCGTCGAGCAAGCTCGACGAATGCCTCTGCGCCTTCGAGCGACTCTGCGAGGAGCATATCGCGCCGGACGTGTTCTTGTTCGACGCGTGGTACGCGAGCACCGGGCTGCTCGCAGCGATTGAACGGCTCGAGCGCGTCTACATCACGCGTCTCAAATCGAACCGGCTCGTCCTCGTCGGCGACGAGCAAGTCTCATTGCGCTCGCTCGCCGCGAGCGCGACACACGACCAGTACGCGCACGTCATCGTCCACGGACGGAGCTTCTGGGTCATCGACACCATGCTCGACGTGAACGGACTCGGCACGCGCCGAGTCCTCATCTGCAAGAACGGCGTCTTCGCAGCGCCAGTCTTTCTCGTGACGAACAGCGCGAATTTCTCGACGAAGTTCGTCATCATGTTATACCAAAAACGTTTCGCGATCGAGGTATTCTTCAAGGACGCGAAACAACTGCTCAATTTCTCGACGCTGCAATGCCGCAGCGCAGCGAAGATGGACGTGCACTTCGTGCTCGTCCAAATCACGCACTGGTGCGCGCAGCGTCGAGGAAGCATCAGCAAGACCATCAGACGAATCCGCGACTCCGTCGAAGAAGTCACGTCATATATAAATGAAAACACGCTATTCAAAGAATTCCTCGACGAATTGAGCGCGAGGTGTCAAACATGAGTCAAAAGAGAAGTACTCGGCGATGCTCGAGGACGGCCTCCACCCGAACACGAAGGGATACGACTTCATGTACAAGCAAATCGCTGATTTTCTCCAGAAGAAAAAGCTAATATGAATAAGTCAGGTTCGAGAACGCCTCCGACCAGACAACATCGAGCAGAGCTCTCTGAGTCTAGCGGAGGCCTCGAGGGTACAAAGTACCCGAGAACGCCTCCGACCAGACAACCTCGAAGTGAATTCTCGGAGCCTGGTCGGAAGACCTCGAAGGCGCGACGCGCCCGAGAACGCCTCCGACCAGATTTGAACTGGTGACCTGTCGGTTAACAGCCGACCGCTCCAACCGCTAAGCTACGGAGGCACTGCTCCCCGAGAGGCCGAGGACGGTTTATAAAAGTTACTCACTGGCCAACCCCGCATAACTCTTTTAAACGAGGTTGCCGCCCTGGACGCCCATGTCGAAGCCGCAGAGCGTCATCATCCCCGCGCCGAGCCCGGACGCGGTCGTCAATCTTTGTCTCGACACGCTCAGTAAAGGAAAGCAGGCGCTCGTCTTCTGCAACACCAAGCGCGGCGCGGAGAGCCAGGCTGAGAAGCTCGCCGTGAAGGTCGAAACGAAGGACGTGAAGAAGCTCGAGCTCGCCGAGGAGATCTTGGATGTCCTCTCTTCGCCGACGAAGCAATGCCGTCGGCTCGCGGGTTGCGTGAAGAAAGGCGTCGCGTTCCACCATGCAGGCCTGCATTCAAAGCAGCGTGCCCTCGTCGAGGACGGCTTCCGTTCCGGCGTCATCACCGTCATCTGCAGCACGCCGACGCTCTGTCTTGCACCGGAGACGCTCGTCTGGCACGGAGTTTCCGAGACTGTCGTCTCGAAGATGAAACGCGAAAAAGTCATTACACTCTCAGGAACGACCCTTCTCAACATCCCGGTGAAGGGGATTGAACGAGTGATGAATGCAGTCCCGCTCCTCGAGATCTCTTCCGTCTCCGGACACCGCATTAAGGTCACACAACAGCATCGGATGCTCGTCAAGAGGAAAGGACACCGAGTCTTCATTGACGCGGCGCTGGTTCGAAAGGGCGACCGCATAGCAACGATTGGCAGGTTGCCGCTCACCGCCACCGAGAGCTTGAGAATCAGAAGTCTCAATAGAGAGAACAAACCGCCCCTCGACATCCTCATCGACGGCGATATCGCGTACTGTATCGGCGCGATGCTCGGTGACGGATATTCAGGAGGTGAAGCGCGGGAAGGGGGCGTCCTCTACAAAGGAAGCCCTTCCATCGTCGGAAAGGATGAAGAGGTCTTCTCGCGAGTTGAGCAAGCCTGCAGGAAGCTCAGCATCAGATTCCGTCGATCAAGGAATAGTGGTGGCACTCCGCAAATCGTCTTGGGGAAGCAGAAGTGGTTCCGCGAGTTCCTCGTCCGTTGCGGTGTTGACAAGGGTGTCAAGAAACACATCGCGGAGCCGTTGATGACGATGGGTCTGGAGAACATCGCCGAACTCTTGCGGGGGCTGTTCGACACGGATGGTTACGCGCAACGAGCTGCCGGACCAGGATTTACGAACACCTCGGAACGGCTCGTCCGCCAAGTGCAAAAGCTCCTCCTCCGGTTCGGCATCGTCTCAAGAATCAGAGAACGAAAGGAAGGAACGATGCGGATATACGAAAAGACGTACTCGACACTCAAGTCATACGAGCTCACCATCCTTCACAAGAGGGGCATTCTCGATTTCTACCAGTTCATCGGCTTCAACGTGTCGCGGAAACAAGACGTCCTCCGAAGCATGACAGCAAAAATAACGGCAAACCGACACTACCTCTTCTGCCCGTGTTGCAACTACAAAGTTTATCGCGATCTCTTCGGTGGACGGACAAAGAGTCAGAAATCCTGGGGAGCGCAGAAAAGAATGATTATCGCGACAGTAGGACGCCGAGGGGTAGTAAACTCGAGAGAACTGGCGAGCATTCTCGGTCATGAGGCACGAAAGAACGAAAGCCGATTGAACCACCACTATGAACTCTTAGTGAGGACGAGAACTGGGAAGAGCTCGTGGCAATGGAGTCTCAGCTCCATCGGCACATGGATATACCAGAACATCATTGAGGCTGAAAAGCCCCTCGAAGAGTTCTTCAAGCTTCGACACTGCCCCCTCTGCAACACCGAATTAAAGGGGAGTGTCAAGAAAGGTTGGCGTCATGACGACTTCGAAGGGGACATCTACTGGGACATCGTCAAGGACGTCCAGAAATCACCTGCTGAAGCGATCGTGTATGATGTCGTTCTCCCCTCGAGTCCTGTGAACGATCACTTGTTCGTCGCGAACGGGTTCATCGTTCATAATTCGATGGGCTTAGATTTGCCCGCGTTCCGAGTCATCATCCGCGACACGACTCGTTTCGGAGAAGGCGGTTCGTGGGGAGTCTCGGACATTCCAGTCCTCGAGTACCACCAGATGGCGGGCCGCGCCGGTCGTCCGGGGAAAGAGGACTATGGCGAAGCGATCGTTCTCGCCGAGACAGCGGATGAAGAGGAGCGCATGACTGAGAAGTACCTTTACGGCGAGCCGGAAGCGATTTATAGCAAGCTGGCCGTCGAGCCGGTCTTGCGCACCGCAGTCTTGAGCCTCGTCGCGTCCGGCTTCGTCCAGACGAGAGAAGGCCTGGCCGAATTCTTCGGTCGGACGTTCTACGCGAAACAGTACGGCGACATGAAGAAGCTCCGCAAGATTTTGAACTCGATGGTTGTCAAGCTCGCGTCGTGGGGCTTCCTCAAAGCGGCTGATGCGAGCGGCGGGTTCGTCGTCGCGAAAGAGTTGTCGAAGGGAACGCTCGAGGCGACGCCGCTCGGCAAACGAGTCGCGGAATTATACTTGGACCCGTTCACGGCGCACCACCTCATCGCGTGTCTCGAGCGCGCGAGCCCCGGCACGAGAGACTTGCCGTTCATCCACATGCTCACGAGCTGCCTCGAACTGAGACCCTTACTCCGGCCGCGCGTGAAAGAGCTTGATGACATCGTCGCAGTCGTCGGCACGTACGAGACTGAGTTCTTGGCGCCGCCGCCGGCCCAGTGGGAACCCGAGTTCGAGGAGTTCTTGGCGAGCGTGAAGACCGCGTTGTTCCTGAACGACTGGGTGGAAGAGACTTTAGAGGACGAACTGCTCGAGAAGTACGCCGTCCGCCCAGGAGAGGTGCACGCGAAGCTGGAACGGGCCGATTGGCTCATCTACAGCGCCGAAGAGCTCGCAAGAATCAGCGGCATGCACGCGGTCCGCACACCGCTCGCCAAATTACGGCTCAGATTGAAGCACGGCGCGAAAGCGGAATTGTTGCCGCTCCTCCAGTTGAAAGGCATCGGTCGCGTCCGCGCGCGGAAGTTGTTCAATTCGCGCATCCAGACGTTGCAGCACGTGAAAGACGCAGAATTCTCGACGATTGCTGCGCTCGTCGGCAAGGCGGTCGCGCTCGACATCAAGAAGCAGGTCGGCCAGGAGTACGCGAGCGAAGCCTTGCAAGTCAAGCCGGGCAAGCGGAAAGGCCAGAAGAGCATGGCGGACTATGGCGAGAAGTCGGAGTGACTCATCGTTCACGCCTGTATCCGTATCCCTTCTTTCTCAGGGAGCAAGTGTACTTCCGCGGCGTCCTTGATGCCATACTTCGTCGCGAGCTCTTTCGGGATGCGGATGCCGAGGCTGCCGCCCCACTTGGAGACCTTCACGCGGTAGCGCTTCCAGCGACGGTAGCGGAGGGCGACGTCTTCGAGCTGGCTCATCTCGAGGAACTCCTCCCCGCAAGAGTTGCACGCGCGATAGTCGTACGGCATCCCGTCCGGGAACCGCGCGTGGCGCGTCTCAATCTCTCCACGGCACAGGGGGCAACGTTGCATCTTACCCTTCCTCGACAGTGAGGATCTTGATGGCCTCGCCGTGGATCTCGCCGACGCAGATGAGCGTCCGCTTTCCGTTCCTGATGAACCTGATGCCATGCTTGCCAAACCTCTCGATGCTGCCGTGCTTCACGATACGGAGGACGAGCTCCGCGTCCACGCAACGTTCGAACGCGCGCACCATCGCGTGCCGGGTGACGATGATTGAGTACCGCTCGACATCGAACCGAGGGAATGATATCATGTAATATCACTTGATATATAAATTCTTCGTTGAGAAGATGAAGCGCGAATCCTTTAAGTGTGTTGACGCAGAAAAACCGGAGAGGTTCCGGAACGAAGCGTGAACGAACGCCAGGTGCGGAGCCCGGTCAAGGCTGGCGCGGCAAAAATTCAGTCGTCGTTCTGAAGTGTATGTTGTCGTTCTTCACCGTACGGAACGTATGCGCGAGAACGTGGACGGGAAAAACCCGACGGACGAGAACCGCGAAACGCAGGAGAACGAGGAATTCCGTGCCGCGCCAGCACCGACCCGCCAGTGGCGAGCGTTCATCAGCGCCAAGGCCAAAGCGGCGATGAAGAAGAAAAAGTGTCTTTAACGTAAGTCTTCGAACGCGCTGTACGCTGCGATGACGCCGCCCGCCGCGCCGGTGATGGCTTGCTTGTACTTGCTTGAGGTGCAGTCGCCGGCCGCGTACACGTTCTTGATGTTCGTGCGGGCGTGCTCGTCGACGATGAGCTCTTTGCGCTCGTTCAGCGTGACGCCGAGCTTGATTGCGAGTTCGTTCTGGACCTCCGCGCCGGTCTCGACGAAGAAACCCTCAACTTTGAGGACGTCGCTGCCGTTGAACGGCGTCGTCAACTTGACACCTTCCACGCCGTTCTCGCCGAGGACTTCCTTCGCTTCGGTCTTGTAGAGGATCGTGACGTTCTTCGTGTGCTCCAAGCGTTGCCGATTGATGGGTTCGGCGCGCATCGCGTCCTTGCGGACGAGAATATAGACCTGAGACGCGTGTTGCGCGAGCAAGAGCGCCGCTTGCGCCGCGCTGTCCCCGCCGCCGACGACGGCCACGGGAACATTCTTGAAGAACGCGCCGTCGCACGTCGCGCAGTAGCTGACGCCGCGGCCTTGCAGTTTCTCCTCGCCGGGGATGCCGAGGTGGCGGTGTTTCGTGCCGAGCGTGAGGACGACCGCTTTCGCGCGGTACTCGCCGTTCTCAGTCGTCACGGTGAACTCGTCGCCGCTCTTCACGACGTTCGTCGCGAACTCCTCTTTCGTCTCGATGCCGAAACTATCAACGTGCTCCTTGAACTTCATCATCAGGTCGAAGCCGGAGATGGCGGTGAAACCAGGATAGTTCTCCACCTTGTGGCTGTCGTTCAACAAGCCGCCGACGACTTTGCCGACGAGCAAGGTCTTCAAGCCGAACCGGTGCGCGTAAATCGCTGCGCTCATGCCGGCGCTGCCAGCGCCGATGACGATGATATCGTACTCGTTCACCATAGGAAAATCACCCTTGAGAATGCGTACTGCAGAGGTGTTTTTAAACGTTGCGCGGGAGTGTCAAGAAATACGTGTTGCGCGCACGAGCAGTTCAGACGGCGAGTTTAGTGGTGGCGGGCGGTGGCGCACGTTGGCGTGAACCGTTTGGGGAGCTCGAAGAGGTCCTCGAAGAAGGCGGCGAGGGTCGGAATCGGGAGAGGAGGCCGGTAGTGGAACGTGGTGGTTGGCGGCGAGACGGGTTCGACGAGAGTCGGGGCGTTCGCGACAACAGGGTCTGGCGCTGGTCGTCGTTGCGCCGCGTACGTGGCGAGGTGGAGCGGGAGGTGCTCATCGAGTTCCTGGTTCGCTACGGCCATCCATTCGAAATAATAGCAGTCGCACAGTTTTCGGACCAACGCCGCGCCTCGCGCTTCGAAAGCGAGAGCGGTATCGTAGAGTTCAGCGAGCGTGTCAAGGTAGCCGTGGATGATGCCGGGCCGTTCGCCGTTCTTCGTCGCCGAGAATCTCGCGGTGGCGCGCCGTCCCTCGGACAGAATGAGTGCTACTGCATCGTCAACGCTGCCGAACTGCACCCGGTTTTCACGGTAGTTCTCACTTTTAAAGTTTCCGAATGACGGGGCCGCGATGAAAAAGTCGTGCGACCCTGCCTTGGCGGCCTCTCGACGGCAGTGTCCTGCCGGCTTGCGCCAAGCGGATTGCGCCGCCTGACGAGGAAGCGGTGGCCGCCGCAGGGTCGCCGCGGAGCGAGACTTTCATCGCGACCGAATGACGGGGCCGGGCAGTTACCGTCCTGCTCACGTGGCGATTCTCAGACGGTGAGTGTTGCGTTTCACACCCTGAGTTCTGCGTCGCCACCGTCCTGCTCGCATCCGGATCCTGAGACGGTGGGTGCTGCGTCCCCGCAGGGGGCAAACTCGGGCGAAGCCCTCGTAGGTCGCTCGGAGGCCTCGCGACCAACTCCGCGCAACGCACTCGTTGAGTTCCTCGTAGACGCTCGCCCTTAAGACGAGACTTCGGAGAAGTCACGGATTCCGAACGTCGGTGAGGAAGGACGGTGGCGACGCCGCTTGAGAAGAAGACGACTTACAGGTCGACGACGACTTGGCAGACCCAGCGCTTGTCGGGGAGTTGTTCGACGAGCATGTCGTTGTACGTGATGGCTTTCACGTCGCCGCGCGTCTCGGAGTTCTGGTAATCGTCGCCCGTGACGGTACAGGAGAGTTCGTACGCGTCAGTACCGTTCTTCATCGTCTTCGTAATCTTCACGTCCTTGCACTCGTGCAGGAGGAACGCTTCAGTGTCGAGGAGGAACAACAACTGGTCGAGGAAGTCGAAGAGCAAGGAGTCCTGGTTCTTCGCCGTCAACGAAATCTGAATCTCGCGCGCGGGCTTGACCTTCGAGAGGTCGGTCAAGAGGGCGGTCATCGCCCTGGCCGCGTTGCGGAACGCCCCCTCAAGAGTCTCGCCGTACGCTCGGAACTTCGCGTCCGCGGTGTGCGGCAGGTACTCGTACTCGCCAGGAACAGACTGCATGACGAGCAGAAGAACGAGAAGAGTATTTATGCTTTTGGCATGGCGCGCCACGACGAGTGCGCATGGGCGTACGCGGCATTCATCTGCGAGTAGATGGTCGGCGAGACGATCTTGACGATGTCTGCGAGCTTAGCGGCGTGAGCGACTTCTCGTTGTTGAAATCCTTTGGTCGGGGAGACTTTGTAGTTGAGGAACGCGGCGTGCGGGCACGAGTCCTCATCCGGGTAGATGATTGCCCGGCCCTCGCAAAACGACTTGATCGCGGTCGACGGATAGCCCATGAGTTGACCGTACAAGGATTTGAGCTCGACGGGTGCTTCGCAATGAGCAGAGGCGACTGAGAGGGAGCGGAGCGTCTCCTCGTCTCGTGCAACACGGAACGTGAGGACGTTGACGGGGAGGTAGATCTCTTCGCCAGCGGGAATACCATTCTTCACGAGAGGTCTCCCGTAGTATCGAGGGAAGCACTCGGACGAGTAGTCGTAGAGAAGGTTGTTATTACCGAGGGCACGAATGACCGCTGCGATGCGTTGACTCGAGACTCTGAAGGGCGTTCGTGATGCAAGATCGTCGAGCTGGGCAACTACGGAGTTTCGTCGATTGAAGAACTCGCCAGGGAGCTCTTCGTCGCCGAAGTAGATGCCTTCCATCGTACGTCGCTCTCCCGCGACATCCGCGGCGATGACGTCGTTCGCCGCATCGTAATAATCAGGACGCCCTCGACGGTACGCGACGAGTTGGCGAAAGAGAACAGGGTCGACGAAGCGGGGTCGTGTCGTGCCGAAGAGTTGGAGTTCATATGCGGGTTTCGCACCGAGAGCGACGAGGAGGAGGTTGGTGCGCGCTTCCGCGGCGTTGAGGAAGAAGTCGTCAGTAGCGAGCTCTTCAATTGCTTTGAGATCTAGGTCGACATCAATCTCGACACGCAGTTCCTCTGTGTACTGGACAGACATGGAGAAGAAGAACTGAGAGAAGAATTTAAAAATCTTTCGTTTTTTAACCACTTATTAGTGGTTAATTATTCTCTTCACCCGACATCCGCGCTACGCCTGCAATTTCCGGACGACGGCTAAGTTCTCCGCGTACCCCATATGCTCGTCCTCGGGAACCTCGAGCACCTTCGGCAGCGGCTTGAACACGGGATGGTTGAGGAACGCCCGGAACCCGGCGGCGCCGATGAAGCCTTCGCCGATATGCTGGTGGCGGTCGACGCGGCTATTAAATTCTTTCAACGCGTCGTTGAGATGAATGAGTTTCACGCGGTCGAGACCGAACGCCGCGTCCATCGCCTTCGCCGCGGCGTCGACGCCGGCAGGAGTCCGTAAATCGTACCCAGCGGCGAAGACGTGGCAGGTGTCCACGCAGACGCCGACGCGAGGACGAAGTTCCTTGTCGACGAGCGCGATGATTGTGCCGAGGTCGTTGAAGTCCCGCCCTATCTCCGAGCCTTGTCCGGCGACGGTCTCGAGCAGCAGCGTGATCTCCGGATACTTCAGCAGAACGTCCTTGCAGGAATTGATGCCCGCGGCGACGTTCTTGATGCCGTCGTCGAGCGATTGCGCCTTATGCTTGCCGACGTGTAAGACGAAATACCCGCACCCGTACGCGCGCGCGTACGGGAACTCCTGACGGAAGCACGCGAGGCTCTTCGCGCGGATGTCAGGAGCGTTCGAACCGAGATTGATGAGATAGTTGCAGTGCGACGCGACCGGCGAGACGCCGGCCTTGCGCAGGTCGTCGCGGAACTTCGCGAGCGATTTTTCATCCAACGGAGCGAACCCCCAGCCGCGAGGGTTGTGCGTGAACAATTGGCAGCACGTGATGCCGAGCAGCTTCGCCTGCGCGACCGCGTCGTCGAACCGTTGCCCGACGCCCAAGTGCACGCCGAGGGGACCGTGACCGTTCTTCGGAACCATACGAGGACGAGAAAGAGAGAGGATTTAAAAAAGTGCGTCTGAGAGGGGCTCTTCGGCAAATCGCTTTCGCGCGGTCGCCAGCCGCTCGTCGCATCGCTTCGTTTTTCGCTTCTTCCGCGACACGCTCGTGCGGAGCACTCGCGGGTCGCTCCGAGGCGTCGCGACCACCCCGTGGGGGGCAGGTCCCCCGTCGCTCACCGCAACCTCGCGTCAAAAGCGACTCGCCTGACGCTGGCGACCATCCATTTGCCTAAGAGCCTCTGAGAGGAGAAACAAAAGATACGCTTAAAAAGTCGGAGTTCTTCCCCGCCAGTGATGAGACCGCTAATGGACCGGAACCTGTACGCCGCCGCGGTGCGAGCGTACGCGCGCAACGAAAACGCGCTGCCGCCGCAGTCGAGAGCGCGGTTCTTGCACGCGCTCGAGCAACGAGACTGGAACGAGTTCGTCGGCGGCGTCTACCACTCGCGACTCCCCGAGGAGCGCGTCGACGCCCTCGTCGCGGAGCTCTTCACGGACAGCGTCGAAAGCGTTCCGGGAACAAGCCTGCCCTACCTGCTCTTACAGACGAAGCAGAACATCGGACGGCAGGAACTGCTCGTCCGCCGCGCAGTACCCATCAAGACCGCGATCGGCGAAGAAAGTTGCGTCGAGTTCCTCAAGTGCGCGAACTTCGCGCACGGCAAGCGGTGGCAAGGCGACGTCTTCGTCACGCTCGAACGGATTGCGACGGAGACGAAGAGCGACGCGGCGTTCGCGAGCGCGCTCAAGGTCGTCGAGGAGTACTTGCCGCACCGTTGCTGGAGCAAGATGTACACGCACGCGTACGACGCCGCGCTCGACGCGCCGGCGACGAAGCACCGGACGCCGACGACGAGAGTCATCGAGACAGGGGACGTCCTCGGCGATTACCGGCTGCGCGAGTACTTCTCGCAAGAGTTGCCGAGCGAGACGCACTGGAAGCTCGGCTTCGAGGTCGCGAGACTGCTCGAGCAGAACTTCCAGCACAAGAACGAAACGTCGCAGGGTTTCGACGGCTTGCTCAAGCGGTTCGCCGCGCGCCACCCGAAGATGCGATTCGTGAAATGAGCATCGTGGCCGGCGCGGCCCAGAGTCTCGCCGCGCAGACGGACAACGCACGAAAAATCAAGCTGAGCTCTTCCGCGCGGGTCAATGCTTCCGCACGGGCTCGTACTTCGTCATGCGGTAGACGCGCAGCTCCTTGATGATGCCGGGAAGCGCGTCGAGCAGGTCGCTCGCGATCCACGCGTAGTCCTTCTCGTCGCCGAGCTTCTCAGCGGTCTTCTTCGCGAGAAGGCACGAGGCCTTCGCGACGAGGAGCGCGTTCGGATTCTGCGCGTACAGACCCGCGGTGATGCCCGCGAGGACGTCGCCTGTGCCCGCGACCGTGGCGCGCGGGTGGCCGCCGGTGACGGCGTATTCGTGGTCGGGAGCGAGAATGGCGTCGATAATCCCTTTGCTGACGAGCAGGTTCTGGCCGAGATGGGCGCGGGCGTTCTCGCGCGACAACGTGTTGACGCTGAGGAATTGCGCCAGCTCCGCGTGATTGGCGAGGATGATCGCGTTCTTGACGCGTTTCACGATGACCTGCTTGGCGGCGTCGGCATCGAGCACGAGCCGCGTCTTGAGCGTCGACGCGAGGGCGTTGACGAACGCCGCGCGCTCGTCGCTCTCGCCGAGGCCGGGGCCGAGAAGGACGACGTCGGCGCGCTCGGCGAGCGTCGAGAGCTCCTTGACGTGCTTCTCCGTCCACGTCGCGCCCGCGCAAGCGTGGAGGATGACGTCGGGAGAGAACGGACGTACCGCTTCCGCGACGCTTTTCGTCGCCGCGATGACGACGCTGTCCGCGCCGGCCCTGAGCGCGGCGATGGACGCGAGCGCGGTCGCTCCCGCGTACCGCTCCTCGCCCGCGATGACGAGGACCCTGCCCGCGTCGCCTTTCCGCGCGTGGATGTTCCGCTCGAACGCGCCTTTCACGTCGCGCTCCTTCACCTCGAGCGGTCGTTCCGCTGTTCGTTTCAGCAACCCCATACGACGCTTGAGGGGCGGAGGGTATAAAAATTTATTTAAAGGGTGCTCGTCGAGGGAGTGCATGGAAGAGCTCTTGGCGTCATTGCGTCATGAACCGTACGAAGACGCGCACGGCCTCATCCTCATCGACACGTGCTTCTTCATCGACGCTGCGGAGCGCCACAAGCTTTCCGAGCTGCTCGACGCGCGTGTCGCGGTGACGAGCTTCAACGCGCGCGAACTCGTGCACGTCGCGCACCGGTTGCACGCGGACGTGAAGGATGAGATCCGGCACTTCCTCAAGAAGCATCACGAACTGTTGGTGCTCGACGTGCCCGTCGTGCCGGGCGACGTCGCCGCGGAGCGCGCGTTCGTCGCGAGCATCGAGCCGGAATTGTTGAAGAAGATCCCTGACGCGAGCGATGCCGTGCTGTTGGCCGCCGCGTTCGCGACCAAGAGCGATGTGCTTACGAAGGACAAGCACCACCTCTTCACCGTCACGCTCGAGAATTACGTACAACGGTACGGCGTCCACGTCTGGAAGGAGTGGAAGGACGCGGCGAAACCGAAAGTTTGGTATTGTCTTAATTAAGTAAGC
>DASH01000012.1 GCA_002503705.1 Candidatus Woesearchaeota archaeon UBA153 | reverse complement strand
CATCGACACCGAGTCCGGTTTCGAGAACGCGGTCTTCATCACGGCCGCGTGGGGCTTGGGCGAGAACGTCGTGCAAGGCGCGGTGAACCCTGACGAGTATTACGTCTTCAAGCCGACGCTGCACCAAGGCTACCGGCCGATCATCTCGAAGGAGGTCGGCAGCAAAGAGTTACGGATGATCTACGACGAAGCGGGGAACAAGAGCACGAAGAACGTTCCCGTCTCGCCGGAAGAACAGAAGAAGTTCTGCTTGAACGACGACGAGACGCTCACCCTGGCGAAGTGGGCGTGCATTATCGAAGACCACTACTCGAAGAAGGCCGGCAAGTTCAAGCCGATGGACATGGAGTGGGCGAAAGACGGCAAGTCCGGCGAACTCTTCATCGTCCAAGCGCGCCCTGAGACGATCCACTCGCGGCAGGACAAGAACGTGTACAAGACGTACCACTTGAACGCGACGGGCGCGAAAGTCCTCATCACCGGCCACAGCGTCGGCAAGAAGATCGGCGCCGGCCCCGTCAACGTGATCAAGAGCGTCAAGGAGATCGGCAAGTTCCAGGACGGCCATATCCTCGTCACCGAGATGACTGACCCTGACTGGGAGCCAATCATGAAGAAAGCGGCGGCCATCGTGACGAACAGCGGCGGACGCACGTGCCACGCGGCGATCATCAGTCGCGAACTCGGCATCCCGTGCCTCGTCGGAACAGAAAAAGCGACGGAACTCCTCCCTGAAGGGCGTGACGTCACCGTCGACTGCAGCCAAGGCGATGAGGGCTACGCGTACGAAGGCAAGGTGCCGTTCGAAGTGAAGGAGACGAACCTCGAGTCGTTGCCGACGACGAAGACGAAGATCATGATGATTGTCGGCACGCCCGAACAAGCGTTCGAATTCAGCAGGATTCCGAACCAGGGCGTCGGCCTCGCGAGGATGGAGTTCATCATCAACAGCTACATCCGCATCCACCCGCTGGCGTTGTACGATTATCCGAACGTCCCCCTCGACGTGAAAGAGGAGATCGACAAGCTCACGTACGGATACGATGACAAGAAAGAGTTCTTCATCGACAGGCTCGCGCACGGCATCGCGCGAATCACGGCGGCGTTCTACCCGAAGCCCGTCATCGTGCGCATGTCCGACTTCAAGACGAACGAGTACGCGAACCTGATCGGCGGTCCCGCGTACGAGCCGCGCGAGGACAACCCGATGATCGGGTGGCGCGGCGCGAGCCGATACTACGATCCCAAGTACGAGCGCGGCTTCGGCCTCGAGTGCGCGGCCATGAAACGGGTCCGCGAGCAGTACGGCTTGACGAACCTGATCATCATGATCCCGTTCTGCCGCACCGTTGACGAGGGCAAGTCGTGCATCGCCTCGATGGCGAAGTACGGCCTTAAGCAGGGCGAGAACGGCCTGAAGGTCTACGCGATGTGCGAGATTCCGAGCAACGTCATCCTCGCGGACGAGTTCCTCGACGTCTTCGACGGCTTCAGCATCGGCAGCAACGACCTGACGCAGCTCACGCTCGGCCTCGACCGCGACGCCGGCTTGTTGTCGCACATCGGGAACGAGCGGAATGAGGCGGTGAAGAAATTGATCGCGATGGTCATCGAGGTCGCGAACCGCAGAGGCAAGTACATAGGATTGTGCGGCCAAGGTGCCAGTGATTTTCCGGACTTTGCGGAATTCCTCGTCCAGTGCGGAATCCAAAGCATCGCTTTGAATCCCGACACCGTTATACAGACGACGATGACAATCGGGAATAAAGAACGGCAACTCGGACGGTAAGTCGTCGGTATTTCTTCTCGTTAAACGTTATTTCAAATAACTTTTCGTTATTTCAAATAACTTTTTTCTAGAAATTTTTCAGTCACGACCGTTATTTTAGTCTAACTAACTCATTGTATCATGACTAACGCCTACTCTTCCGGCTCGTCGTGCGCGCCGCTCCGCAGCCGATTCAGGCTCAAGTACAAGTACGTGTACTCTGCCGCGCTCTTCTCGACGAGCGGCGTTCCCGACTCGCCGACGGCCTCGGCCCATGACCGCATCTCCTCCAGCGTCGCCGCGAGCGCGCGTGTGTCTGCGCCGACCACCGCGTCGTGCGCGCGCACGCCAGCGTCGAACAGCTGCAGCTTCGCGTGCAAGAGCTCGAGCTCCTCACGCACCGCCTCTCGGATGCGGCCGCTCGCGAACTCCTCCGTGTCGAACCGCGCGAGCGCGGCCTTGTAGAAATATAACGCGTCGAGATACTTGTTCTGGTCGATGAGCGAGTGGCCGCGCACCAGCAACCCGGTGAACGGTTCCTCCTTCCGCGTCACCAGCACGGTCGCCGCCGATGACGACGCGGACTGTCGCATGACGCTCTCTCGCCCCGCGCCGTCCGGCATCCAGGACGCTCCCCCCGCGACGACGGCGTAGGCGACGCCTGCCTCTCGCGCTTGCGCGCCTTGCAGAGAGACGTCTTGCGGCGACGCGACTTGCGGCGACACGCCCCCTTCGTCACTCTCCGTCTGCAACCGCACATAGTAGGCGAGAAGTCCCGCCGCGATGAGGATGCCGATGAGGATGATGAGGACTTGGCCGCTCCCGAGCGCGCCGACCGCGGAGGTGACGAATCCCGTCAACGATTCCTTGCCGCTCGTCGACGACGCGTCCACTGGCGCGTTCCCTTCGACCGGCACCGCCGCAGTTCCCATCGGCGGCTTCGGCAGGAGCACGAGCGACGCGCCACGCACCATCGTCAAGCCGACGAGGCGCTCGATGCCGTACGCGATTTCCTCATCGACGAGCGTCTCGAACGAGTACTGCAGGATTGGATCGTCCTCGAGCACAATCGGCGCTGTCGTGAAATGCGACAGTTCTGACGCGCTCTTCGCGACCGTCTTCGGCACGGTCTCGACCGCGAGGACGTCGCGCAGCAGTTCCTGGCTGAGCAGCCGTTTCTCGACGAGCGTCACCTCGCGCTGTCGGCTATCCGCGTACACGATCCGCAGCTGCGTCACGCTCGTCGAGACTTGCACGCCCGACTGCAGCGCCGTTGTCGCGTCACGGTAAGATTTTCGTTCGACATCGGAGAGCGGGTTCCCGCGCAGGACGGTGTTGACCGCCGCGTCCACCTGGTCTTTCGTCGGCGTCTCGTCATACTCGACATTATCGAGCACCGTCAGGGTCGTCGCGAGCTTGCCGAGCGCTTCGCTCTCGTCGCGCGAGAGCTGCGTCACGCGCGTCTCGTATTCTGGTGCGGTGATCGCGATCGACCGGAGCGCCTCCAACCCTCCCTTGATGCGTTCCAGCGCCGCGAGCGACTGTTCCGCATCCTTCAAGAGGCCGAGCGTCTTGATGAGCTTCGCTCGGCGCGCGTCAGACTCTTGCCGAAGCAAGAGCACGGTCCGTTTCGCGTCCATGAGCGCGAGCGCGAGCGACGCGACCCGCCGGTCGAGATCCACCTGCAAGACTGGCTCGAGGAACGCGCCCGCGCCCTCCGCGTCATACTGCGCGATCGCGGCGCTCGCCCACTCCTCGCCGCTCAACGGTCCGATATTTCCCGCCTCGTCGACAGCGGCGATACGATAATGGTAGTAGACGCTCGACATGACGTCATAATCCCGGTACTCGTCCCCGATCGTGGAGACGTAATAGTCGGTGTACTCGACGCCGGGAACGAGCTTACGGTACACGTTGAACGTCACCTCGTCCGTCCCGTCATAATACCAGGCGAGGTTCGCGCTCCCGCTCCCGTTCACCGCGTTGAACACCTCGACCTTCACCGGTTTGACCGTGTCGACGCGGAACAAGGTGTCCCCCTCAAGCTTCGTCCCCGTCCCGCCGTCGCCATCCGTGCCGGAAAACGTGAACGTCCCCACTTTCTCGCCCGCGCCCTCCTCGACGATGACGTACCCTTCATACCGCGTCGTCCCTTCCTGCGTCAACGCGAGCGTGAGCGAACTCCCCCCTTGATACCCGAGCGTCAACGTCGGCATCGTCGCGAGCGGTTCGCTCACCTCCAACTCCACCTTGTACGTCCCCGCCTTGCGCGGGTTCTTCCCCTCGACCTGGAGCGAGCCGCTCGGGAGGAGCTTCACGGTGAACGTGGTCGACGCCGAAGCTTCGTTCGCGAGCGCGTCACGACACGCGACGTGATACGTGTACACTCCGTCCTTGAGGTTCACGAGCGCGGCGTGCGTCAGCGTCGGCGTCGTCCCGCCGAGCTGGCTCGTCATCGCGTCGTACGGGAGCGGCGCAGTCGCGTATCGGCACACCGCCGCCTCGTCCGTCGTCGCGGTCAACGCGACCGGTCCGCTCGTCACGATTCCCGTCGGGGCGAGCGCGACGCTCGGCGGCGTCGTGTCCACCTTCAACGTCGTCTCGACCTGCGCGATCTCGCTCGAGCGCGAACACTTGATCGTCATCGTCTGGACGCCATCGTTGAGCGTCACGTTCCCCGCCGCGCGCGTCGCGTTCAGCAAGGCCAAGGCGCGCGTCCCCTGCTCGGTGACGGTGTAGCAGACATCCACGGGGATGTTCGTCCGCACGTCGATCGGGATTCTCGCCGTCGCGTAGTCGCTCTGGCTCGGCTCGACTCTCGTGAGCGCGAGCGGGGTGTCGAGAACTTCGACCGTCCTCGTCGTCGTGACGGTCGTGCCGCTGACCGCTTCGAACATGAACTCGTGCAGTCCTGCGCTGTCGTACCCGAGCGTCTCGACGTACGAGTTCGACGAGCTTACCTGCGCTCCGTCCTTCAGGATGCGGTACGCCGCCGGCTCGTCCGTCGTGAACGAGACGGCAAGCGAGGCGCCTTCCGTCGCCGTCGCGGGCGCGGTGACGGTGAGGATGGAGAGCGCGAAGACGCTCTTCACCGTGAAGAGGACGAGCAGGATCGCGAAAAAGAGGAGGAGCGTTCGCTTGACCGTCTTGAAGTGGCTCGTCGAGAGCGCGAGCTTCCTCGCGGTGAGCGCGAACGTACCGCGGCGTCGAGCCGAGGCTAACCGTGCAGTCCTGAAGAGCGTCATGGTGAGGAGCCTCGGGGCTATTTCGGAAGCCTGTCGAGAACTTTCTTGTCCCGCTCGACCGCCTCCGCCACGATCCTGGCGAGGTAGTCGTTGAGCGTTACGCCCTTCAGGACGGCGATGATCTTCGCGCGCGTATGGTCGTCGTCTTTCAGCTGGATATTGACCCGCTTCATCGTCGCTGTCCTGTCGTTGCTGCCGCCGCAAGCTCGTCTCGCGGCGCGGTTGTTGTCGCTGTCGGTGGTGTGCGGGTACACGTTGAGAACGCGTACTCGTTGCTCGTGCTCGTCGTTTTCCGATTTAAATATTTTACTATTTTTCTACTTTTGTGATTTTTTACTATTAAATATATTAATATCTTTATATTTAGATATTTTTATCATAGAAATATTTTACTTAGTGAACTTAGTTGTTGATGGTTGTCCGGTCAGTTTTCACGAGCGGCCATCCTTTCCCTTCCCTTCCTTCTTGAACTCCTCACCCTCCTCTTTCTCCTTGTGCTTCTCTTTCTCCTCGTGCTTCTCTTTCTCCTCGTTCTTCTCTTTCTCCTTGTGCTTCTCTTTCTCCTCGTTCTTCTCTTTTCCCTCGCCCTTCTCGCCTTCTTTCTCCTTCGGCGCCACGCCGACAGCGCCGAGCGCCAGATTCTTCCAACCATCCTTCTCCAAGCGCCGCAAGTCCTCGATATCCTTCTCGATCTTCTCATCCTCGGCATCAATCTGATCGTACAACTCCTGCTTCGTCTCGTAATGGCCGTACAACGCGCGCAACTTCACGTAGACCTCTCTGATGAGCGGGTTCTCCGCGGCGAGCTTCCGGAACCCTTCATCATTTTCGAGCCGGTACACCTCATCGCACACGTCCCGCTCCGTCTCGAACGGGTTGACGCGCTCCTTGTACCGCGCAATCACGGTGAGCAGGTTCCGATAGACGAGCCCCAAGTCGGAATAGTCGAGGAACAACTCTTGCAACCCCTCGCTCTTCGTCGCGGCCGAGATCTCCTCAACCAGCTCCTGCGCCCGCTCGATGAGCACGGAGTTCTCGATCTCCAGGAGCCGGACGAGATGCCGTCGGTGCGAGTCCAGCGTCCGTTCCAGCTTGCGCAGCTTCTCCTCCTGGTTGTACTCGTAATGCCGGATGACCCAGTGGACTGCCAACGGAAGGGTGATGAGGAGGAAGACGAGCCACCACAAGTACTTCGGCTCCGCCTCACACAAGTAGAAATAGTACAGGTAGAAGTACACGATAATCGTCAACGCGACGATAATGGAAACGAACACCCAGACGGAACGCCGCAACCGGTACAACGCCTTCGCGCGGCCCACCTCGTCGAGACCCTTCTCGCTCTTGATGCGTTTCGACTGCTGCAGCCCATACCACAACCTGCTGGCGATGAGCACGAGCATGAAGAGGAGGAACCACAACAGATCGTTCTTGAACGGGTCAATCTCCTTCCGGCAAATCGGCAAGGGGAGCTGGATGACGACCGGGATTCGGCACGGCGCGCAGTAGATGCCGCCGCAATCAACGCCAGTCTCGGTCCAATCCTGCACGCGGTTCTCGCAACTGTCGCACGGACGGCACGGACCGCCGCAATCAATCCCCTCTTCGCACACCTCCGAGCCGTCCGGCTGCGGGTAGCAGTCGAGCACGCCGTTCGAGCACCCCGGACACGGACGGCACGGGCCGCCGCAATCAACGCCAGTCTCTTTCCCGTTCATTATCCCGTCAAAGCACGTCGGCTCGTACAGGCACGCTTGGACTTCCGGCGGCTTGTTCTCTTCCGTGCCGCACTCGTTCTCATCCCTGCACGACCGGTTTTGCAAGCCGTACGGCGTGCACTCACTCCAAGGAGTGCACACCCATCGCTCCTCGCACACTGGCGTCATCGAGAGGAGGTCTGAGAGGTACTCGGGAAGCTCTCCGAACAGCGCGGACAAGGCGCCGCCTCCGCCACCGCCTCCACCGCCGCCTCCGCCTCCTCCGCCACCCCCTCCTCCGCCGCTACCTCCGCCTCCTCCGCCTCCGCCGCCCGACCCGTTCGTCGACCCGTTCGTCGTCGTATTCGTCGTCTGGTTCGTCGTGGTGTTCCGGCAATCAATCGGACAATTGAGGAAGTTCTCAAAGAACGCGTCGCAGAAACCGTCGCCGCAGAACGGAATGGGATGGCTCAACGCGAGATACTTGAACGCCTTGCTCGTGAACGTGTTCTGGCTGTTCAACACCATCGTCGGCTCGCCGTTGTACGTGAAAGTTATCTCCTCGCCATTCGTCGCGCCATCGACGAAGACCGTCTCAGGGTCATCGCCAGGACACGCGAGGACGCCGAAGTGACCGTCCGCAGTCGTCGCGACCGCGCCGCAGGAGATGCCGTTATACTTTGCTTCGATGGTGATGCCCGCGCCCGCGGGGCCGTTTCGCTGGTAGACGTCGCCGTAGAAGACGACCGGCAAGGGCGGGTGCGCGAGCGCGAGGAGCGGCAGCGTCGCGCAGCAGACGAAGAGCAGGAAGAGCAAGACCATCGCGGCCTTCTCCCGCGTCGCGAACCCCTTCTTTTCGCCACGCGACCTCATTTCGCCACACTCCATTCTTTCGCGCTCGTCAGGTTGATCCAATAGCCGTGATACAATTCCAGCTCTGTCAGCGTCTCTCCGCCCGGCGGCGGCGTGTCGACGAGATACGTGCCCGTCTCCGCTGTCCCTTCCAACGTCTTGACGACCGTGTACGACGTGTTAATCGTGGAGAGGCCGATTCCGAGCTGGCGGTTTTGCGTTGCCGGGTACCCGACGAGGTTCCAGCCCGCCTTCATCGGCACGTTGATGCTCGCCGGCATGTAGCCGAGGTAGACGAGCCGTTCGCTCCCCTTCATGACGAAATAGACGCCGTCGAACCTGCCGAACTCGCTGAGCGTCTGCGTCGTGTAGTTCGGGAGCGAACTGTTGTACACCTCCCACTTGCTCGCGCTGTTCGGCGCGTACTTGAACATCGCGCCAACGTTCCCCCCTTTTTGCGAGAGGTTCTCGAAAAACTCTTCCGGGCTGATCTCGAGCGGGATGCATGGGAAGCTCTTGAGGATCGTCCCCGGCCCGAACGTCGTGTCGCACGTGAACGGTTCGCTGCTGCTCACGTTCACGGACGTGCTGACCGCCTTCTGCGAACGCCCCGTCAAGTGGGTCGGCGCGAGCTTGGAGAGCGCGATCGTCACGATGAGGAGGAGTGTGAGCGCGATGATGAACCACGCCATGAGTTGTCGCGGCCTGCTCGGGGCTCGGCGCGCCGCGTGGCTCGGGGCTTCCCGGGGCGTGGGGAGGATACGGTGGTCGTCCATCATCCACGCCTCCCGCGCGAGTGTTCTTCCCCGCGCGTCTTCTCGTCCTCTCGTCGTCTTTCGTTCTGCTTTCGTTCTTCGTCTTCGAAATCGAGATACCACTTGCCTTTCTCCTCGTCGTACGTGAACGTGACGAGGTGTTTCTTGCGCGGGTCGATCGCGAAGAGGAGCGGTTTCGGGATGGTCGTCTCGAAGCTTGAGCCGCGCGTGTAGAGCTTTCTCGTGAGCTGCACGGTCGTGTTTTGGCGCTTCGCGCTTTTAAATGTTACTTATTTTTTTACTTATTTTTTTATGCGATAAATCCACATTAGTATACGTTTTACTATACAAAACGAAATATTTATATACTAGTACCTCTATTCGAATCATCCAGTATGGTAGTCCTGTACGACCAGTTCAACATGCCGGATGACGTCTTCGATGTCATCTTCGCCACGAAACAACAGGTCATCGTCGCCCGGCTCCTCATCGAAGAGATGAAGAAAAAAGACGGCGAGATCGGCAAGACCGAGATGAGCCTCTTCGCCACCGCGCTGCACGACGGCCTCAAACTCGGCAAACCCCAGACCGCGATCGGCCCGAAAAAAGAGGCCCTTATCAGCTACAACAAACGACAGTTCTACGACCGCATCCTCACCCCCATGAAAACGATGGGCCTCATCGACTACGACCTCTACAAGAAGACGTACAAGCTGAGCGAGAAGTTCAACAAGAACATGATGCGCATCGGCCTGATGTGGCTGCAAGAGCTCCGCAAGCCCCCCCGCGAATTCACCGTCAAGAGATAATCGCTCCAGAGAATCGCTCCAGAGAATCACTCCGAAATATTAACTCCAGCAAATCACTCCCGCAAATCACTCCCGCAAATCACTCCGGATCACCCTGGAAACAATCACGCCTTCCCCGACGGAAAAAGAGAGTGAGCAACGACGAAGGACTGGACGCCGCGTTCAGGAACGCGCGTTCAGACCCGCATCCACAAACATCATGTTGAAGAGACTCCCGGGCGTCAAACGCACATTCTGCGTCTGCCACACCCACCCTCCAACCCTCCACGGCCCGGGAGTCTTTTCTTTTTACCCCCTTTCACCCCCTTCATTCTCACAACCGCCCTCATCGTCCTCCCGCTCCCCGGCATGAGTGCCGGGCGCGAACATGACGCCGTGACGACGCGCCGGAAACGACCGACAGGCCGCGATGAAAGTCTCGCTGCGCGGCGACCCTGCGGCGGCCACCGCTTTCTCGTCAGGCCGCGCAACCCGCTTGGCGCAAGCCTGCAGGACACTACCGTCGAGAGGCCGCCAAGGCAGGGTCGCACGACTTTTTCATCGCGGCGACCGACAGAAAAACTTAAATACAACCCTTCGACGTAAACAACTCTCCGACAGCGAACCCCGCTTCGCAGTAACGACGATGACCACCGTTCCCCACATCGACATCGGCACACTCGTTCTCCAAGCAGAACAGGAATTCAAGCTCTCCCCCGGCGAGACAATCGCTCGACTCCTCGATGAGCACAAAAACGACCCGATCATCTACAAAAGTCTGCTCTCCTACGTCCAACTCGGCTGGGACAACGCGACGTACGACCCGATCGTGAAACGAGCCTTCACGCGCGGCCATTACGACTCGATCGCCGACCGGATCGTCGATCACGCGCGCAGCTACGGCGGCACGCAAGCGTACCTTTTCTTCGACCTCGACCATTTCAAACTCGTCAACGACTGCTACGGCCACGACGCCGGGGACGCCGCGCTTCGCGCGTTCGGCGATGCGGCGTACGACACGCTCCACGAACGCCCCCAACGGCACACCTCGACGCTCATCCGCTACGGCGGCGATGAATTCCTCGTCATCCTCGACGGCGCGACCCGCGAAGAGGCGGTCGAGGTCGCTGAGCATCTGCGCCATCGATTCCACGACGTGACGGCGAGACAACCGTACGGCCGCTTGACGTTCAGCGCGGGCATCGCCCTGTACGACGAGGACGGCGGCGACGCGAAGACCCTCTGCGCCATCGCCGACAAGCGCGCGTACGCCGCCAAGCACGCCGGCCGCAACCGGACGTACGCGAACGACGGGCCGCGACCGGCGAGGCTTCTCGACAACATCGCGGTCGCGACGAGATAACAACGTTGTTCTCAACGCTGTTCTGAACTCGGGAAACCCCTGGCGAGCCATGGCTCGGTCGCGTCGCTCAGTGTTTAGAACTCTCTTTCTGTTCTCTCACGTCCCGTCTCTCTCGCGTTCTTTCTCTCTCTCTCTCTCTCAACTCTCTCTCAAGAGTCTTCGCGAGCGGTTTCAGAGCTCTTCAGAGCTCGTTCTTGCACTTCTCGCAATACTTGCGACCGCGCGCGTTCTCATGCCCGCAGTGCTTGCACTTCTTCTTCGTCCCGAGGAAGAAGAGGATGAGGAGGAGGACGAGGACGATCGCGCCGTACAGGACGTACGTTCCCCACGCGCCGCCGCCGAACTCGAGGGCGAAGCTCTTCTCCGTGACCTTGATGAGCGAGAGCTCGCGCTCGCCGTAGTACGCCCTGACGCGGAGCTGCGGGTTCGCTTGGAAGTCCGCCTCCGCCATCTCGATCGGGATGGGGATGCGCGCCGAACCGCCCTTCTTGAGCAAGACCGTCTCCTCGGCGGCGACCGTGAGGAGCTCGTCGTTGACGGACAGGTCGATCATCTCCGGCATGACGTACGCGTCCACGCCGCCAGTGTTCTCGATCGTCACGATGAACGCCTGCCGGTTCTTGTCATACCAGAGCCGCGTGATATTGATGAGCGCTTCATCCTTGATGTCGACGAACGAGATGCGCAACGTCGCCTCTATCGCGTTCTCCAACGACTTCGGCCCCTCGCCGAACGTCGTGAAAATCTTCGCGGTCAGCTCTCCGTCCGCGTCATCAAGCAGTATCGCCTCGCCGTTCGTGTCCGTCGTGTAGACGATTGTCTTGTACTCGCCCTTATCGAGGAACCACGGCTCGTTGTCGCCGACGACAATCATCGTGCCGTCCGGCAGGGTAATCGTAATCGTGCTCGAGAAGTACTCCGCCATGCCCGTCGGGTTGTGATACGTCACCTCAAGCGAGCGCGTCGCGCGGTTGTACACGATCGAGGCGTACTCGAGTTGCAGGTCGTACCGCGGCATGGGGAAACGGTCGAGGTCTTCCACCTGCGCGATCGTTCCGGTCGGGACGCGCGCGCCTTGAGCGAACTTGACGAAGACACTGATGCCGAGCTGCCGGCGGATGAACGTCGCCGTGCCGATCAACTCGTTGCCGATGAGGATGCCGACCTCGAAGTCGCTCTTCTGGATGTACCCTCGTATGCTCTCCGGCACGTTCGCCCGGCCGATGAACAGGACGGGGTCGCTGCCCGAGACGAGTCCCGCTTCGAGGAATTCGCCGTTCGTCAGGACGACTTGTTTAGTGGGCTTGATGGCGAGGTACCGGTCGACCATGACCATGTTGTTGGTGAAACGGTCTCCTTTGTTAATCATCTCAGGGTTGAAACGAGCCAGTCTCTCCTTGACCTCGCGATCGACCTGGCCGAAAATGATGACTGCCGTCGGGTCGCGATCCGCGAGAAACGAGACGATGTCGTCGATGTTCCGCCGGTCCGCGAAGAGAACGTACTGCTTCGAGACCGCGGCGTACGGCGCGACGCTGATAGCGTTGTACCCGTACGCGGGGTCGATGATGATGAACTGCGTCACGTTCGTCAGGAGTTCCGCCAAGTCGAAGTTCGCGTTCCGCGTCAGCAGTTCTCGCGCGTTCGCGTACCCTTTCGTCTGCAGGTAGCCGGCGTAGCCGACGACGTACGGCTTGGCGCGGCCGGTCACGACGAACTGGTCGTCTTCTGTCGTCGGAATGCTGTACGGAAGGATCGCTCCGTGCTTCGTGCTCACGAGGAAGTTCGACGGGACGCCTTCGAGGGAGGCGTACAGCATGCCGCTGTACACGTCATGCCAGTCGCCGCTGTTCACGATGACCCGGTCGAACGCCGCGCCGAGGCTCGCCGGCGCGAGGAGCAGCGCGAGAGCGAGGAGTATCCCGAAGAGGACGACTCGTCGTCCGGAGCGTCGCCGCGTCACTCTGAATCCACCCATCCCTGTTCGGACTCCCGAGGAGTAGTGTATATAAAAGTTTCGTCGCCTGACGCTGGTGACCGTTCATTTGTCAAGAGCCCGCCCCGGCGATACCTTTTTAAACTTCTCTTCGGAAAGAGGGGGTTCATGCAAGAGCCGATGCCGGGCATTCTCCGTGGCGACACGTGGAAGGACATTAGCGTCTGCTACTTCGAGGTCGAGAAGGGCGGTATCCTCTCCCTGAGCGACTTGTACATGTACATCTACAGCTGGTTCGTCAAGGAGCAGATGAAGCATTGGAGCGGGGACACCAAGTTCGAAGATTTCTACCTGCACCGCATCCGCCCGGACGGCGTCCAGGAGAACTTGATCTGGTGGCGCGGCTACCGCCCCGTCAACGCGTACCTCACCTATGTCTGCAAGATGGACTGGCAGAACTTCGGGTCCAAGCCGACAGAGGTGCTCTATGATGAGAAGAAGGTGAAGGCTGATAAGCTCGGTATCGTCCTGCGCGTCTGGTGGTGGGTCCAGGTCGACCCGGCGAACAAGTGGGACAAGTCGTTCGTCAGCAAGCTGATGGGCGGCAAGTTCCAGAAGTGGTTCTACGAATACTTGTTGAACAACGAGCTGGAGAATCACGTCGACAAGTGTCGTGAATTGGCGAAGCGCCAAGAGAACGAGATCAAGGAGTTCTTCGAGATGTCCACGAGCGAGCCGATGCCGCGCGCTTGGTTCCCGGAAGAGGGTTACAAGTGGAAGAAACCGAAGCCCTCGCCTGAAGCGTTCACGCGCATGGATCGCGCGCCGGACCGAGAATTCTGAGAGGAAGAGACTTTCTCTTCTCTTTTTCTTTCTTTCTTCTTCTCCTCTTTCTTCTTCCCTTCCTTTTTTCTCGTTCGCTTCCCCAATCCTCTGTACTCTCACTCCCTTTTCCCCCCACGCCCTTTCTTCTACATCCTCTCCTTCACGTCCTTTCCCGCCCCGCTCCCTTCTTCTCGAGGAGTCCCGCGAACGCGTCGAGCGAAATCGTGGAAAGAACGAGTGCCGTGAGAGAACGTTCAGCTCGTCGCCGCGGCGATGAGCAGGAGGAACCAGAGACTGCCGAGGAGGATGACGCCGCCCACGATGAGGCCCGCGTACATGCGCAGCGTGAACTGCTTGACGAGCGCGTGCTCCGGCGTGTCGGTGATGGTGAAGAGCTTCGGCAAGTCGCCCGCGGAGATCATGACGCGGTCGACGCTCTTCACCGCGCTTCCCGCGGCGACGTGAGGATTCGAGCCCGCGACGCCGAGCACGTAGACGGTCATCTTCGGCACGAGCAAGAACTCCTGGTAGCGCATCGTCTTGTTCAACCCGATCACGTTCTTGAACTTCACGCCTTCTTTCTCGAGGAACTGCTGCACGTTCTTCGGAGGGTCTTTCGTGAGCGCCGAGCCCCACCCGTTCGTGAGCTTCACCGTCACGTTCGCCGCTTTCGGGTCGATGAGCACTCGCCCAGTCTCGTCTTTCACGAAGAACGGGACGCCGCCCGAGACGCTCTTGACCCTCCGCCAGTGCTCGTCGCCGTCTTCGTCGCGCTGCAGCGCTTCGACGTCGCAACGGTACGCGCAGCACGCGTCTCCTGAGATTGGCGCGGCGATGGTCCGCTCCCCCTTCTCGACGAGTCCTTTCACTTCGACGAACCCCATCGCTATCGAACGAATCTTCGACGTCGGCGTGTCTTCGATGAGGCGTTTCGTCTTCATCGACGAGTAGCCGAGCCAGAGGAGTCCGACGCCGATGATGATGCCGGGGAGCGGGAGGACGATGAGCGGGTTTACCACGACGACGGTGAAGTGGGGAGGGCTAATAAAGTTTGTTCTCTGTTCGTTTTCTGTCCGCTCTCTGTTTGTGCGCTCTTCGTTCTCTCTTCGTTCTCTGTTTGTTCTCCGCTCTTTCTGTTTTTCCGTCTTCGTTCTCGAACGTCTTCTTCTCCACCTCGTCGTCTTTTCCGGCATCGTCCGTCTCCAAATGTTCGAGGATTCGTCCCCGCGCCGTATAACCCCCTAATTCATTTTTTTCTTAAGTAGTGTAGTTTCTTTCTTTTGAGGTCTTTCTTAACTATTGTATTTTGCGATTGTGACTACTTCCGTGTTTTCTTCACTACAGTACTAGAGAAATCACCGAAAGGTTTAAATATAAGTATATCTCTAAAGAAACTAAGATACGAAAGCGTATACTGGTGAGGGATGATTTCCTCGACGGTAAAACGCTACCGGAACCGCACTCGGATCCGGAACGACGACGCGCAGCAACGACGATTGCAGCAACGACGCGGGCAGTGACGACTGATGGAACAAGAGACGCTCTTCACGGCGAGCAAATGGGAGATCCTCAAGCTCCTTTCTGAACAACAACTCTCGCCCATCGAGCTCGCCGCGCGCAGCGGGACGAGCGTCGCGAACGTCAGCCAACAACTCAGACTCTTGGAGATGGCCGGCCTCGTCAAGAGCGAACGAGTCCCGAACCGCGACAAAGGACAGCCGCGCATCCTCTACAGCCTCGCCGGCAACCACAGCTTCCTCATCGCGACGGCGAACGACTTCGTCGAGAAGAAGCACGTGCCGTTGAGCGCGTACAACAAAGTCATCCTCAAGATCTGGTTCTCGGGACGGCACGAACTCCACTACGCCCTCGAGAAGGCGTTCTGGTCCATCGAGCACCACCTCCCGAAGATCGACGCGCTCGCCATCGACGAGTCTGCCGCGCACCCGCGCTTCGTCATCCTCTCGCGCGACCACGAGCTCGGGAAGAGACTCGCTCCCGTCTCGATCACCGACCCTTCCGGCGCGACGCACGACGTCACGTTCACGACCCTCCACTCGGACAAGCCGGGCAAGGAACTCCCGAGAAGCTTGTACATCCTCTACGACCCTGGCACCATCATCCCCGCACTCCTCAAAGAGGAAGGGGTGAAGAAAAAATGAAGTTCAAAAGGAATAGGAAGGTGGAAACTATGCAGCAACGACTCGCAACGATATTCGTGATGTTGGCGCTCGCCGCGCTCCTCTGCGCGACGTACGTCATGGCGGACCCTGTTGCGCCCCTGACCCTTACTGAAGGGACGGCGACGCAGCGCAATCTGAGCCTCATCGAGGCCCAGAGCGTCGACGCGCAAGGCGGCTACGTCACCCCGCTCAACATCAGCGCGCTCACCATCACGCAGCACTGGCAAGGTTACTACGGCGAGGTCACCGGTACGATTGTGCTCGCCGACGTGAACAACAAGACGATGTACAACTGGTCCTTGACGACCATCTCGGGCGAGATATACGCGACGCGCGAAGCGGCTCCGACGTGGGCGGGTGTCGGATGTGCTGACGTTGCGGACATCGTCACGGAAGACGCTTACTTGAACATGACAAACGCTGACGCGGACTCCGTCAATATGACGTTCAACCAAAAAGACCACCCTGCCTTCTCAGTCGGTGCGACGCCTATCGGCTTGAACACTTGCTGGTCGACGAACGCGTTCGACGAATCAGGTGCTGACTCGACGGACTTCTACCAAGTCCTCCTGCTCGACGGTGCCTCGAACATCGTCTACACGACCATTCTGGAGAACGAAGCGACCGGTTTCGACAACGGCGCTTGGGACTTCGAGCTCATGGTCGGCGAGTCGGAAGAGCCCGGTGCTCCGGCGACGGTCCAGTATTACTTCTGGGTCGAACTCGGCAGCTGAAGCTAGACTCTTCAAAACGCTTTTCGAAACCACCTTTCCATTCCTTGACAACGCCTTTCCGGACGAAGAAGAGATGACGGTTGAAGAACGACGAAGAACCGCGAAGAACGGCACGAAGAACGACGACGAACACGAGAACCACTGACGGGAAACTGAACGACGACACGAGACTGGCGGAACGAGTGACGACACGACAACCAGAGACTGACGATAGAGACTGACGGAAGAGACTGACGACAGGTGACACTGATGACGACTGACGGACGATACCGGCGACTCGCGGGACTCCTCGCCCTCCTGCTGATTTTCTCGCTCGTCATCATCAAGGTTTCGCTCGCGACGCCAGTCGGCGCCGCCTTCACGAACATCACGACGTCAGAACGGGCGATGTCGACGCCGGACTCCTTCACGAGCAACCGCGGCACGATCACGACCGTCGTGCTGAACGCGACGCAACAGGACCAGCACTGGAAAGCCTACGTGGGAAACGTCTCCGGCGCGCTCACCTTGGACGACGCGAGCAACAACACGATCTACGATTGGAGCTTCGCCACGATCACCGGAGAAGTCTATGCGTCGAACACAACGCTTGACTTCAGCTCTGTCGCGTGCGCGAACATCACAACCCTCAACACGTACATGGTGAAGCTGAACATGACCGCGAGCGAAGTGGACAGCATCACGAGCACGTTCAACAGCACCAACCACGACGCGACGGTCGTCGCGGGGACGACGCTGAGCAGCTGCAACATGACCTCGCTCTACGTGAACAACGCGAGCCAAGGCCAGAACAACACGGCGGACTTCCAAGAGTTCCTCATGCAGGACGCGAACCAGCAGCTCGTCTACGTCGCAATCATCAACGACGACACGACTGGCTATAACGGCTACAGCTACGACTTCCAACTCATCGTCGGCGAGAGCCACGTGCAATCGCCATTGACGTACTACTTTTACGTCGAGCTCGGCTGAATCCGAGCGAGGAACAAGGACAAGGTGGACATGATGGAACGCGCAGGAACGGCGTCCTCGAAACGACGCCTCCTCCTCGCACTCCTCGTCCTCGTCACAGCGATAGCGCTCTACAACGCGCTCTTCTCGTACAGCTACAGCTTCGACCCGAACTACCGGAACGTCTCGGTCGACACGAAAGTGAACATCACGAACGCGCGGCCCGAGATCATGGCCGTCCAATTGCCCTCTTCCGTCACGCTCAATGCGGGGACGACGAAGCTCGTCTATTGCAACCTGACGATTCGCGACTGGAACGGGTACGACGACATCGAGAATGTCACTGCCGTCTTCTACCACAGCACTTCAACGGCGGGCGCCGCGGACAACAACAACACCCACTACACGAACAACAGCTGCACGAACGTGAGCTCGACCGGGAACTACGCGAACTGGACGTGCGGCTTCTTCGTCCTGTATCACGCGCTGAACGGCACGTGGACGTGCAACGCGACCGTGACGGACAACTCCTCGGCAACGGATAACACTCCCGACAACACGACGACCATCGACGCGCTCCTCGCGCTCAACATCAGCACGCCTTCGCTCTACACGATCGACTACGGCGACCTCGCCGTCGGCGACACTTCGGAGAACAAGACCGCGATCGTCAAGAACATCGGGAACCAGAACATCAACATCAGCGTGAAAGGCTACGGCGCCGTCGATAACGACGGCCTCGCGCTGAACTGCACCGTCGGGAACATCTCCGTCGACAACGAGCGTTTCAGCACCGACCCCGCGGTCGACTGGCTGACTAAGACTGCGCTCACTTCGGATTTCCAGACCATCGACGGGCTGACGGTCGAGATGCAGACCGACCCTGGCGCGCCGCCGCAGAACACGACGTACTGGCAGCTCTATGTCCCGCCGAACCCGTACGGCCAATGCAACGGGACGATTGTCTTCCAAGCGGCCACCGCAACGTGAGTTGCCTCCCTCTTCACTAATCTTCCTCTTCAC
>DASH01000058.1 GCA_002503705.1 Candidatus Woesearchaeota archaeon UBA153 | reverse complement strand
CTTACTTAATTAAGACAATACCAATTATTAACAACAGAATTATCGTTAGACCCTAGGAAGGACAACCCGAACGAGTTATTGTAAAAAAGATTATTCGAGATTAACACACCATCAGACGCCCAAATACCAATCCCGTTAACATCATGCGAGAAGGTATTGTTGAAAAAGAAAACATCTCCAGAATAGATTATACTTGAACCATTATAGAACTCTTTCACAAGGCAGTTCTGCACGGTCAAATCAGTTCGAGAATATGAATAAATGCCCGTCGACTGCCACGTCCCCGTTCCATCGATGACGTGACCGGCACAATCCAGCGTTACATTGTCTGCACCAATAACTATACCATCACCTGCGCAGTCGAGAAGGTCTTCTTTGAGCACAGTATCTACATAGATTGTATCGCCACAAAAGAGTGGACAAACCGGCCCGGTCGCTCCGTCATAATACTGGTTCGGGTGTCCGGCAATGCAATACGTGTTGTTGAGGCCAGTCGTGTCTGTGACGCCCGTAGCATAGAATGAATTATCAATAATCGTGTTCTCGAAAGCGTTCCCTTTCAAGTAGATTCCTGAAAAGTTGTTCTGGTCGAACCAGTTTCCCTCAATGATATTATTGATTGAGGAGAGGATGAAAACACCATATTTCGAATGATTGATTGAAGTGTTGTTAAGGTGATTGTTGTTCGAACCAGCCTGGAATAACACGCCTTGATAAGTGTTACTCTCGACGGTGAGAGAGATCTCATTCCGGCCGCTCGCATCAAGCTGGACGCCAATCGCGTTATCATGCACCCACGCGTTCTCGACGAAACTGTCGTTCGTCATCGCGAGGTTAATGCCGCGATTGAAGCCGCCAACGCGGCAGTTCCGAATCGTGACATTCTTCAAGACTACACCTCTCTTGAAGACGTAGATGCCTCTGCCAGTCTGGTTCTGACCGGCAAGGTCAAACCAATTACAGTCGACCGTGACGTTGTCCGCGGCGATTGCAATCGCCGCGTTCCCAACCGACAAGACCGGACAGTTGACGTCGTTCGTAAGTGTGTAATAACCCGAGACGTTGATGACGTCCCCGCAGGCCCAGGGGCGCTGTTGGAGCGTGCAATTCGACAAGCAGATATAGTGAGTCGGGACGCCATCGGTATCATCGCAAGACTCATTCATCTGGTTGACGACGCCATCACCACAATACGGAACGTACTCGAGCGTACAGTTCGCCAAACACGCGTAATAATCGGGAGTCCCGTCAGCGCCGTCGCACTGCTCGCTCGCGTCATTCACGACGCCATCACCACAGTATGGACCGGCAAGCGTGATGTTCAAGCAAGATACATCACAGTAGACGCACGAACCTCCATACGGAGGACCACACGTGACGCCGTTATCAACGCCCGCATCGCACTCTTCCGTGACTTGGTTGACGACGCCATCGCCGCAGTAGGAGAGATGCTCTTGATAGAGTGCTTCGATTTCGCTGTCGTTCAGGACTCTTCCGTAAATGTTGAGTTCGTCGAGGACACCGTCGAACTGGTGTTCGTTCGTGTCCTTATAATGGCCGAGATTCATGATGTCGCTGAATCCAGGTAAGGTGATGTTAAGGGAATGGGTGCCAAAAAGGACGCCATCCACATAGCCTCGTATCTCCGTCGAGAGATCCCACGTCATGACAAGATGGTGTGGTTCTCCCGCTCGCCAGGAGCTCACGTTGTAATAGAAGACCGCGTAATCAGATCCGTCGTAAAGGGAATAGTGCATATTGGTTCTCGTCTTGCCTCGCATGTCAAACCTCGTCCACGTTGGTTCGGCATCGTATCGGTCGTAAACATCAAATATGTAGAAATCCCTGTCGTCGCTGCCGTTCCAGAAAGGCACAATCCATAAGCTCACCGTTCCTGTTTCCGGCAAGAAATTTCCTTGCGTGGCATAGTCAAGCTGATCCCCGCCACTGATGAATACACCGTTTCCGTCAACGCCAGGGGCATAAGAAAGGCCGTTCTGATGAGTGGGAACTTCTCCCTCGCTACACGTCGTCGTATCGTTAAAGGCGCAGTGAAGCAGGAGCCCGTCGAAGCTGGCATCGAGAGTGGTGAAAGTATACGGTCCGCTCGTGTTGCAATGGCCGACTTCGTCGCAACTCGTGACGTTGTAGTAGTATGTCGTGTTTTGATCGAGGTTCTTCAGACGTCGCGAGTGTGCGAACGTGAGCGCGGCAAAGCCACTATACGTGCCGAGAGCTTCAGTCGTCCCGTAGTTCACACTCGTGTTCGCCGGCTCGTCGGTCGACCAGGAAATCGTTCCGCGCGAGGTAGTGATGCTCATATTCTTGACGTCGAAGATAACGGGAGGAGTGTCGTCAATCAGCACGTTCAACACTGTCAAGTTGAACGTTGTGGTTGCGTTGAGATAACCGTCGGAAACGACGACGGTAAACACATAGATGCCGGAATCAGTATAGTTTGTCGTCCAGGAATACATAGCATACGTTCCCAGAATTCTTGAGAACCTGCCATCGTCGTCGATAATGTCATAGTACAACGACTCCGTGCTGTTGTTCGGATCCGAGGCGTTCACGAACACCGTGACGTTCTCGCCCTCATAGACGACAATATCTGATATTGGCTGAATAATCGGCGGCAAGTCGCGACCTGCAGGGAGATAGTCGATACCTTCACCCGGACCGGGAATTATATACACGAGCGGATATCCAGGATTCGAAGAGAAATCAGACCAGTAATTGCCCAGAATTGAAGAGTTCCATTTATTCAGCAAATATGAATTCGCATGAACGGTTGACGGGATTATGCCGCGAGGTGGCCAGACGCGCGGCCTCTCATCAGTTAAATTGAGACCGCCGTTGAGCGTGAACGTGAAAGGTACATCGCAGAGTCCATCGTCATTCTCATCAGCACAAATTAACGAGTAGTTGCTCGCTTTTCCGCACGGCCCAATATAATAATTCGCATCGATAGTGTTCGGATACCATGCCTCAACAATGTCCCCATAGGTGTAACCGCAGTCAGGATATGCAGTAAGATTGAAGATATTATCTGAAACCACATCACCAGCATCTCCTGAAAGTTGTATTGCACCTCGTCCTCCACCATCATAGACTCCATTGAACGTATTGTTGGTGATATTCACTCCACCGCCACCTTGACAGTAAATCTCTCCACGATAGAAGATATTGTTCCGAATCGTGCCAGCATAAGCAAATAACCCAATGTCGCTGATGTCACTATGGATAATGTTGTTTTCGAAGATACCACCACTTCGAAGATTCGCAACGCTAGAGACTCCATTTGTAATGATATGACAATTACGGACTGTTCCATCGATATCGAGCACTCTTTCCGCACCAGAGTGTCCCATAATGGTGTGTCCTCTGCAGTCAAGAATCGCGTCAGAAGCTATGTGCAAACATTCATCGCTTTGGATCTGTACGAGATCCGTATTCAGAACAAACTCTCCTGCAGATAGCACAGTAACATTATCGCAGGCAGTGACTTCGTGCGTAACAGGGACTGATGACCCCTCATAAGCGGCAATCCAATTATCAATGAAGGTGTTATTGACGATGTTGTTGTTTGAGTTGTACCCCCAGAGATAAATTCCGTATCCTGGATTACTCAAGAAGGTGTTATTGAAGACGCTGACATTTTCTGCATCACCTAACCAGAGGCCATACTGAGGGTTATTGTAGAACGTGTTATCAAAAATTTCAGTTCGATAGCCTGAATTGTAACTGTTAACCCCGTAAGTGTCGTGATTGAAGTAATTGTGAGAGAGGACATATTGCGTCTCCTGAGCGAAGACACCAATCCCGGACTCCGCTATTGTATTATATGACATCACCAGCGCTCTCGAGTTGGAACTCTGGACGGACCTGCCATTCTCCCGAAATGTGTTGTTGAGTATCGTGACGCCGTCACAAAAGTAGATATCAATCCCGTTCTGGGTGTTCGCGAAGATATTATTGACGAAGAGCGCGTTGCAAGAAACCCCGTGAGCACCAAATGTAAAATTCCCCACGATGCAATTCTGCACCTTCGTGCCCTGCCAATTGTAGACATCGATGCCGGTCGACGCACCGCCGCCACCATTAATACGATGGCCTGCACAATCAAGCGTGACGTTATCCGCGCCGATAATGATGCCATCATAAGAACAGTCAAGAAGGTCCTCCGTGAGCACAGTATCATTGTAGATGGTGTCGCCACAGGCGAGAACTTTCTCGAGCACGCAGTTCGCCGTGCAAAGGTAGTGTTCGGATGTGCCGTTCATGCCGTCGCATTCCTCACCGGGCCTGTTAATTGCGCCGTCGCCACAGTAATACGTGCCATTCACGTCACCATACAGGAAATAGAGCGCTTCGATCTCGCTGTCGTTCAAGACGCGTCCGAAGATGTTCAGATTGTCGAGAGCGCCATCAGTGACGTATGCGTCCTCGTAAGGAGGATAGCCGCCGATGTAAATCCTGTCCGCGGGAGTCCCGATAGCGAACGACTCTTCCCATGTTCCGCGGAGCTGACCGTTCATATACACTTTCATCGTCGAAGAATTCCAGGTCGTTGCGACATGATACCAACCATTAACCGGGTCTATTGAGCCATTCAGGAGTAATGCTTCGGCAGCCCTATCGCCCCCATTATAGAACGCAAGATGATACGATATCGGGTCACAATACGAATCCAAGTATTTTCCAATTCTAAAACGGAGGTTTGCATTATTACTCGGACTCTGGTGGTGGAGGAAGATGTGCATGTTACAATCCCACATCGTCGTCGGTGGTTTGAACCAGACCGAGATTGTTCCCTTGTTGATGTCAAAATTGTCGCTATAAGGATAGCTGAGAGTGTCATTCACTAATATCTGAACGGCACCGCCGTCAATACCGGAGACGAAGTCCGTTCCGTTATTCTCAAGAGGAGTCTCACCGTCAGTGCACGTCGTTGTGTTGTCGAACGGACAGCGGAGCAAGGCCTCGGTGAGGAGCGAGAGTTCGAGCGTGCAATCCGGCAAGCAAGTGTATCCCCCCAGTGTTCCGTTCGCACCATCACACTCTTCGCCGTCGCTCGCGATGCCATCGCCGCAATACAATCCGTTGAGTGTCACGTTCAGACAAACATCATCGCAATAGACACACGAGCCGCCGTACGGCGGCGTGCACGGTATGCTGTTGTTCAATCCAGCATCGCATTGCTCGGGATCTTCGAGAGCACCGTTTCCGCAAATGGCTTCCGTACACAAGGACGTGTTGAAGGTGCACTCGAATGCGCTACCGGGAGAGTTACAGTTGAGGTTGCCGCCGGTGAAACCATTGAAGTCAGTGCAGCCGATGATTGGTCCCCAGTTCGCGCCGTCGCACGACTCTCCGACCGTAATGAGGCCGTCGCCGCAGAATGGATCAACCGTCGCATTCACAGTAATGAAAATGTGCACACTCGTACCTTCGTTGCCCGCTTCGTCCGTGCAGTTGACCCAGACATCGTGCTGACCGTCGCCGAGCGCGATTCCGGCCCCGGGGTCAGTATTGGTATTATTCGCCAATCCTACAATGGTCCTGGACGTGGCTCCGTCGACATAATACCGACACGTCGCCAGAGGCGACAGAGAATCCGTATAGTTGAAGGTGATGTTCGGCCTGTTGTTCGTCGTGTTGAAACTCGTGCTCAACAAGTTCACCGTCGGCGGAGTATTGTCGATGGTGAGGTTGAATCGATATCCTATCTCGGAGATGAGTTCTTGACTCACGTTGATGGAGAGACTGTAGCAACGGTAGCAGTCAAGCTGTGAGATAGTGTCAAACCAGTACACGTATGAGGTGTTTTCGTCGTAAGAGCTGTCGATGATACCCCAGTCGGAGCTGTTCTGCCATCCGATTGTGACGTTCGCCACTCCGGCGAACGTCGCCGTAATCTCGTACGCCCCGCGTAAGAAGACGCCGTCGGCAGACGGAGCAGTGATATTCAGACTCAGCAGACTCGAATTCCCATCCATCGGCGAGGGCGGCAAGATCGGTTCCGGCATCGGTTCGATGCCGATGGGGTGAATCTTGCGTGGTCGTTCGACAACCTCGTCTGAGATTTCAAGAGTTGTAGGGATAACTGAATTGTCGATAACCGCTTCATATGTATTGGTCGTGTTGCTGACAATCGAGTCATTGACGGTCGTTTCGGTCGTGTTTCCCGTTTCGTTCGAATCGGCGAAGACGAGGATGCTCGAGATGATGACGAGAAGTACGAGAGCGATGACGACTCCGATAATCGCTGTTTTTCCTTGGTCGTTCATTTTGAGTCCACTCTTCACTTCGTGACCGTCCACAGATCTTGATAGACGCAGTCCGCGTTCTGCCAGACGAGCGTCGTGTTGTCAATCTTGGAGAGGTAGTTCGTGCACGTCGGCGCGCAGTCGACGCTGCCACCGAGGTCAGAACTTCTCATGTTGCCGTCTGAAGGAACGTTGATGATTGTTTCGGAACCGGGCATGTACGCGCTCGCGAGCCATTCGAGCGTGACGTCTGCGCAGTCAGCGGAACGAGTGCTCGCGTGTTGCGCCGAGGGCGCAATCCACTCTTGCACGAGAACGCCATCGATGACTCGCACCATGAGCTTCTCGACTGTCGGCTCTTTTTTCGTGAACGGCAGAGTCGCCGAAGGAGTATATTTGAGCAAGGAAGCGGCGCTCGGAGCGTCTAAAGAGTAGCTTTGCGGGACGTAAGTTCCGTTCCTGAGAGGCAGAACGATATCCCCCTTGTCCAGAACCGAGTCTTTACTCAGAATGTACACTTCGTCGATTCTGTTCGAGATGTCTTGACGATAGCCGAGCGTTCCCAGAACTTCGGGGTCAGTGATATTGACTACATAAGACGATTGCCGCGTCTGCGCTTGTTTCGCGAGGTTGTACGCCTCGGCGTAGACTGCGGTGCGACGCGATACATCGTCGTGAACGTCGAGAGAGGCTGAAACTGCAGTGCGTTTCGCGAGGTCGTTGAAGATCGTCTCGTTCGGAGATTGGGCCACAATCGACGGCACTCTGAGAAGCAAGGCGCCACAACAGAGACTTAACAGGAGACTTTTGACTTTCAACGCATGTCCCCCCAGACAGGACCACTGGGAAGTAAAGGCCACTTTTAAATATTTCGCCTGACAATCGAGGAGAAATCTACTCGTCATCGACCGTAAAGAGCCGTGAATCCTTCACCGTGAAGAGTCCGATGCGCGCGCCCGCGTCGAGCCAGCCGTGCGCGTAGTTCAGCGCCGCGAACGCGAGCACCTTGTCACCTTTGGCGCGGAAGTGTTGCGCGTCGTCGTGGTAGCGTTGCGCCATGTCGAGGAAGTCAGCGGCGTGGCGCGCGCGCTCGTTCGTCGAGTCGTCGCACGCGTTCCGGGCTTTCTCGAGGGCTTCGCCCGTGATGGCGAAGTACGCGTCGAGTTTCGCATCGGTGACCGTGGCGTTGGTTTTCATCGTGGTCGTCGTCTCGTCGTTCTCGTCGAATTTGCCATTCTCCGTCGCGCTACCGTCCTGCTCACACTTGCTTGTTCCACCGAGAGGCGACATTCCCCGACGGGGGCAACCCCCTTGTCACCTCGAATGACCTATCGTGAGTGTTCGCCCTTAAGGACGGTAGCGCTCCTTCTCGAGGTTGGTTTGAAGCGAGTTTTTATAAAGGTAGTGTGGATTTCAAGACGCATGGGTTGGCGGAAACTCTTCACGAGAATGGTGACGTTGCCGTTCACGACAGCGGAAGCGATCATGACGATCGGCGGCCAGGCGGTCGTCGAAGGCGTCATGATGAAGAGCCCCCGGCACTTGGCGACGGCGGTGCGCAAGCCGAACGGCACGATCAAGGTGAAGCACCGCAAAGAGCAGTTCTTGACGCAGCGCACGTTCCTCGGCAAGGTGCCGTTCGTGCGCGGCATGATCGTCCTGTTCGAGACGATGATCAAGGGGATGCGCGAGTTGAACTGGAGCGCGAACGAGGCGATCGACGAGGAGGAGGAGAAGCTGAACGCGTGGGAGCTCGGCCTGATGATGGCGCTCAGCATCGCCTTGGCCCTCGCCCTCTTCAAGTTCTTGCCGTTACTGCTCGCCTCGTGGATCACGAAAGACGTCGGGAACAACTGGACCTTCAACCTCCTCGACGGTGGCATCAAGTTCTCCTTCTTCCTCCTCTACCTCCTCGCCATCAGCCGGATGAAAGACGTGAAACGGTTGTTCCAATACCACGGCGCCGAGCACAAGAGCGTGAACTGTTACGAAGCGAGACGGGCGTTGACGCCGCGGAACGCGAAGAAGTTCACGAAGCGCCAAGCGCGGTGCGGCACCACCTTCGTCGTCTACGTCATCGTCCTGAGCATCCTCGTCTACCTCTTCATCCCGTTCGGCGCGACGTTCTGGGAGAAGTACGTGCTGCGCATCGCCTTGCTCCCCGTCATCGCGGGCATCGCGTACGAGTGGACCCGCTTCGCCGGAAAATACTACTGCAAGAGCGCGTTCTTACGCTTCATCAGCGCGCCCGGCATGGCCGTGCAGGCGTTGACGACGAGAGAGCCCGACCTGAAGCAACTCGAAGTCGCGATTGCGGCGTTGAAACGGGTGCTGAAAGAAGAGCGAGTGTTAAAAGAATAGAACGATCACTCCAGCTCGTTCTCGTCCCCTTCTTCCGCCGCGCGTTTCGCTTTCGCCGTCGTCAGGCGCTCCCGTAATTTCGTGTAACGTTCCTCTCGTTTCAGCTTCCTTGCGCGGGATTCCTCCTTCGACGGAGTCTTCTTGTCCGTCACGCCGAGGCACGCCTTCGGCGTGAGCTTGGAGTAGTCGAGGCCGGTGAACGGCTCGCCGGAGAGCGAGAGCCTCTTGAACGCGGGGAAGTCGAGCCAGGTGCGCCACTGGCCGCGCTGCTTGAACCGCTTGTGCGCGATCATGACGACGCGGCTCGGGAAGTGCTCAGACACGAACTCATAGTCGGGCAGGTACGCGAGCACGTCGCGCGCGAAGTCGCGCACCTCTTCGTGCAACGGCATGTGGTCCGCGGTCAAGCGCAATCGTGACGCGCCGACGTGCATGTACGCTTTCACTTCGAGGAAGTCCGGGTCGCCCTTGAGGATGAGCTTCGCATAGTCTGCAGGATGCGTCATGTTCAGCCCTTTCACCGCCGTTAAACGAATACACGTCCGCCCCTCTTTCGCGGCGAGCGCGTCGAGGCTTTCCTGCAGCCGTTCCCAGTAGTCGGCAAACAACGGCACGTCGACCTTCTTCAAGAGCTCTTTGGTCGCCGCGTCCAGCGAGAGGTACAATTGCGTGACGGGCGCGAGGGCGCGGATCGCGTCCGGGTATTGCGCGTTCGTGACGAGGAAGGTGCTGATGCCACGTTGGTTGAAAAGATTGAGCAGGTCGTTGATGCGCGGGTACGTGATCGGCTCGCCCGTCAACGACAACGCGACGTGCTTCACCGTACCCGCTTGCTCGTAGAGCCGCGCGAGGACCTTGTCGCTCCCCCGGTAGCCGATGAGGAGTTTCGCCTGCGCGCGCAGGCTCTCATCGAGGATCATCGCGGGGTCGTCGACGTTCCACCTCCACCCCTTGCTCACCGGCGCCTTGTAGCCGCGCCAGCAGAACACGCACCGGTTCGCGCAGCTCAGCGACGTCGACATCTGCAGGCACTGGTGGCTCATGATGCCGTAGAACTTGAGCTTGTAGCAGCCGCCGCGGCCGCGCAGCAGGTTCTTCGTCCACCCGCACACCTTGACGGCGCTGTGGTCGCCGACGATGCGGTACTGTTGGCGCTCCAGGTCTTCCCGGGCCTCCTTCGAGAGCATATTCCACGCGAGAACAGGAGACTGCATAAAAAGGTTACGAGAGAGGTTTATATATGGGAAGCGAGTCACGACGACGTAGGACGGCCGTGACGAAGAAATTGACGACGAGAGATTCCGCGATGACGGAACGGACGACGAAGAAATCCCCGGTGACGAGACTCACGATGAAGAAGACCGTGACGATGGGACGGACGATGAGGAACTCCTCGACGACGAACACGTTGACCTCGTTGACTGACGACGAGCTCATCCGCTCGTTGCGCGACAGCGTCATCCCCTCTTGCGAGAAATGCGGCGCGTGGTGTTGCCGGAACGGGAAGCTGCCGTTGCCGGACGATGCGAGTCTGAACGCTGTCGTCGGGAAGGAGTTGAAAAAGTACGAGAAAGAAAAACGACTTGAACGAACTCCCGACGGAACGATTCTCCTCACGCTCGCGGGCGGATGTCCGAACATCACGAACGAACAGACATGCAAGAACTACGCGAAACGACCGCTCGCGTGCAGGAACTACCCGTTCTTCCTCTTCGGCAAGACAGTCGTGGTCGCGCAGTGTCCTGGAGTCGGAGCGGGATTCGCAAACGAGCATCTGGAAGAGCTCAAGAAACGCGGTTTCGTCATCATCTGAGAGCGCCCGTAACGCGGTTTCGTCAACGTCTTCAACGATTTTCTAAGAGAGCTCTTTCTCGAGCAGTCTCTTGTATTCGTCGCGCGTGATGAACCGCTCCCCTTTCCACGCGTCCACGCGACGCGACAGGCGTTCGTACTCGCGGGCGCGCGCCGAGCTCTTGAACGCGGCGACGAGGGATTGGACTCTCCGGACGATGACGCCGAGCTCAGCGTCGAGCTTGCGAAGGTCCGCCTCGAAATCCGCGGACCTGACCTTGAGTTCGTGATGCAGTCGTTCGACGTCCGCGAAGCTGCGCTGCTCGTCCGTCAAGAGCTTCGCGGACTCCTGTTCGAGACGGGAGAGCCGAACGCGCAGTTCTTGAAGATACGTCGCGATCTCGCCGTCGGCGGAGGACGGGAGGGGAAGAGAGGCCATGACCTCTCCGAGCCGCGAACCCTTATAATTGTTGCGATTACGTGGCGCGGCCGCATCGCGGCGAGAGGAGAAGAACGAGGAACTCTCTAACAACCTCTCCGAGAGTGGTGACAAAACGTTTAAATACCCCCTCTCTCGTTCTGTCGTGCAGAAGGGGGTGTAGGTTCAATGGCTTCACTTGATATTCTTCCGCCGACGCCGCCGGCGCAACAGCAGACGGAGCGGAAAGGGTTCTTCGCGAAACTCTTCGGCAAAAAAGAGGAGACTGTCCCGCCGACGCGCGACCAGGAACTCTCCAGCTTCAACGCGACAGAGGAGGAGTTCGACCTCGAGGAGATTCGCAAGAAGATCGGCCTGGACGAGCAACCGCTCCCCCCGGAAACGAATGACCGGACCGTCGAAGAGCCGACGAGCTTCACGGCAGAGGACGAGCCGTTCAAGATGCCGGCGCGGCCGGCAGAACCCGTCGAGGAGGCGTCGTTCGACATCGACGATTGGACGAGCGACGCGCACCACAGAACCGTGAAGACGGAAAGAGCGTCGAGCGCAGGAGAGCGTTCGATTGACTGGACGGCGCACCACGACGAGCCGACGACCCCGCAGTCCGAGAACGAGTGGACGAGCCACCCTGCGGAGGAGACTCCCGCGAGCGAGACGACGTCCGCGTTCAACGACGAACCGAGGACGAACGCGACGGACACGCCCGCCACTGAAACCGAGAGCGAGGAGCTGATTGAAGTGCCGCCGCCGGAGACGATGACGTTCGACGCGCCGCCGGAACCGGGCCCGCTCCCCGTCGCGCAACCCGCGCCCAAACCGGCACCGGACGATTCCAAAGCGTTCAAGAAAGTCCCGCTCATCGCGGACGCGCATTTCGACGAGATCGAGGAGAAGCACGATGACCTAGACGAGGAGATTGCCGCGCTCGCCAACGTCAAGGTTCCCGAGAAAGAGCCGCACCCGCTCGACAAGCCAGTTCCGGAAGGCCAAGAGTTCATCCTGAAGAACGGCCAGCCGTTGCGGACGCTGCGCGAACTCGTCGAGGCGCTCGAGCACATCGACCAGGAGACGTTCTTCCACCACGTGAACGTCAACAAGAACGATTTCGCGCAGTGGATCCTGCACGTCATCAAAGAGGAGGACTTGTCCGAGCGGCTCAAGGACCGCCAGGCGCGCAAGGACTTGGCGCGCATACTGAAAGCTCACGCGAAGCAAGCGGATGCGACGCATCGCGAGCAGGAACGCCGGCGCGTCCAGCAAGTGAAGCACGCGATCGCGAAAGGCATCGACAGCCAGAAGCTCCAAGAGAAGCTGGACGGGCTCCAGCGCGAGATCGCGCGGAAGTCCGCGGAGCTCGCCGAGCAGCGCAACCTGTTGCGGAAGGACGTCGAGCGGCAGATCGCGTCGGAGATCGACACGCGCTTGAAGGCGGAACGCCGGAAGATCCAGCAGCGCGAAGAGACGGCCGCGCGCCAGAAGGCGACCCTTGAGAAGGAGGCGGCCGCGCGAGAGAAGGGCGTCGCGGAGCGCGAAGCGAAGCTCACGACGAAGCAGGAGTCCTTGAAGAAGCTCGAGGCGACGCTGCTCCAAGAGCGCGCCCGGCTCGTCAAGGAGCGTTCAGACGCTGAAGAGATGCTCCGGCAAGCGAGGAACGCGGCCGCGGAGATCGAGGCGACGGCGCGCGAGAAGGAGCGCTTGCTCTCGCTACAAGACCGCCTCGAGAAGGAGGAGGCGGAGTTCGAAGCGACGAAACGGGAGACGAACGCGAAGCAGTCGGGCTTCGACCGCCTCGCCAAGTCGTTGGAGCGGACGCGCCAAGAGCTCGAACGTCGAGAACAAGAGCTGGAGAAGAAAGAAGCGTCTTTCCGCGAGAAGAACGCCCGACTTGCCGAAGAGCGCGCGGCGTTCGACAAGGAGGCGAAGGGCTTCCGCGCGTACCAGCAGACGCAGCTCGGCGTCCTCACGTCACGCCAGAAGCAGGCGGACGTGAAGCTGAAGAAAGCGACGGTTGCCGAGGAGCGCGCGAACGAGAAGCTCGCGGAGCGCCGGAAGATCGCCCAGTATATCGAGGATGCCGACCGTCGCCTCTCCGAGAAAGAGGAGGGGATGCAAGGGTTCTTCGACCGGAAACTGAAGCTCGCGAAGAGCGTGAACGCGCCCGCGCCGAGAGGTTCGGAGATCCGTCACGTGAAAATCTACGCGATGGTGGACGAGGCGCGCCACGCGCTCGAGAAGAAGGACACGGACAAGGCGCGGCACCTGTACAACCGCATCCGCGTCGCGTTCAACAAGGAGAAGCTCACCCCGAGCGAGAAGGAAGTCCTGTACACGACCATCCGGGAACTGTACGACGACATCCACTTAGCGGGGATGAAGTAGGGTTCCCCGTAACCGTTTTTATTTCTCATCATTCATTTCTTATCCGTGGCGCTCAGAGTTACTTCACGCAGTTATTTTCTTATAACTTCTCGTTGACGATGAGAACAACGATACGTTCACGAACGAGAACGAGAGCACGGACAAGAAATAGCTCAACGACGAGTACGAGAAGCACTTCAAGAGCGCATCATCGAGAATACGCGCTCGAACACGCACTCAATACGCCCGCGCGAAGTACGCGTTGTATTTCGCGGGCTCGCCGCAGTGGACGCACGTCGCGCCCTTCTTCGGCGTCGCTTTCTCCTCGTCGAACGGGATACATCGCGCCGTCGCGGCGGTCTTCTCCTTGATGACGAACTCGCAGTCGTCCTCGCCGCAATGCGACGCGAAGACCATCTTCTTGGACTCGATCGCGCGCTCGAACGCGGCGAAATCCTCCACCGCGACGATGGACGCTTCGATGCGACGCTTCGCGTTCTGAAACAGGTTCTCGTGGAGCTCTTCAAGGAGCTCCGCGACGCGGTCGCGCGCCTTCAAGAATGGAACGATCTCTTTCGCGCCAGTATCGCGGCGGACGAGCACCACCTGGTCTTTCGCGATGTCGCGAGGCCCGATCTCGACGCGGAGAGGGACGCCGCGCAGCTCGTACTCGTTGAACTTCCAACCGGACGTGTACTCGTCGCGCGTGTCGACGATCGGCCGGAACTCGTTCAGCATCAAGCCGACCTCCTCGGCCTTCGCGACGATCATCTCTTTCTCCTTCTCGAAGATGATCGGGACGACCGCGACCTTGTTCGGCGCGACGCGCGGCGGCAAGACCAGTCCTTTGTCGTCGCCGTGCGCGAGGATGAGCGCGCCGATCAGGCGCGTCGAGAAGCCCCACGAGTTCTGCCACGGCAACCGCTGTTCGCCGTCGCGGCCTTGGAACGAGATGTTGAACGCTTTCGCGAAGCCCTGGCTGAGATCGTGGCTCGTGCCCATCTGCAACGCCTTCCCGTCCGGCATCAACGACTCTATAGAGTACGTGCTGATCGCGCCGGCGAACTTCTCACGCGCAGTCTTCTTCCCGAGGAAGACGGGCACGGCGAGCAAGTCCTCCGCAATTTGGCGATACCGTTCAAGATAGTGCATCGTCTCTTCATGACACGCTTCAGCAGTCTCGTAGACGCAATGGCCTTCTTGCCACAGGAATTCGCGGCTGCGCAGGAAGAGCTTGACGTCCTTCACTTCCCAGCGAACGACGTTCGCCCACTGGTTGATTCGCAACGGCAAGTCGCGCCAGCTACGGACCCAACGGCCGTAGCTATCGTACATGATCGTCTCGCTCGTCGGCCGGATCGCGAACCGCTCCTTGCCCGCGTCATCGTCCTTGTTCTGCACCCACGCGACCTCCGGCTTGAAGCCCTCCGCGTGTTCCGCTTCTCGTTGGAAGAATGATTCCGGGATGAAGAGGGGGAAGTACGCGTTCTCGACACCGTCCTCTTTGAGCATCCGGTTGAACTCGTCCTGAATCGCCTGCCACAACGCGAACCCGAGCGGACGGATGACCATGCACCCCTTGATAGGGCTGTAATCCGCGACGCGCGCTTTCACGCAGACTTGCGAGTACCACTCGGGCATGTCCTCCGCCTTCTTCACCGTGACGCCCTTCGTATCTTCAACAGGGTTCGGAACGCCGGGTGCATTCTTGGGTGTACCGTGATCCGTTTTCTGAGCTTTCGGCGTATGCTGCCCGCTGTGCTCGGCCTTCGGAGCGGGATGTTCCGCCTTGTGCTTGTCCTTCGCAGCCATATTCGAGAGAAAGCCGTCGGCCTTTTAAAAATCTTATGGGCGAGAAGCGCTCAGTTCGACCAGCTATGCTGGAACGCGGTTCCAACGTGATACACCATGCCCGCGAACAACCTGACACGGGGCGTGTCGGCAAGAATCAAGTTCCCTTCCAAGAATCTCCGCACGGAAGCCTCGAGGTCGGCCGCGCTCGGAGCATAGCGCTGGATGAGCAGGTCGGGAGCCTTGCTCGGCGACCAGTAGAACCGCACCAGGTTCTGGACGATCACGCCCTCTTGAGGCGGCGAGTCCTCGTGGTACAAGCCGCCGATGAGACCGTCTTCAGCGAGGACGACACA
>DASH01000067.1 GCA_002503705.1 Candidatus Woesearchaeota archaeon UBA153 | reverse complement strand
AACTTAAATGGTACAATACCGAAATATTGGCGGTTTTAAAGAAAAGATTGTCGGTACGTTATATTACTATGGAATTACACACTTAGGAATTAAGAGTGATGAATATCAAGTTGTTTGCTGTGCAGAAAGTCACTCCGACATCTGGCAAATCATTAAGATTGTTAATAAATTAGCAAAACGCGATGGATGGAAAATCAAAATTCACCCCGATATACGGGAGAACGAGGAAATGCTCAAAATGGCGGATTATGTAGCAGGTGCTAACAAGAAGTCTACGTTAGGAGAACTTTCCCATATAGGTCGTCACACGGTTCTAAACAATGCAATAAGTGACTTTGATTTAAGAAAAGCGTTCAAGATATATAAATAAGACACAAACTTTATAAGTGCGGACGCTTACTAACCACATAACTCTGCAGGGTGAACTTTTCAGAGGAAAGGTTCCTGCGAGGATGAGGGTTCTACCCTCGAACTTTTTCAAACCATCTTATATTCTGAATGACTCTTAAACTCTCGGCAGGCCTTTCAAGTACTCATCCTTGCATTCATAGCCGCGCTTCGCCGCGAGCGTCGTCAGCGCGTTGTTCGTCCTGCTCCCGTACTGCGCCGCTCGTTTCGGCCGGTAGGCAGCATCCTCGGGGAGTCCGAGCGTGACGGCCGCTTCGCGCAGGATGAGCTTCTTGACGGTCTTCTCGACAGGGATATCTCCTCGGGAGCGTCCCGTAAAGGTTTTCGTCGTACTGATTTTCAGTTCCGGCGGGATCGTTAACGAATACCGTACTAACTCCTCATCGAGGAACGGGGTTGAAACCGTCACGCCGTACGCTTTCGCGATCGCCGCGTCGCGGCGCAAATCCCGCGCGTACATGCTCTCAAGCCCGGCGATGCACTCGTCGTGCAGTTTCGCGTAGCCGCCCGCTTCGAGGGCTTTCTCGTGGCGGTCGTACCCGGCGAACAGCTCTTCGCTGCCGAGGCCGCCGAAGTAATGAGTGATGCCGTGCTCTCGGCCGTTCTCGATTGCCGCGACGGCGACGCTGCCAACGCCGACGTTGACGACGTTCGTGAGTTCCGGACCGAGGATCTTGACGGTGCGTTTGAAGAGCGCCGCGACCTCTTCGAGGTTGAGCAGGACGACGACGTGGTCGAAGCCGAGCTCTTTCGCGATGCGTTCGCTCTCGACGACGTCTTCCGGGGTTTTCGCGTTCCCGTCCTGGAAGCCGACGGTGATGCACGTGAACTCGACGCCGGCTTTCTTGAGAAGGAGCGCGATGAGCGTGCTGTCCACGCCGCCGCTGAAGAGGACGCCGATTCGAGCGCTTGTTCCGTTCGATATTCTACGCTCGACGGCCCGTTTAAGGAAGAGTCCGAGTTCTCGTACGGCGTCATCGTGATGAGACAGGGTACCAGTACGAGACGTACGAGAAATTCCTTTCACGAACGACTTCCACGACTCTTCGCCGCAGAGTCCGCCGTCCTCGAGCTGGTACGCTTCGCGCATAGTCGTGAGGAAGAACGTCGCGCTTAAAAAAATACCCTTCCCCGCCTACGTCACGACTTCGTACCGGATGATGTGGCACTCTTGCTGGTCGAGGACTTTCGTGAAGCGCGCCAAGTGCGCCTTCACCGTGTCGAGCCGCGCCGTCTTGACGCGTTGTTCCGTCGCCGAGACTTTCTCAAACGTGATGGGCGCGTAGCACGCGTGGCCGGAGAGCTTCGACAAGAGGTACGCATCAGTCACCTGGAAAGAGCCCTCCTTCTCCCCGCGACGCAGGTAGCCCTTCTCGACGAGGTCTTTCAAGTCATCGTCGACTTCGACCGTCGTTCCGGCCTTCCGGACGAGCTCGTCTTTCGTGAAGCGCTTCAGCTTGTGCGCGGCCATCAACAGTTTGACCTGCGCGCCGGAGAGCTTGTCCAGCTCGGGAAGCCTCGCGGTCGCGTACTCGTCAAGGTCGAGGACGACCTCGCCGTTCGTCATGTCGACCAAGACGCGATACTCGACGTCCTTCTCCTGGCACGTGAAGAGATACGCGGGGATGAGGATGGTCTTCGTCTCGGTGACGCGCTTCTGCGACATCAACCTGAGCTCTTCCGGCGTGATCTTCGGCTTGACGACGGGAATCATGGCGAGCTCTTCGAACCGCGCTTTCTGCTCGAGGAAATCGTCCGCCGCGCGCTGGTTGAGCATGTCCACCGCGTGGCCGCCGTGCTTCGTCCGGCGCGGACGGATGTTCACGAACAAGGGCATGTCGACGACGCCCGTGACGAGGGCCGTGCCGATCGGCAAGTTCTGAATCTCCGCTTCCGACTCCGCGGTCAAACCCTCGACGCTGCTGCTCACCGCTTTCAAATCATTCGGGTTCGTCACCTTGAGGATGACTTGCGTCGTGCACTGGCTCAGCACGCTCTTGTCCACGCGCGCCGGCCGTTGGCTGATGACGCACAGGCCGAGGCCGAACTTCCTCCCTTCGGAGGCGATGGTGCGCAAGATCTTGCTGCTCGTTGATTCACCGAAGCTGCGTTCCGGGCAGTAGTTGTGCGCCTCCTCGACGACGAGGAAGAACGGGGGGACTTTGTTCTGCTTGCGGAGCTCGAACAAGTCCTTGGCGAGCTTGTACACGACGATCTCTTGGATTTCCGGCGCGATGCCTCGGAGGTTGACCGTGCTGCAGACGCCGCTCTTGATGAGCTCGTTGTACGAGAGCGGGTTGCTGCTGAAGATGCCGAGGCCGCGCAGGTGCTCGACGAGGTTGATGATCGCCCATTTCGCGCTCGACTCTTCCGCCTCGAGGGCGAGGAGGAGCGTGTCGAAGTCGAGGTGGTCGATCCCTTTGACCGCGTTGTACACGATGCCGAGCTGCGTGTTGTTCAGCTTGCCCGGGATGAGCTGGACGAGCTCCTGCTGGCTCATGTTGTTCGACAAGCGCAACGGCGTCAACCCCGGAGTTTTCGGGTCGCCGTACTCGTGCACGACGTACTTTTTCGGCTTGAGTCCGTACGCGGCGAGCCCGTCCTTGTCCGCGCTCGGCTCTTTCAAAGTGCCGTACTCGCCGTGCGGGTCGATGATGAGAATCGGCACTTTACGCTCGAGGATCTCTTCGATGAGGACGCCGACCGCGTAGCTCTTCCCGGCCCCGCTCTTCGCGAGCACCGCGACGTGCTTGGTCAAGAGTTTTGAGAGGTCGAGGCGTACCGGAATGTCCTTCCCGTCAAGCCTGCCCAGGTAGGCCCCTTTGTCCTCCGCCGCGAGCTCGATGACGCTCCGGATGAACTCGTCGTCCGCGAGGAAGACTTCCGTGTTGATGTCGAACGGGATGCGGATCTGCTTGACCTTCCCTTCCGAGTCCTTGTACCCGAGGACGTTGCACTTCGCGAGCGTCTGGTCCTGGCTCTTCTCAATCTCGACGACTTGGCAGAGCACCCACTGGTAGACGCGGTGCGGCACTTTGACGTACTCGAACTTGCGCACGTCCGCAGTGTCGAAGAGTTCGAAGGCGAACTGGAGCGTCGTCGCCTTCCCCGTAATCCGGCCGAGCATGACACCGCCCAGACGACGAGAGTTTAAAAGGGTTACGGCAGGGTGGCGCTCCTGAAGGCCTAAAACTTTAAAAACACTCCGCGCACTGCGAAGGCTCCGCGGAGAGAAAATAAGGTCCTGCGGAGAGAACACAAGGCCCCGCAGAGAGAACAGTCTCCGCAGGAAGAACATTCGCAAGGTGATGCAGAACATGGCTGTAAAGAAGAAGGATGAAGGCAAGGCGAAGAAGGCCTCGGGCATGGGCATCGAGGAGCAGGTCGGCTTCCACAAGGGGAGCATCGCGGTGCTGAGCAAAGAACGGCAAGAGCTCGGCCGGATATTGCAGATCGTCGACCAGTTGTTGCAGATGCACGTGACGGCCTTGAAAGACCTCGGCGTCGACCTCGAGGGAGAAGCGAAGAAGCTTGTCGAGGCGCAGAGCCATCACGACGCGAAGGGGCAGGGGCCGCACAAGCCGAAGAACAAGCCGCCCATCGAGGACATCATCTGAGTTCCGGCCCCAAAATAAAATCTTTTTAAACTCTCCTTCTCCAGAAGCGTGCATGAAAGCATCTTTACAAACCAAAGAGCTTTTCCTCGGCGTGGACATCGGCGGGACGCGGACGCGCATCGGCCTCGTCGCGCTCGAGAACGGGCGCTTGCGGCTCCTCGAGTCGAAAGAGATCCTGACGAAGACCGTGACCGCGTCGTCGTTCGCGACGGCGCTGGTCGACGCGGCGAACGCGGCGAAGAAGAAGTACGGCGTGCGGCCGTCGAAAGCGGCAATCGCGTGCGCGGGGCCGATTTCGGTTAAGGGCGGACGTCACCGCGTCGAGCTGACGAACGCGCCGCTCACGCTCGACGAAGAGACGCTCCTGTCAAAGACGCGGTTCGAGCGCGTCCTCCTCCTGAACGATTTCGAGGCGTTGGCGTGGAGCGTCGACGCGCTCGAGCCGAAGAAGCTCAAAGTCATCAGGAGAGGGGTGCCCGCGCCAGGTTCGCGGCTCCTCATCGGCCCCGGCACCGGGCTCGGCATCTCAATCCTGGTGCAGGACCCTACGGGAGTGTGGCGGCCGGTCGCGTCGGAAGGAGCGCACACGCCGTTCCCGCTCGAGACAGTGGAAGACTTCGGGCTCGCCGCCTTCATCACGGAGACGGAACGCAGGAATAGCTTCATCTCGTACGAAGACATTCTTTCCGGGAAAGGAGTCGAACGCATCTACAACCATCTCCGGTTGACGAAGTGCAAGCGTCCGGAGTTCCCGCCGACGCTCACCGCCGCGGAAATCTTCAAGACGCGCACGACGAACCGGTGCAGCGCGATGACCATCGAACTTTTCCTCGACGTGCTCGGCCGCGCGGCGCGCAACATGACGCTGCAGGCGTGCGCGTGGAACGGCGTCACGCTCGGCGGCGGCGTCGTCATCAAGAACAAAGAGGTCGTGGGGAAGAGGTTCGTCGACGCGTTCTCCCGCTACCCGAACCCTCGGTTCGCGAGGCTTCTCGAGAAGGTCCCGCTGCAGCTCCTCACGGATGAGCACGCCGCGATCGTCGGCGGCGCGGCGGCGTTGGTGCACGCTCGCGAACGCGAGTAGTCGCTGGCGCGACAAAATTTCCTGGTCGTCATGAGAGGTGGACTGCATGAAACAACGCACGAGAACGAGAAGACCCTGGCCGCGCCAGTACGAACCGAGCCGCGCTCGGCGAACGTTCTTGCCCGGAAGTGAGACGTGATGGCGCGACGGCGATTGAGCAAGAGCGACCTGAAAGAGTTGAACGAAAAAATTGCGGTCTTCTCGCTCGTCGTTGAGAAGAAGGACGCGGTCGAGATCCTCGACGACGCTGACGGGACGTTCTACCTCGTGAACGGCGCGCCATGGCTCTTCGAAGAGAAAGGAAAGCTCATCCCGCACCTGAAAGCGGTTCTTGGTACTGCGAAACTATTGCCGCGCGTCACGGTCGACGCGGGCGCGGTGAAGTTCGTCGTGAACGGCGCGGACGTGATGCGCCCCGGCGTCGTCAGCGCTGACGAGGGCATCGCGAAGGGCGACATCGTCGCCGTCGTCGAGGCGACGCACGGCAAGGCGCTCGCGGTCGGCGAAGCGCTGTTCGACACGAAAGAGCTGCTCGCCGCGACGGGCGGCAAGGTCGTCAAGAGCCTCCACCACGTCGGCGACAAGCGGTGGACGAAAGAGTTCTAGTCATCAATGAAAGTCGGGCATTGCCCGAATATGCTGGCGCGGCCCGGATTTTCTCGTCCAAGTTCTCGAGAGTACGTCCGTACTATGAAGAACTACAACTATGAATTTTTGCCACGCCAGCGACGTACCCGCCTCGCGGCGGCCAATCACGATGAGAAGAACTAATCGTCGCTCCTGACATATCTCGTCTTCGGGATGTAGTTGTGCAAGGAAACCGTTCCGTGTTTCTCGTCGAGGACCGGCTTGCCGCAGCCGCAGTAGTCGTTGTTGTGCTTGAGGAGGAGGAAGCCGCGCTGTTCCGTCGCGAGGTCGAGCGCGTTGCCGCGGATCCAGTGGCGGAATTGCTCGTCGTCAAGCTCGAGCACGTTCTTCGTCGCGAACGGGCCGAGGAGCTGGCCGCCTTCAATCGTCAGACGAATCTCGTTGTTCGGGATGAGCGTGCCGAAATAGAGACCGAGCGCGTCGGGACGCAACGATTCGAGGTCTTCCTCGACGATGTTCGCATTCGCGAGATAGAGGCGTTGCTTCGTCTCCTGGAGGAGGAACGCGTACTTCTTCAAGAAGCTCGGGTCGAGGCCGAACTGCGCTTCCAGCTGCTCGAGGACGCGCTTGCGCTCCTTGCTGTTCAACAATTTGAACGTGAACATGGCATTTCACCGGTACGCGTCGTCATGATGGCCGAACGTCAGTAGCTTGACGACCCCGCGTTCTTCATCGATTGTGAAGATGAGGACAAAGCAACCCGCGATATGGACCCGACGACGATTCTGCAAAGGTTTCCGGAGCGGTTTGAAGTGGCGCGGGTTCGCGAGAACCTCGTCGACTTTACTCCGAATTTTCCGTAAAACTTCCGGATTCTTTTTGGCGAGCTTCGTAAACCGCTTGTCGACGACATCAGCGATTTCGAGGTCGTACATCCTTCAACCCGTAGCGTCCGGCGAAGTCGTCGACTCTAATAAACTTTCCCTTTTCCGCGGCGAGGATCTTCCGGACGAATTCGGGCTTGAGTTCGGGGTCGTCGAGCTCTTCGATGTACTTCCCGATGACGTACTCGATTGCCTCGCCCTTGTCCTTCAGGCAGTACTTCGCCTTGACGACATTCAGGACGCGGTTCGCGTTCTCGCTCAACGACACCAGCGCATTCACCATACTAAGGAAAAATAAGACGGACTTATATTTAAAGTTTTGCACTGAGAAACCGAACAGAACCAATATCCTAAAGATATCAAATAAGTTTCTCCTGTTTCAGAAATGGTAGGATAACACTAAATATCTCTCCGACACCAGGAAGAACAATAGCGATGAGACTAGCCAGTTCTTGCGGGGCATTAGCTGCCCTGAATAATGCTGTGAAGAAAAGATTGAGGACGTACATCAAGACCAACATGCCAATTAAACTCCAAATAACCTGCACGGCAGTGATTTTTCTCGCCATGTAACAAACACCTCTAGACTCCCCATACAGGATTTTCTTTCCGCTTGATGTCCGAAATTTCTTTCAACAACGCTTTCTGGTCGGCGTTGAGCAAGTCCTTGTACTCCTTGTACTTCCTGAATTCTCCCTCGTCGAGCTCGGTCAGCAGGAGGTCGTGCTCGTTAATCTGCCTGCCGCACGTCACGCCGGGCAGGGAGATGGCGACTTGGAACCCTTTCTCGGCGCGCGACAGGCTCTTGCTCTCCTGCTGGAGTTCCTTGACGACGGCGACGCGCGTCCCGTCAAGCTTCATCAAGCGAGTCCCTTGCTTCAGGACCCCTTGCAGGACCTCCACGCCGACGACGGCGGGGTTCGACTGGCGGAAGATGCAACTCTGGAGGATCTCAAGTTTGCAGACCGCGGAGAGCTCGTCCATGGCCGCGCGGTGCGCCTTCTCGACCTGCGCCTTCCGCCACGCGAGGTAGTCCTCGATCAATCGGTAGATGACAGGGTTCGTGAAGACCGCGACCTTGTCGGTCGAAGCGAACTCAGGGATGTTGAAGCCGATGATGACGCCCGTCAGCGGTTCTTTGTCGAGGTTCGCCTCCGCGTCGACGACGTCTTTGCGCGAGACCGGACCGACAGTCGCCTTGCGGACGGGAATCCCCTCATCGTTCAACAGCTTGCTCAACGCTTCCAGGCTGCCGAGCGTGTCCGCCTTGATGATGACGCCGACGTCAGAGAGGACGATTTCGGCGTCGTCGACCTGTTCTTGCACGAGGCGCTTCGCCGCTTCAATCTCTTCGGGCGTCGTCGCGCCGCGCAACGGCATGCCGGGCGTCACGACCTCGAGACCCGGCGCCGAGATCTTGACGCCGGTCGCGGCGATTGCCGCTTCGACGGGCTTGAACTTCGCCTTCTTGTCGCGCATCTCCGCCAACGGCGCCGGCTCGAGGAGGGCGCGTACTTTCGTGACGAGCGGCGCGTCCGTGCCGGCGATGACAATCGTGTCGCCGCGGCGCAGCGTGCCGTCATAGACTATCACGTCAATCGTCGAGCCGAGCCCGGTCGTCTCCTTCACCTCGAGGACGGTGCCCTTCGCGGGGCCGTCGACGCTCACGTTCAAGCGTCCTTCCAAGTATCTCTGCGCGAGGCCGGCGATGACCATCAAGAGCTCGGGGATGCCGTGGTTCTTCAAGGCGCTGCACGGGACGATGGCGAGCTGTTTCGCGTAGTCGCTGACGCGGTCGAAGCGTTCCGCTTGCATGCCGAACTCCTCGTAGAAGACGCCGACGAGCCGGTAGAGCTTGTCGTCCAGGACTTGTTGGACTTCGGGCGTTTGCGCGTTCAAGTCTTGGAGGAGCGCGTCGTGCTTGTGCCGGTAGCCGTTGACCAGGTCGAGCTTGTTCGCGGCGACGATGAACGGCGTCTTGAACGCGCGGAGTATCTCGACGGCCTCTTTCGTCTGCGGCTTGAACCCTTCATTGAGGTCGACGACGAGGATGGCGATGTCGGCGAGGCTGCCGCCGCGCTTGCGGAGCGTCGTGAAGGCGGCGTGGCCGGGCGTGTCGATGAACAGCAACCCGGGAATGGTGAAGTCCATCTTCAACTGGCACAAGAGCTGGCCGCACTTTTTCTGGATCGTGGCGAGCGGGATGATGCTTGCGCCGATGGCTTGCGTGATCGCGCCCGCTTCGGTCGCCAGGATATTCGAGCCTCTAATCGCGTCCAGGATGCTCGACTTGCCGTGGTCGACATGACCGAGCACCGAGACGATCGGGCTGCGGATGGCGCCGTTCGAGTCTTTCGCCTGCTGTGCCATGCGCGTCGAGAAGAGAAGGGCGTTTTTAAAGGTTTAGGCGGGGCGGGCCGCGATGAAAGTCTCGCTCCGCGGC
>DASH01000001.1:11939-26832 GCA_002503705.1 Candidatus Woesearchaeota archaeon UBA153 | reverse complement strand
CTTACTTAATTAAGACAATACCGAATCTTCTTCAAATCCTCTTTTTCTTTGTATTCGCCTTTCTCGTCGATCGTGATGCCTTCTCGGTCGCCGACGATGACGATACCCTCGCCGACGTTCGCCTCGATCCCGATGATTGTGGTCATTCGAGAGTGGAGAAAAGGTTCTTCCTTATTAATGTTTATTATTCTGGACGAAGGGGTGATGATGGGGGGTTGGCGGTATCGTCGAGAATTCGTGACGAGGATTAGATCCCGAGTTTCGTCTGGATCTCGTTCCAGACTTCCTGGATGCCTTGGTTGCCGTCGATCGTGACGACTTTCGCGCCGTAATGCTTGATGAGCGGCGCGGTTTTCGAGTGGTAGTCGGCGAGCCGTTTCGCCACCGCTTCCGGGTAGTCGTCGTCTCGTTGGACGAGTTTCGCGCCGTCTAAGTCGCACGCGCCCTCCTTCTTCGGCGGCTTGTACTTGACGTGGTACTCCTTCCCGCACTGCGTGCAGACCCTCCGTCCGGAGATGCGCTCGACGCAGACGAGATCAGGAACTTCGAGAAGGATGACCTTGTCGGGCGCCGAGTACTTGTCGACCGTCGCCGCCTGGCTCGCGGTGCGCGGGAACCCGTCCAACAGCCACCCTTCCGGGTGCGCTTCCAACTGCTTCTTGATCATCGCCCAGATCGTCTTGTCCGGCACGAGCGCGCCCTTATCAATGTACCCCGCGATCTCCAAGCCGAGTTCGCTTCCCGACTTTTTCTCCTCACGGAGCATATTGCCGGACGAGAGGTGCGGGACGTTCAGCCGTTTCGAGACGAACTCGGCCTGCGTCCCCTTCCCGGAAGCCTGGGGCCCGATGAGTAGGAGCTTCATAGCTCATATAGGCCGAGAACTGGTTTATAACGTTTTTCGTCTGAGCGACTCTGACGGCATCATTGCCACGGCCCTTTGACCTCCCTCCGGTCCGGTCATCCCCCGGGCGCTCGCAACCGTGACGCTGCGGCGTCACACTTGCGCCCGGCAAACCATGCCAAGGTGGCAATGATGTTGTCGCCAAAGCTGGTAAAGGAGAACCCATTAAAAGGGCTCGTGACTCCTCAGAGGCCATGGTTGACGAGAAAGATGACGGTGCGTGGCGCAAAGAGCTCCTCGCGCTCCTGAAGAAAGCGGGCGTTCCCGACCCTGAGAAGACGGCGGAAGAGTTCGATTTGTACGACATCGACGAGGGCGTGCGCGTGTCTCGCGAAGTGGCGAAGCGCGTGCGCGACCGTGTGGACGCGTACGCCAAGCTGTTCGAGGATTTGCTCCAGCCGGACGCGAATCTCGCCGCGATGAACGAGTGCAGTTTCTTCAACGATGAGGCTCATGACGCGATCGCGAAGACGTACCGCGACTTGATGGCGATCGTCCGCAAATACGCGGTCGCCGACCTCCAAGCCACGGATGACGCGTACCTCGGCTTCGCCGCGGCCGCGGTCAAGGACTGGAACGGCCACAAGAAGTTCCTCGACTTCGTCGCGAAACGACTCGTCGAAGGGTGGAGCGAGATCCAGACCCTCCACGGCGAGAAAGGGTATTTCGGGTAGAAAGAATTCTGAAGAAAAAGGTTTCCGGAATGAATCGTCTTATGGTTTGTATGCTGCGTTGACCATCACCGGCTCGAGCTGTTCGTTGGCGGGGTTGTGCTGGTGGCCGAAGAAGCGTAGGCTTCGCGGCAGGAGGACATCGACAGATACCGGTTCGTGGCTTTGCGTGGCGAAACAGTACAGATAGCCTATGAGTCGCGGTTTGAATGGCTGATTGTGTTCGGTTATAAGTTCTCTCATCTCCATTTGGTCTCCGTACCGCCGCATCTCGAGAATATCCTCTTCAGTCGCTCCTTTCAACGCTCTCGCGATGTGCGACAACTCGCCGCGAAGTTCGTCTTCGCTCGCGCCTGTTAATGCTCTCACGATGTCTGACAACGCGTCCAAGCTGGTGTCGGGCTTGCCGTACCAGAGCGCGAGGATCGCGCAGTCCCTCATCTTCTCCGGCGACATGTTCCGCAAAGACGCGTTCGATTCATCCATGAGTGTTCACCTTCATAGTATTTTTTACTCGTCATTACTGGCGTGTCGCGTTGACCATCACCGGCTCGAGCTGTTCGCTGGCGATGTTGTACTGGTAGCCGATGAGTACTTTGGTGAGCGATTCCATCGGGACGATTTTGGGGCATGCCCGTTTGGGCGTGAAGTACTCCGCGTCAAGAACCGGGCCGCCGTTCAGGCAGTCGCGTTCCGCCATGTGGTTCGCGTACCGGACCATGTCGGTGAGGTCCCAGAAGCGCGCCTTTTGGAATGTCGGGCCGATTTCGCGGCCTTCCTTTCTGTTCGCGACGATGATGCGATTGTCGAAAAGCATTTGCGATGCATAACGGCCTATTTGGTCGGGCGTCATTTGTATCAAGCACTTGTCGGCACCCGGCTCGGCGAGCCGCTCCTCAATGACTGGATCAAAGATGTCTTTGCCATTCCGTGGCGGGTAGAGTACCATGGGAAAACCTCTCAATCACTAAATATAGTTACTACTTAGTGATAACTTCTTAATAAATCTTTCGTTTTTCCGTCATCGTGCCGCCACCGGCTGCTCGCTCTTCTGTTGTTCGTCTGAGGGTGCGGCGCCTCCCCGTGGGGGGCAAGTCCCCCTCCGCACTCGCTCGTTTCTCCGTTTGAGCGCTCGCCCGAGGCTGGTGGCGGCACTCCTGTACTTGATCTTACCTGTTCTTACTGGTTTCCGAAACCTTTATATACAAGTAATTACGGTTGTCTTACAATTCGATTACGTCCGCAGTGAAAACGACGGTAGAGTTGACGGAACGTATTACGTGCGAATTACGATAGAATTACGCCCGTTCTACGGTTGACTCCCGCCAGCAACGACACAATGCCCGCGACGACGGAAGCCGTGACGGTCCGCCTCCCCGAAGAGGTGACCCGGATTCTCGACGAACTCATAGCTCGAGGACTCTTCAAGAGCCGGAGCGAAGCCATCCGCGAATTCTGCAGAGACTACTTGGAGGCGCGCCGGTGAAGGACAGCATCGTCACCGTCCGCATGCCCGTCACGCTTCTCACCTCGCTCCGCCAACACACCGCCGAAGACCACTACTCCGACCTCTCCGAACAAGTCCGCAGCATCATCCGGAAAGGGTGCCTGCGCTACACCAACCCGCTCACCGCCGAAGTCACGGAATTGAAAGGGCAATTGAAAGAAGAGCTCTTGAAAGCGCGAGACGAAGAGAGAGCACGCGACGACGACCGCGCAGGAAAACTCCTCGCGGACCTGAAACAGCTCCTGCAACACCACGGAGGCGAGAACGAATGAACGCCTCCCACCGCGCTCTGAACGCCGCCTCTCCCGTCAGGAATCTCTTCATCATCTCGTTCGTCGTACTCCTCTCGCTCGCACTCCTTCCCGAAACCCTCGGCTTCGTCGACCTCGTCACGCCTGTAGACAACGCGCTCCTCAACAACCAGAACGTCACGTTCGAATACTACCCCTCCTTGGCCGGCGTCATCACGAGCTGCACGCTCGCCGTCGACAGCCAAGCCTTCCCGGACACGACGATCACGAACAACGCGTTCAACACGTTCACCGTCGTCAACCTCGCGGAAGGATGGCACGCGTGGCGGATCACCTGCCAGAACTCGGCGACGAGCGACTACTCCGTCACGCGAAGCTTCATCCTCGACCGGACCGCGCCCGCCCTCACCATCACGACGCCGGCCGAAGGCGCGACGACGACCACGCAAGCCGTCACAATCCTCGCGACCGACGACCGGAGCGCGACGATGGCGTGCACGGCGAACGTGAACGGCGCCCCCCACGCCTCGTTCAACGCGCAGAACAACACCGCCACGACGTTCACGACGAGCCTCGACGCGAGCGGAGAGTACGCGCTCGCCGTGACGTGTCGCGACGAAGCGGGAAACGCGAGGACCGTCCAGCGGAACTACCGGCTTGAACTGCCGCCGCCAGTCCTCTCCTTGAACATCGTGACGGACAAGGCGAGCTACGCTCTCGGCGAACAAGTGCGCCTGACCGTGAACGCGACCGCCGGCGCCGCCGTCAACCTCGAAGTCTGCCCTGACACTGGCGGCTTCGTCCAATGCTACACCCCCATCGTGACGGGCACGTACCCGCAAGTCCTCACGCTCCCGTACGCGAACAAGACCGGCGAGTACCTCGTCGAGGCTATCGCCCTCCTCGGCGACCAGACCTTGACGCGTTCGACGCGATACGCCGTGACGAACACGATGGCGGCGATCATCGTCGCGGACAGGACGCCCGCGCTCAACACCGCGGTCACCTACACCGCCGCGGCTTCAGGTGCGGTCGGCACGGTCACGTACCGTTGGCGCTTGAGCAACGGAACACTCGTCAACGGCAAGACGCTGACGCGGACGTACACGACAATCGGCACGTTCACGGAGACCGTCACCGCGACGGACGCGAACAACAACCAGGCGAACGCGACGTACACCGCCGTCGTCAACCCGGAGTACCTCGTCACCATCAAGGTCATCGACACGGCCGGCACAGCGGTCCCCGACGCGACCGTCCAAGCGCAACTGCAACGCGCCCCCGCCACCTCGACGACCAAGACGACCGGCGCCGACGGCAAGGCGCTCTTCAACCTGCTCCACGACACGTACAAGCTCTTCGTCTCGAAGACAGGGTATTCCTACTACCTCAACGAGACCGAGATCACGAAAGAGGCGACGCTCACCATCGTGCTCGACCAGAACGACAACGGGAAGCCCGTCATCGCGATCGCCTCTCCCGCCGACGGCGCGGACGTCACCCTTCCCGTCACGATCGCCTACACCGTCGCCGACTCGTCGACAGTCTCCTGCACGCTCTCCTACGCGAAAGCGGGCGACGCGTGGATGGCCCAAGCCGGCACGCAGAGCGTCTCCTCGACGGCGAGCCAGACGTTCACGCTCACCAACTTGCAAGAGGCGCGGTACACCTACGCCATCGAGTGCGTCGACGCGAGCGAAAACCAGGCCTCGACGCCTCAACGCTCGTTCAACGTCAAGCAAGGAAGCCTCGCGGCCGCGCAGCAGACGAGCGTTATCGACGAGGCCAGCCTCGACCCGAGCGTCACCGCGCTCCCGGACGACCCGCTCGCCGTCATCGACCGCGCGTATGGAGCGTACGACTCCTTCACCGCGCAACAGCGCGAGATCGCGGACCTGCTCGGTTGGGAAACGCTCATCAAAGAGGCGAAGAAGGCCCTCGAACGCCAAGCGCGCGACTTGAACGCCATCGACTTCCGGCGCGACCTGAACGACGTCGAGAAGGCCCGGGAACGCGTCAAGCTCCAAGAGCAGATCAACGCGCTCATCACGAGTGTTCCCGTCGACCTGGCACTCCTCGACTCCACGACCGGGTCTCGCTATCTGACGGCTGAAGAGTTGGAAACGCTCGCGCCCGACATCGTGGCCCGGAAAGGGTACTCGTTCACGACAGCGCAAGCCGTCAAGTACCTCTTCGCAGTCCAACAAGACTACACAATCGAGACGAAGCTCGTCCGCGCCAAGATCATCCTCTCGGACGGGACCGGACAGCCTATCGGCGTCGTCAGCCACCGGTTCACGTACAAAGCGGGAACGACGCGGACCGCGATGACTGGAAGCGGAACGCCGGGAACCGCTTCCGCGAACGGCGATCCACTCGAGTTCTCCGAAGGCGGCCTCACCGGCACGTACACGCTCTACGAAACACTCCCCTCCAGCATCGCGACGAAAGAGGCCGAGCTCTTCACGGGCGCCGAGCGGAAACTGCTCGGTGAGAAACCCCTCGCCCTCGAGTTCGCCCCCGCGTCGAAGATCACGTACTACGTGAAGAAAGACGTCACCCTGGCGGACTTGCAAGACGTGAAGACCGTCCTCCTCAAGAAGCCGACGCTGGAAGACGTGAACGCGTTGACCGGCGCGTCGTTCCGCACCATCACGAGCAAGATCGACTGGAAGACGAGCCTCTTCCTGACGATCGCCCTCCTCCTCGCGTTCCTCCTCTTCCGCAAAGCGGCGCTCCTCCACCGGCTCAAGTACGTCCTCTACGCGCTCTCCGGCAAGAAGCCGGTGCACGCGGTCAAGCTCCTCGTGAACGACGGCCTCGCGCGCCTGGAAGCGGGAGACTTGGAGACCTCGATGATGCGGTACAAGGAGGCGAAGCTCTCGTACGAACGGCTGGACGAGTACGGCAAGAACGACGCGTACGACGACCTCGCCGGCCTCCGGCAAGCCCTTGACGAGCGGTACTTCACCGTCCTCGTCGACCGGATCAACGAAGCGCTGCACGCCGGCGACTTGGAGCGCGCCATCGACGACTACGCGCGCTTGGAAGGGACGTACGAGCATCTCGAGCCGGAAGACCAAAACCGGTTGTACGGCATTGTCCTCGAACTCGGCAAGCGTCTCGGCCTGGAAGAACCCTCGCTATCAGGAGGTGGCGCTTCTTGAACGCTCGCCGCTCTCGACACTCCAGCGCGCCCTCCTTCCGACGCGTCGCCATCTGGGCGCTCATCCTCCTCCTGAGCCTCTTCGCGATCAAAGGGCTCATCGTCGTCGGCCAGTACGTCGGGTACGCCGCCTCGGTCACCGCGGAAGGAGGGTCGATCAGCACGCTCGTCCTCCGCCACGAGATCCCGACGGAGTACTGGGCGGGCGTGTTCGGCGTCGCCGTCAGGGTCCCTGGCTACACCAACCTGCAATCGGAAACATTCACGGCGCGCGACCTGGAAGAGAAACACCTCCTCTTCGACTGCATGGAGCGGGACAAGACGCACGAAGTGTTCGCGACCACGGTGAACCCGACGACCCTCGACCTCACCAATCTCTACGCGGGCAACCCGGGCGCGGTCGACGCGCTCAACGGGAAGGACGTGAACGAGTACGACTCCGCGACGAACACGTACACGCAAGTCGTCATGGTCGAGTACGGCACGACGTCGATCGCCGCTCCCGGCACCGCGACGTTCAAGATCGGCGAGAACCCGCCGACCACGTTCCAGATGGCCCTCCTCAGGACGAACGACAACACGCCGGTCTTCACCGCCATCGTGACGAACTTCACCGACGGGTTCAACGGTCGGTTGTACAACTACCAGCTCCTCCTCCCCGCGCCGCAAGGGGTGGTGAAGACGTACTACTTCTTCACCGACCCGAACGACATCTGCCCTGAAGGCGAGGGCACGGCGCCGAACACCGGCGTCGTCTACGGCAAGGTCACGACGACGAGCGGCATCGCCATCCCGAACGTCATCGTCGAGGTGGTCGGCGTCACGAACCTGACGAACGCGATCGGCAACTACTCGGTCACGACCGCGGAAGGCTACCGGAACATCTACGCCGTCAAGACCGGCTATAAAGTGTACAAGAACAACGTCACCGTCGTCGCGGGAAACCGGACGCGGCACGACATCATCCTCCAAGAGGACTCGATCCCGAACGAGAACACCGGCATCGGCCCCGGCCAGGACAACCCTGGCGATGACGTCGGCCCGAACGACCAGGTCGGCCCTGATTTCCAATCCGACGTCGGTCCCGGCGAGGCGCCGCAAGTCCCCATCGTCCAGAACCCGAAAGTCATCGAAGGGAAGGATTACATCATCACGCTCGCCGAGCTGAACCGGAAGCTGCGTCTCGGGCAGTTCCTGCAAGAGCGCATCATCGTCTACAGCTTCAAGAAGTCGCCGGTGAACGTCCACTTGGCGGTCAACGGCTCGAACCTCGAACGGTTGATTACGGTGAACACGAACGACCTCACCATCGAGCCGAACGGCCGCGGCGAGTTTATCCTGACGATCTTCGGCGTCGGGGACGTCGGCGTCTTCAACGGGACGGTCGAGCTGACGGGAGACTTGAACGCGTCCATCCCCGCCTTGATCGAGATCCTCCCGCGCGACTACCTGCCCGTCGAGGCGTTGCACATCGAGGTCGAGACCGCGGAGAAGAAGTACTACCCGCGCGACCTCGTCCGCGTCAAGACGGACTTGCGCAACATGCTGAGCGACCAGGAGTACCCGGTCAGGCTCTACTACACGATCCAGTCTCCGGATGGCGGCGAGACAATCTGGACGTACGAGACGAACACGTACGTGAAGACCGCGTCCAGTCTCATCAAGAGCTTCACCCTCCCCTCCGCCACGAAGAGCGGCGACTACATCCTCCGCGTCACGGCGAACTATCTCGGCCTGAGCGGCGGCACGTCGACGATATTCCACGTCGCGGTGCCGTTCTGGCAGCGTTCGTTCCTCGGCATGCGCTACTGGCTCTGGGGGCTCATCCTCTTCGCGATCGGCGGCCTCGTCGTCGCGGCCTTCTTCATCCGCAAGAACATCGAGGCGAAGAAGAAGTACCACTTGAAGGTCGACTACGCTGAGCTGCCCAAGCCTGGCGCGCGTTCCATCTACGTGGGGAAGATCGCCGAGACTGACAACATGACGTACTTCAACCTGGAGAACTTCAAGACGCACACGATCGTCGCGGGTTCGACCGGCGGCGGGAAGTCGGTCAGCGCGCAAGTCATCGTGGAAGAGGCGCTGGAGAAGGGCGTCGCCATCCTCGTCTTCGACCCGACCGCGCAGTGGACGGGCATGCTGCGGCCGTGCAAGGACAAGACCATGCTGAGCCTGTACCAGTTCTTCGGGATGAAGAAGACGGACGCGCGCGCCTTCCCCGGCAACATCCGCCAGATCAACGACGCGCGTGAGAAGATCGACATCCGCAAGTACGTCAAGCCGGGTGAGATCCAGGTCTTCGCGTGCCACAAGCTCGACCCGAAGGACATGGACGTGCTCGTCGCGAACGCGATCCGGGAGATCTTCCACGCCGGCTTCCCCGAGGAGAAACTCTTGAAGATCATGTTCGTCTTCGACGAAGTCCACCGTTTGCTGCCGAAGTTCGGCGGTAGCGGCGACGGTTTCCTGCAGATCGAGCGTGCGTGCCGTGAGTTCCGTAAGTGGGGTTTGGGCGTCCTGCTCATCTCGCAAGTCTTGAGCGACTTCGTCGGCACGATCAAGGCCAACATCAACACGGAGATCCAGATGCGCACTCGCGACGAAGGAGACCTCGAACGTATCCGTCAGAAGTACGGCGAGGAGGTCTTGCGCAGCCTGGTGAAGGCGACGGTGGGCAGCGGCATGGTAGAGAACCCCGCGTACAACCGCGGACAGCCGTACTTCGTCGCGTTCAAGCCGTTGCGTCACAGCGTCGAGCGGTTGAGCGACGAGGAGATCAGCGAGTACAATACGTACAACGACCTGATCGACAACCTCTATTACAGCTTAGAGCAGCTCGAGAAGGAGGGCGTCGACGTCTTCGACTTGAAGCTCGAGCTGAAGCTCGCGCTCGACAAGGTGAAGACGGGCAACTTCAACATGGTGAAGATCTACCTTGAAGGCTTGACGCCGCGCATCGACAAGCAGTGGGAGAAGCTCGGCAAGGCGCCTTTGCAGTTGGAGCGCGAGCTCGTCAACATTGCGGACATCCAGGCGGAGCTGAAGCGCGCACAGGAAGAGCGGAACAAGTACGTCGCCGCCCAGCAGGAGAGCGCGAACGCCGCCGGCGCCGCGGCGCAGGGCGGCGCGAAGAAGGAGTGGGGGTGGAAGGATGACGTGCCGCCGAACAAGATCCTCAACTTGAAGAACGGGATGATCGTCATCAACCTGGCTTCGCTGTACGACGAGCTGAGCGCGTACAAGGAGAAGGACTTGCCGCAAGAGTTCGACCCGGAGCCGAAGGTGGAGGAGGGCAAGCCGCCGAAGCAGCCGATCAACACGTTCGCCGCGTGGGTCGTCGACGCGACGAATGACGCGAAGCTCGGGTACGCGCTCGCCGCCGCGAAGACGAAGGATGAGATGATCAAGCTCCTCGAGCTGAAGAAGGATGGCAAGCCGATTCCGGAGGCGAAGCCGCCCGCGTGGTTCGTCGCGTTGTTGCAAGGCGGCGCGCAAGCTCCCGTGGCCGCGGCGACGCCTGTTCCTCCTGCGGCGACGCCTGTTCCTCCTGCGGCAACGCCTGTTCCTCCTGCGGCAACGCCTGTTCCTCCTACGGCGACGCCTGTTCCTCCTGCGGCGACGCCCGCGACCCTTCAACCGGTCGTCGCTCCACCAGACCCGGTACCCATCGTCCAAGCGCCGCCTCCCGTCGTTCCAACGCCGAGCCAAGCGACCCGGTCGCCAGTGAACGCGCCGGAACCCGTGACTCCCGCGCCGGTTCCCGGGCCAGTGGTGGCACGGCAACCTGTCGTCGCCGCTGCCAGCGTTCCGCCCATCGTTCCGGTTCCCGGCGCTCCGACCCCCGTCTTGTCCGCTAAGAGCGTGAGCAGCCTTGACGGCCTCGTCGTGCAGAACGATGAGCAGGCGTTCCGCCTCGAGAACGGCGTCGCGCTGCACGGCGTGAAGGAGCTTCGCGAGTACCTGCCGACGATGGACGACAACCTGTTCCACAACCACGTCGGGTTCGACTACAACCACTTCGCCGACTGGATCAGCGGCGTCTTCCATGATGAGGACTTGGCGCGCAGGGTCGGCCGCGCGACGACGAAGCAGGAGATGATCGCCGCGCTGAGTTAGAGTTCGGTGTGCAAAAAGAGGTTGTAAAAGGAGAAAGCTAAAAAAGAGGAGCGTCACCGTAGAGGTGAGATCGGCGAGAGATAAGTTGAGGAGAGTTGAGGAGTGGTGAGAGGAGTTGAGGAGAGGTGAGAGGAGTTGAGAAGTGGTGAGAGGAGTTGAGGAGAGGTGAGGTATGCCTGAGATTATCTTGACGGACCCCGCGAAGTTCTTCTGGCTCAAGAGCGGGAAGGGGTTGCGATCGTTGCGCGAACTCGCTGACTACCTCCCCGCCATGTCTCTCGACGAGTTCTCACACCACGTGAACGCCCAGCGGAACGACTTCGCGAACTGGGTGCAGCACCTCTTCCTCGAACCCGAGCTCGCGACGACGATACGCAAGGCGCGCACGAAAGACGAGTTCCAGAGCGTCATCTACACGTTTCTCGTCCGGAACGAAATGGAACGGACGCGTCAAGAGAAAGCCGCGAAGACCGATTCGAACGACTTGAACGTCTTGAAAGACTTGAAAGAAGGGCTCGCGGAACCCGCTCGCTTGAACAAGACGGTGGCCGCCCCGCCGCCGATTCCGCGACCGACGCAGACTGACGAAGAGCGAGTCATCCGCGACCCCGCGAGCTTCTCAAGATACCGCGAGGACGATTCTCAACGCAAAGACGCGCTTGCCGAGAAGTTCGACGAGATCTCCCGACGGTTCACGGAAAGCCTCCACCCGGAGACCCCGGAGAACATCACGAAACGACTCGAGTTCCTCGACGCGCGCTACCGCGAGTTCAAATCAATCCTGAGCGAGGCGCGCAGGCTCGGCATCGACCCGCTCATCGCGGACTTCACCCTGCGCACCGTTCCCGCAAAGCTCTCGTACGCGAAAGTGACGCTGGCGGAGGAGGACTTCCAACGCTTGCACGCGACCATGGACGACGCGGAACGAGAGCTGAAGGACGCCATTTATGCGCATCGCGACGCGCCGAACGTCAAACGAGACGTTGAACGGCTGGCAGGAGGGACTCGCTGATGGGCTTGTTCGGGAAGAAAGGGCCGGACCGCGACGAGCTCATCTCGCAAGGCATCGCGGACGCCGAGGCTGATGCGGCTGCCGCGAACAAGAAGGATGAGAAGGAGTTCAACACCGGGAACGAAAAAGTCGACATGGAGCTGACGAAGGTCTACGCGCAGCTCGAAGGGTTCGCCGAGGTCCGCAAGTCGAACGCTGAACGGTTCACGAGGCTGAGCGAGCAGCTCGGCGAGGTCCGCGGGATGATCGTGGACACGAACAAGGCGATGTCGAAGATCGAGGTGGCGGCGACGAAAGCGGTCGACCTCGTCGAGAGCGTCCATCCGGAGAAGTTGATGATTGAGGTGCGCAAGCAGGATGGTAAGGTGGAGGCGTTGCGCGCGCAGATTGAGAGCAACGAGGCGATCATCAAGGACTTGATGGCGGAGCTGAAGAAGGTGCGCGACCAGATGTCCTTCTACAAGGGGATGGAGCAGGTCGTCCAGCTGAACGACGAGGTCAAGGGCGAGCTCGCGAGCATCAAGAAGATGGAGGCGATCATCGAGCGTCACGCGGACAAGGTCGAGACGATCTTCCTCGAGGTGGAGAAGAAGTTCACGCAGCTCGACAAGTTCGACGCGATCGTGAACGACGTGAGCGCGGGGATGAAGCGCCTCGAGGGCGAGTTCGACAAGGTGCGCGTGAAGATCGACCAGAAGGAGGAGAAGAAAGAGTTCGTGACGCTCGTCGACAAGTTCAACGACTTCGAGAAGCACACGACGAGCCTGCTCAAGCTGCTCGACGACCGTTCCAAGACGCTCAAGGAGGGGTTGGAGAAGGACTTCGCCAAGCTGAAACGCAAGCTTGAGAAACGCTTGAAGACTGGCGAGATCGACCTGGAAGCGCCGGACGAGAAAGAAGCGAAGGAGCCGCTCGGCAAGCAATTCCGGGCCGCCATCGGTGAGATGAAAAGTGGCGTCGCGACCCCTCCTGCCGAGAACGCCGGCTCTGACGCGGGCGCTGACGTCGCGGGCGGCGACGTGAAAGCCAAGACTGGCTTGTTCTCGAAGCTGAAGCGGAAGATCGTCTCGAAGCCGCTCGACGGGAATGCAGACGGGCCTGCGGCCTCAGGGGCGCCTTCGGAGGATCTCGTGCCGCCGGAGAAGCCCGCTGAAGCGGTTGCGCCGCCGAAGAAGCAGTCGGAAGACGACACGCGAATCATCACGTGAACGTTCTCACCGCCATATTTTTAAAGCGGACCTGGTTCTCGACGAGAAGAGCGGAGAAACTCCTCCCCGCTCGAGCTATTTTGAAACTTGAAAACGCCGCGTGGCGACGAACGGGTGATGGTGGATGGACTCCTCGACAACGTACGAAGTCAAAGACGTCAAGCTCGCAGACCAGGGCTTGAAGAACATCGAGCTCGCCGAGGCGCGGATGGGCGCGCTCCTCGAGATCCGCAAGCGCTTCGCGGAAGAGCGACCGTTGAAAGACGTCCGGGTCGGCATGGCTTTGCACGTGACGAAAGAGACCGCGGTGCTCGTCAGGACGTTGATCGCCGGCGGCGCCGACGTCGCCATCACCGGCTGCAACCCGCTCAGCACGCAGGATGACGTCGCCGCCGCGCTCGCTCAGGAGGGAGTGAAGGTGTGGGCGTACAAGGGCGAGACGAACGAGGACTATTATCGTTATCTCACGAACATCATCGCGTTCCAGCCGCACGTGACGATCGACGACGGGTGCGACCTCGTCAGCGAGATCCACAAGAAGCACGCCGCGCTCATCCCCTCCATCATCGGCGGGTGCGAAGAGACGACGACGGGAATCATCCGGCTCCACGCGATGGTGCGCGACAAGGCGCTCAAATATCCTGTCGTCGCGGTGAACGACAACAAGACGAAACATCTCCTCGATAACTACTACGGCACTGGCCAGTCGACGCTCGACGGGATTCTGCGCGCGAGCAACATCTTGTTCGCGGGCAAGAGCGTTGTCGTCTGCGGGTACGGGAGTTGCGGCAAGGGCGTCGCGCTCAAGGCGAAAGGGCTCGGCGCGAACGTCATCGTGACGGAAGTCGACGCGTTCCGCGCGTTGCAAGCCGCGCTCGACGGTTTCCGTGTCTTGAAGCTCGACGAGGCCGCAACAATCGGCGACGTCTTCATCACGGTGACGGGGAACAAGAACGTGATCGACCTCCACCACATGAAGTTGATGAAGGACGGCGCGCTCCTCGCGAACAGCGGCCACTTCGACGCGGAGATCAACATCGCCGCGCTCGCGAAGGCGGCGACGATGCGCAAGATGCGTCCGTATCTTGACGAGTACACGCTCGGTTCTCAGAAGGACCTGAAGGACGGGAAGGGCGCGAGGCGTCTTTACGTCGCCGGTGAAGGCCGGCTCGTCAACCTTGCCGCTGCAGAAGGCCACCCGAGCGAAGTCATGAGCACGTCGTTCTGCGGCCAAGCGCTCGCGGTCGAGCACCTCGTCAAGAACAAAGCGAGTTTGCAGGGCAAGGGCGGTCAAGTCATCCAATTGCCGCCCGCTATCGATGACGAGATCGCGCGGTTGCAGCTCACCGCGATGGGCGTCGCGATCGACGAGCTCACCCCCGAGCAGAAGAAATACCAGTCGAGCTGGGAAGAAGGGACGTAGAAACCATTTTTTCATAATAACTTTACTTTGTTCTCTTTTTCTTGCTTAGATGAGGCGTTCGAGTTCGATGACGTGGATGCCTTCGTCTTCGAAATCTTCAATCTCGGAGTCGGTGAGCTTTGAGTACGTTATCGGGTCCTCTTTGTCGCACGTATACGAGAGCCCTAAGAATTTTGAATTGACCGGTATGTCTCCCGTGTAAATGTTCGTTATTCTACATTCGTTCAGGAATTCGACAGCACGGTCAACCTGATAGAGTCGGTCTCTGTCGGATGGGACGAGGAGCTCTCGGAGGTCGTCTCCATGTCGGCGGTAGAGTTCGACGCCTTCTCCCGTGCCTCCTTGCTGCGTCGCATAGGTATCGTAGACGTGGAACGCGTACACCTCCTCGTCGAGCTGCAGCTTGCCGATGGCTTCGAGCCCTTTGAGCGCTCTCTCGGCTTCCTTCGGTGAAATCGTCAAGAGATCTTTCGTCCTGAGAAACTCGAGGAGTCGTGCCAACTTCGCGATGTCCCGCTCGTCGAACTGGAATGACAGTTCTTCCAACGACTTCTTATCAGTCTTGAACACGCGATGAGGAGTCGTCCAGTGCTTTTTAAGAGTTACTCTCTACTCGGCTCTTAGGCAAATCGCTT
>DASH01000001.1:0-11875 GCA_002503705.1 Candidatus Woesearchaeota archaeon UBA153 | reverse complement strand
CGACCATCCATTTGCCTAAGAGCCTCTCTACTTCGCTCTCATTCGCGGGTCTGTCGTCACGAACTCTAATTTCTCGCCGACGACGGTCTCCGGGAACGCGTTGATCGGCGCGTACTCGTCCGTCAGGACGATCTCGTCGCCGCGCGGCGTGAGCGGGAGCGGCACGATCCTCGTCGCTTCTTTCATGCGTTGAATGGGCCGCCTCTCCTCTTTGGCGAGTTGCGTGTACCGCTCAATCGTCGCCGAGCTCCGCGACGCGACGATGACTTGGCAGCATTCAGTGCCGTACGCGACGACGTTCGGGAAGACGCTCTGCACGGTCGCGACCGCGCTCCGGAAGAACATGCTCTCCGCCCCCGTCACGATGTTCATGACGACGACCCCCTCCTTCGTCACGTGCTCGTCCGCGAGCGTGAAGAACTCTCTCGTCGTCAAGTGGAACGGGATGCGGTAGCCGAACTTGTCATGATGCATGACATCCAAGAGGATGGCGTCGTACGTCTTCCGGCTCTTCTTGAGAAACTCGCGCCCGTCCGCCTCGGTGATTGAACGCTTGTTCGTCTCGACCGTGCCGAAGTAGCGCGCCGCGACGTCGATGACTCCCGGATTGATATCGACGACATCAATCGTGCAATCATGCTCTTCCGTGCAACGCCGCGCGAGCGTCCCCGCGCCGAGGCCTATCTCCAGGACCGTCGGCTGCGGCGTGACCGCCGTGAAGGCGATCTCCATCACCTCGGCGTAGTTCCACCCCGGGAGGTCTTGGCTCGGGTTCGAGACGTTCATCTGGCTCATCTGGCCGCCGGCGATGGAGAGCGCGCGAAGGCCGTTTGAGTCCCATACTTTAATCGGGCCGTACGGCGACTCGAGCGTCACCGAGACGGGGCCGGGAATCGGCGTCCCCTCCGTTCCGCTCGTCGCGTGCGCGAAGGCCGTGCTGCTCGCGACGCTCGCGGCGGCGAGGAGTACGCCGACAGCGACGATGACGGAGGCGAGAATCGCCGTTCGCGCGGTGCGGAGGAGGGGGATTGCGGTGAGGGTGACGAGCGCGCCGAACGCGAAATAGATCGCGGTGACCGGCATGATGCGGATGAGGACGAAGGTCGTGAGGAACGTGCCGAGCACGCTGCCGATCGTCGCCCACGCGTACAACGCGCCGGAGACCTTGCCTAAGTCCTCGTGCTTTCGGCTTTCCGCCTTGAGCGCGCACGGCGAGATGGTGCCCGCGATGACGCTCGCGAAGAAGATGAGGATGAAGGTCGCGAGCAAGGGGGCGAGGAGCAACGGGACGTGTTCGCTCGCGGCGATGGCCGTGTTGTTGAGAAGCGGGATCGCCATGATGCTGACGCCGAGCAGGCCGAGGAGGAGTGGAAGAAGTTCTCGGGCGGGGTGTTTGTCGGCGACGTGGCCGCCGAGCCAGTAGCCGAGGCTGAGCGCGAGGAGGAGCGTGCCGATGAGCGATCCCCACACGTAGAGCGAGTCGCCGAAGCTCGGTGCGAGTAATCGTCCGGTCGTGATTTCGACACTCATCAGGGCGGCGCCGCTCACCGCGACCGCCACGATTGTCTGCCAGCGCATCTCTTTGTCCCCTCCTTCGTTCCCCTCCGCTTTTCGCCGAGACGCAGCTATATAAAAGTGTCTTTTTCGTTCGTTCTCTCGTTCTTTCATTTTACGGGTCGTTTTAGAATTATACTATTAATAATATAATAATATATTAAAAATACTATAACTATTTAAACTCTTTATAAGGAAAAATAGTAAAGTTTAAAAATAAATTATATCAGAAATGATATGAATTCGTATGCGGTCTCCCTGCGCGGCCGCGCGACCCCGGACAGCGACGACGCGTAACGACGACATTGAGGAGCAGCCGTGACGAGGAACACCATCGATTCGAGGATTCTCGCCCGCTACACGCGCGGCAACGAATGCGAAGCATTCAACATCAGCGACCTGGCCCGTCTCACGAAAGCCGCCTACCCGCACGTCCACGCCGCAGTCCAACAACTCGTCGATGAAGGAGTCCTCGTCAAGCGGCGCTTCGGCCGGAGCGACTACTGCACCGTCAACCTCGACAGTCCGCTCGCGCGCGCCCTCCTCGACGCCGCGCTCCACCGCGCGAACGAGCAGTTCTATCGCCAACCGAACATCGCCAACCTCCAGCGCGAACTCTCGCTCCTCTCGACCAAAGAGCCGCGACTCCTCGGCGCGCTCCACACCAAGGACGGAATCCTCCTCCTCTTGACGGAACGCGCGGCGGTCAAGAGCATCCTGAAGAAGACGAGCCTCACCCACCTCTCGTTCTCGACGCCGACGGAGCTCCGGCTCGACGCGCGCGACCGACGAGGGTGCTTCGACGGCACGACGCCGCTCTTCGGCTACGAACGGCTCCTCGTCGAACTCGCTTCTATCCAGGAAGCGCTCGTCCTCAACCACGCGAACGCCTTCCGGTCCGGAGGTGAACGACGATGAAGCGCGCCCCCCGACGCACTCCTCGCAGTCCCGGCCTCTGGCCGCTCCTCACCGTCGCGCTCCCTCCCGCCCTCTTCACTCTCTACACGCTCTTCGCCCTCTTCGCCTTTCTCCTCCTCTTCTTCCTCCCCGCGAACACGACCGCGGACGCGACCCTCATGCCGCGACTCCACCTCAACACGACCGCCGGAGTCGTCAATGAACCGCTCCTCCTCGCGCTCGTCGACGCGACGAACACGAGCGACTACCGGATCGCGGTCCAGCACGACGGCGCGACCTCCGTGTACACCGGCGCGATCAACACGACGCTCGCGTACACGCCCGTCGCGGAAGGAGTCTACACGTTCAGCCTCGAGCGCAAGTCGACCCGGACCGTTGTCGACACTGTCACCGTCACCATCCTCGACCCTGGACTCGTCGAGCCGCTCCCTGACGCCGCGTACTCGAACCGGCTCGTCGCGACGGACAAGAACGTCTACACGTTCGGCGAGCCGGTCACGATCTGGGTGAACTACAAGCAAGGTTCGTTCGCGCTCCGCATCGTGACGCCGACGACCGTGTACCGCTACCTCGGCGAGCCGGGCAACGCGATCGCGTTCCGCCCTTCGGAGGTCGGCGACCACCTCATCCAGTTCCTCGACGACGGCCACCTTGTGGAAGAGAAGCGGTTCAGCGTCGTCGCGGCGGCGCCGAGCGTTCCGGACGCGGTCATCGAGTACTTGCCGCTCACGAACATCGCGTACGAGGTGGTCGACCACGCGCGGAACAGGGTCGCGGCGCAGGTCAAGATCCGCAAGGAGGGCGTTATCGTCCAGAGCAGCATCGACCCGGCGCAACGCTACGACGTCGAGATCATCCCTGCCTCGGGCGGCGTCACGTCGATCAGGCTGCGCGGCCTCAAGTTCTCCAATTCCCTCGACCTCGGTTTCGAGCACGTCGACCCCAAGCTGAACTTGAATGAGAGCGGGTCGCTCGCCGCCTTCGCCCTCGACCCGAGCAGGCTCGACTTCCTCGACGGCGAGATGACTCTCGTCCCCCCGTCTAACGCTGACACGCTGTACAAGTGCGTCGACTACGATTTCGCCAGCCAGCGCTGCAACGGCGAGATGGCGGTCATCGCCACGTTCACGCCGGGCACGACGCTCACCGTCCCGTTCAACCGGCTCGACCCGCTCTACAGCTTCTACAGCAGCGCCATCGCTTGCTCGTGCTCGTACACGAGTCCGAAAGTCAACACGGGAACGATTACGTGCAACACGTACTGCGGCGTCACGATCAACGCTCCCGGCTCGACGGCGGAGAGCGGGTTCATCGAGCGGATCCAGTACGTCGCCGCGCTCACCATCACTCCTGACGCGTGCACGATTGAGAACGGCGACCACGAGGGCGATTTCGACCACGACCAGACGCAAGGGAACGGGAACGAGCAGAACATCGGGACGAGCGCGGCGGTCGCCTCCACGACGCTCACGTGGACCGCGTCGGGTCTGCCGAGCACCGGCTCGACGAGCTTCAACGACCTTGACTGCAACAACTGGCCGACGACCTGCACGAACTACTATGTCTACTTGAAGGCGTACGCGACGTTCTACGCGAACGGCAAGTCGACACAGTCGCCGGCGATCTCCCTCAGCCTCACCTCGCTCAACGTGACGTGGAACTATACCGCGTACGGCAACGTGACCGTGACGCTCTCCAGTCCCGCGTACGGCGCGAAGCGCAACTCTCTCCTGAACGTCCCGTTCGTCTTCACGCCGAACACGACGGCGGCGAGCTTCCAATGGTGCAGGCTGTACACGAACGAGAGCGGTTGGAACCCGGTCGCGAACATCACGAGCGTCACGAAGAACGCCGCGAACACGATCTCCTACAACTTCACGAGCGACGGGAACTATCTCTGGAACGTCCAGTGCAACGATTCTGACGGGCAGTCGAAGTCGGGCTCGACGAACTACCCGTTGCGTCTCGACACGCTCGCGCCGCAGATCTTCAACGAGAGCCCTGAAGACTACTCCGTCGAGACGGGAAGCACCGTCACCTTTTCGTACAACGTGACCGACGCGCTGAGCGACGTGGCGAACTGCTCGTTGTACGTGAACGGGAGTCTCGTGGAGACCGACACTTCGATCACGGAAGGGACGTCGCAGAGCTTCATCCGAGGGTTCACCCAGAACGGGCTGTACGAGTGGTACGTCCGCTGCTCCGACGAGGCGGGCAACCAGAACGCGACCCCGACGCTCCACTTCACCGTCAACCGGACACCGGTCGTCTATACGGGCTACTGGTATGAGACGTCGAGCGCGAACTGCGCCGGCACTGGCGACTGCAACATCGGCCTCGCGCAGACCACCGACGGCGGAACGAACAGCAAGACGGTCACGCTCCCCGGAACAGGATTCATCAACCTCTTGAACGCGACGAGCGACTACCTCGGCGGGAACGGCGCGTACATCCCGAGCACCGCGACCATCTACTTCTCCGCCTATTTCAGCTCGGAGGCCGATGCGGGAACGCCGTTCTTGACGTGGAAGCTCTACGCGCTCCGCAACAACGGCACCGAGACGCCCATCTGCCAGTTCGGCGACGACGCGGGGAACGGCCGCGCCATTCCGAACGGAGGGGACGCGCAAGGGTCGTGCTCCCCGGCGAGCGCCATCCGGCTGTACGGGAACGACCGGCTCAAGCTCGTCATGAACGTGAAGAACACGCACGGCACGCAACCTTCGACGTTCGTCCATCAGTGGGACGTCGACACTTCGTACGTGAACATCGTCCCGTTCCAGACGATCGGCGACCTCACCGTGGCGCTCGTCAGCCCGACGACGGACGTGACCATCGCGCAGAACGAGGCGTTCTCGATGACCTGTCAGGCGACGTGCGCGTACGGCTACTGCGTCAACACGAACGTCTACGCGCAGCAGAACACGGGCGCGGGCGCGTGGAGCAGTATCGGGGCCGCGGGGAACCTCGTCCTGAACGGCACGGAGACGAACCCGCACAACCTCGGCAACCTGATTGGGAACCCTGAGAGCAACAGCACGAACACGACGTTCGTCATCATGGGCAGCATCGCCTCGGTCAACAATATCCGCTGCATCGCCACGGACGTCTTCGAGACCGCGACGGGCGCGACGACGCGGCAAGTCACGGTGGGTGACTCGACCGCGCCGAACATCAACCTGACGAACCCGCCCGACGAGACGTACACGAAGAACACGACGGTCCGCTTGACGTACCGCGTGGCCGACGCTGGCGGGATTGCGAACTGTTCGCTCTACGTGAACGGCCTGTTCAACAAGACGAACAGCACGCCGGTCACGAACCCCGGGACGAACCAGTTCACGCTCGCGTTCGCGTCCGGCATCTCGTCCGACTTCAACTGGACGGTGCGGTGCTACGACACCGGCGGCTACCTCGGCAACGCGAGCCAGACGTGGGACGTGCACGTCGACACGAAAGCGCCGAACGTCACGCTCAACACGCCGGTGCCCGACCACGTCTTCGACTACAGCACGGTCACGTTCAACTGGACCGCGTACGACAACCGCGCTGAGGCGTTGAGCTGCCAGCTCTTCGTCGACAGCACGCCGAGGGGTGCTCCTCTCTCGTCGCTTCCCGGCGCGTGGGTGAATGCTACCGTCGCGTCCTTGTCTGTCGGGCGCCATAACTGGAGCGTGACGTGCACTGATCTCGCGACCAATTCGAACTCGAGCGAGACGCGTTGGTTCAACGTCACGGACATCCCGCCGACCGTCACGCTCAAAGCGCCGCCTTCAAACTCGTACGATAGCGACGGCGACTTCACGCTCTACTACAACGCGAGCGACAACGAAGGGTTCCAGAAGTGCGACCTCTACTTCAACGGCGTCTTCAACAAGACGAACTCGACGCCGATCGTGAACAACGCGCTGAACAGCTTCACCATGGCGGGAGTCCCGGAAGGGAACCATTCGTGGACGGTCAACTGCACCGACACGACCGGATACACCGACCAGTATTCGCCAGCGTGGCGCATCATCGTCGACCTGAACGCGCCGACCGTCGGCCTCATCAGTCCGAAGAACACGCAGCTCGCGAGCGGCTCGTACAGCTTCCAGTTCCAGATGAACGACACGATGAGCTACAACGCGACGTGCGCGCTGAAGTACAACACGTCACTCGCTTCGACGACCTTGACCGGTATCAACGCGATCAGGTTGTTGACGACGAGCCGTCCGGTCACGAACGTTCCTGACGGCGTCTACTCGTGGAACGTCTCGTGCAGGGACAAGGCGAACCACACCGGCTCGAGCGCTCCCGCCGCGTTCAACGTGAGCCAGACCCCGACGGTCGCGCTCGGGACTCCCGCGCCGAACGCGTACCGCAGCGGCGCGCTCGTCAACTTCACGTATACGCCGACGGACAACGACGGCTTCACCAATTGTAGCGTCCGCCTCCTCACCGGACCGGTCACGGGCGACTATCTCAACGCTTCGCCCATCGTGAACGGCGCGCTCAACTGGCGGACGATCGCCGCCCTCCCCGCGGGGACGTACACGTGGACGGTACGCTGCTATGATAATGGAACGTTCCTGAAGAGTTTCCAGCCCGCCTCGCGCTTCCTCTTCATCGACAACGCGAAACCCACCCTCGCGCTCAACTATCCTGTCGATGATCAAGTCAACTCCTCCAGCGTCAACTTCAACTGGACGGCGGACGACGACCAGGACCTGACGATGAGCTGCGACCTTTGGGTTGACGGCGCGCGGAACCGAACCGGCATCTCCTCGCCCGCGAAAACCCCGGTGAATTTCACCGTTGGCGGTTTCTTGAACGGCCCGCACAACTGGACGGTGAACTGCACCGACGACGCTGGCAACTGGAACATGAGCGACTGGGCGAACTTCACGGTCTTCGTCCCGCCGACGGTCAACCTCACGTTCCCCGACCCTGACGCGTACGTGAACTACTACCTCGACCTGACGTTCCAGTATATCCCTGTCTCGAACGGCGCCCTCGCGAACTGCACCCTCTTCCTCGACGGGCTCGAGAACACGACCGACCCCGCGCCTTCCGACGGCGCGTACAACTTCTTCTTCGCTAACTACACCGTCGATGACGAAGGGCCGCACACGTGGGCTGTCAGGTGCTACGATGCCGCGGGCATTCCCGGCTGGAGCGAGAACCGCACGTTCACGATTGACTTGTACGCGCCGAACATCACGCTCACCACGCCCGGCGACCTCTCCATCGTCGACTGGAACAACGTCACGTTCAGCTTCACCGCGTACGATACGTGGTCGCCGAACCTGACGTGCAACGTGACGATCGACACGCTCAACGAGCGGGAGAACATCGTCGTGAACGAGAGCCAACCGTACGCGTTCTGGAAACTCTACCCCGACTACAGCTACTTGTGGAACGTGACCTGCATCGACCTCGCCGGGAACGCGAACATGAGCGCGACGTGGAACTTCACCGTCGAAGCGCCGCCGCGCGTCACGCTCCTCTCCCCGACGGATTTCGAGACGCTCAACGTGAGCGACCTCACGCTCATCTACCTCCCCGAGGACCCGTACGGCATCGCCGCGTGCAACCTCACTATCAACGACGGTTGGTACAACGACACGGACAACTCGATCGCCGAGAACCAGAACAACAATTTTCCCGTCTTCGCCCTCCCCGACGGCCACTATAACTGGACGGTCTCGTGCCGTGACACGGACGACAACTGGCAGGCGTCGAACTACTCGCACTTCACGATCGACACGAAAGCGCCGAACATCACGTTGCACGACCCTGACTCTGCCGCGCAGTTCACCGTCAACGACGACGTCCTCTTCAACTGGAGCGCGTCTGATGCGGTCGACACGAACCTGACGTGCAACCTCACCGTCGACAACACGGTCGAAGGGCTCAACCTCCCCGTCCTCGTCGATCAACCGTACGACCTGACCGTCTTCGATTTCGGCGACGACCACCACTTCTGGAACGTCACGTGCCGGGACGACGCGCGTCATGTCAACACGAGCGAGACGAGGAACTTCACGATGAACATCACGCCGAACGTCTCGCTCCTCTCTCCGCCGACGGGAACGTGGCTCTCCAACGTGAGCGTCACCTATCTCGTCAACGTCTCCGACAATGACGGCTTCAGCAACTGCACGCTCTTCCTGAACGGCTCCCCGAGCACGGTCGACTCGTCCATCACGAATACTGCGGTGAACGCGATCGTCAACGCGTCGATGCCGGAAGGCGTCTTCAACTGGACGGTGAACTGCATCGACAGCGGCGCGTTCCACAACGCGTACGCTCCCGCGACGCGGCTCTTGTACGTCGACCGGACCGGGCCGACCGTCATCATGCATAACCCGCCCGACGGCAACCTCACCGCGAACAGCACCGTCTTCTTCAACTTCACCGTGACCGACAACCTCTCCCCGAACGTGACGTGCGAGCTGACGATTGACGGCGGTTGGTACAACGAGACGTATGCGCAGGTCGCGGTCGGGACGACGCTCAACGAGACGATTTCGGGCTTGTCCTCAGGCCTCCATTGGTGGAACGTCACGTGCGTCGACGTCGCGGGCAACGCGAACACCAGCTTCACGTGGAACTTCACGGTGCCGCAGCCCGACCTCCTCATCACGACGGGGAATATCACGTTCAGCAACTCCTCCCCGATCGAGAACCAGACGATCACGCTCTTCGCGAACGTCTACAATATCGGCTCGAGCGCCGCCGGCGCGTTCAACGTGAGCTTCTACCGCGGCGACCCTGACGCGGGCGGCGTCCAGATCGGCACGAACCAGCCCATCGCGGGCCTCGAACTTGGCGAGAACATGACGGTGAGCGTCGCGTACACGACGATCATCGGTCCGAACAACTTGTACGTCATCGTCGACCCTCCGTACGCGACGAACGGCTCGATCGACGAGTCGAACGAGACGAACAACAAGGCGTTCCGCACGATCATCGTCGGCTTCTACACCGTCTTCAGCGGCGAGACTGACAACACGCTCCGCGTCACGAACGCGGCCTTGACGCCGGTCTGGACGTGGAACGTCTCGAACGCGACGGGAACGAACATCCTCATCGCCGACGTGGACAGCGCTCTCAATTTCCTCCAGCTCCACCCGCTCGGTCTGGATGCGGGGAACGCCTCGGCGTTCGATGATTTCGCGGAGCTCGACGCGCAGTTCGGCGCGACGAGCTACTCGGACAACATCAACGCGACGTGGACGTCCGCGGACGCGCCGAAAGAGACGAGAGACTATCGGATCTTCCGCCGCGACGTCCTCAACGTCCCCATCGTGAACAGCACGAACACGAGCAGCTTCAAGACCGGCATCTTGTGGGATGCCGGCGACGGCGGCGCCGAGTACAACGGCTCGCAGGACGTCGTCTTCATCACGCAGGTCAACGAGAGCATGGCGGGCTATCTCGGGACGTACGACTATGAGGCGAAGATTCCCGCGCCGTTGCGGGAGTACGCGGGGGCGACGGCCAGCGTCGTCTTCTACACGGAACTGACGTGAGGCGCATGACGGGAACGGCGTTCAAACACGGGATGGCGAGGTCGGCACGGCTTCTCTTCATAGCTCTCCTCGCTCTCGTCCTCGCCAGCATCGTTCTCGCGCAAGGGCCATCCGTGAGCGTGACGCTTGACCCGCCTGGCGCGCTTGGCGCGCTTGGCCCGCTTGACGCGCTTGGCCCGCTTGACGCGCTTGACGCGTTCGACACGACGCAACCGCGCGTCGGGGAGCAGTTGCGGCTCGTCATCGCCGGCGTGCCGGACGGCCTGCGCCTCGAGACGCCGACGACGGTCTACCGGTATCTCGGCGTCCCTGAGCCGACGCTCGCCTTCACGCCGGCCGAGAGGGGGCTGCATCGCGTCCTCCTCACCGATGCGCGCGGCGTGGTCATCGCGACGCTCAACTTCACCGTCGTCGACGGTGGCGCGTCAACTCTTCCCCTCCCTCGGACGTCGGATTCGAGCCCGCCTTCCGCCACGTTCGCTGACGCGACAGCGCTCCTCGAGTCCCTCTCCGGCGACGCTTTTCTCCGCGACGCGTCGAGAGCGGCGCTCGCTCGCGACGAGAGCCGAAGGTTCTCTCTTCGCGACACGCGAGGAATTTCACTTAACCCCTCGATCACGATGACCGCGAGCGACGGCAAGAACTTCTTTGCCGCGCCGCTCGACCAGCTCGAAGCGCGTGCCGCCGCGTTGCCCGACAGTTCGCTTGTCGTCGTCCGTCTCACGCCTGACGCGAACGAGCGCGAACGCCGCTATCGTTCGTTGACGCTCCGCGGGGTGAACGCCTCGCGCGGCATCGTCGTCGTGCTCGGCGCGCCGACCCCCTTGGCGACAGGGTTCCGCACGCGCGGACTGCGCATCGTCGACACGCTCTCCCTCGACCCGAGCGGCACGACGTTCGCGACCGGAGAGATGACGCGCGTCGCGAGCGGCGACGCGCTGTACAAGTGCGCCGCGTGGGACATGTTTGCGGAAACGTGCGCCGGCACCTGGGATTTCATCCAACACTTGACGCCGGGAGAGGAGTACGTGATCACCTTCAACGCCACCGATCCCGCGTACGTCGAGACCGGCGTCGCGACGGTGAACAGCGTCAAGCCCGTCTACGCTCCCGGCGAGACCGCCGAACTCCTCCTCGCCGTCCTCGACACGGACGGCCTCCTCGTCTCCGGCGCGAACGTCGAGCTCTTCATCACGGCTCCCGGGAACGTGACGCGCTCGCTCTCGACCGACGACGACACGATCGCGGAGGTCTCGAACGGCATCTATCGCGCAGAATTTCACTCAACAACGGCGGAGGGAACGTACGGCCTTTTCGTCGTCGTGAACGCCGACCGCGTGAACACGACGATGGCCTCCTCGTTCGACGTCGCCACCTCATATTCGTACGACATCCTCCGCGAGGCGCCGATGAGCGTCGACCCGTGGCTCGGCCCGTTCGAGAGTAAGATGAAAATCGAGCGCCGCGACGCGCTCCCCGGCCTCGTCATCGTCACGGAACGGCTCCCCCTCGCCTTCGACGTCGTCGACACCGGCGGCGCGCAGCTCGCGACCGGCTCGGACTCGCGGACGCTGACCTGGACGAGCGTCGAGCCGGGCACGACGCTCTCCTACCGCGCGCAAGCGCCGCTCGTCACGCCTGACCTGTACACGCTCGGCCGCATCACCGTCGAGAGCGCCGCCGGCATCCAGACCGAGGCGCGGCCATGGCTCCTCGCCATCGACCCGACCAACACGCTCAACCCCATCGTCCACGTCAACACGGAAAACTCCGGCACCGACCTCACCGCGACGCAAGTCGGTTATATCTCCACGGATGACTCGGACATCGTCGTCGTCATCAAAGGGGCGGTCCTAACAAGCGAACTCTCCGATCCGACGAACACG
>DASH01000024.1 GCA_002503705.1 Candidatus Woesearchaeota archaeon UBA153 | reverse complement strand
CAGGAGTCGTCGTTCCGTCAGCGTTGAGCGTAACTTGCGCCCCTTGTAGTTTACAGATATACTTGTTCGGAGCCAATCGAGGGGGTTCGTCAGCGCCATTTTTTGTGTCAACGGCAGTCACAATCACTTTGAACCCTTTGCTCTCTCCAGGAGGGATATTCGATGAGAGCGCTTCAATCTTCGGTTTGACACCACCAGTACAACTCGGTATCGTCACCGAGAACTCCATCGCGGTGCCTTTCGTGTTGTAGACGCCAACCTTGACATCTTTCGAGTCGCCACCCTTAATCTCAATACTGCTCGGGGTCAACTTGATCGGTTCCGAGGCGGTCGGAGGGTTCTCCCAAGACCCCGTATCAATAAGACCAGGGAGTTCTCCCGCCTTGCTGAAGAGTCCGCGGATGAACCCAATCCCGAGTCCGAGGAGCATCATCGCGATGACGAGGATGACGATAGTGTTGACGCCGATTTCGAGAGAAGCACGCTTGTTGAACCGCATGGGAAGGTCACCTCACCTCTGAGACTACCCGTTTCACCCGCGACGAGGGTTTATAAATGTTGTCATGAGTTCGAACGAAACGAGACGCAGACCCAAAAGCTTTAAATAATCACGACGTTGAAGAACAGAAGAAAGAAAAAGCGCAGGTGGTCTGTGTGGAACGCACGATACTCGTCATCCTCCTCATCGTCGGCATCGTAGGCGTCGTCGGCGTCTTCAGCGCGTACGACTTCGGCAGCGCGGACGCGATCGCGCACAACGGCGTGACGGGGAACGTCGTCGCGAACAACGGGCTGAGAACCGTCGTGGAACCGTACGACTGCGCGTCCTGCACCGGCTACTCTCCCGTCTGCGCGCGCCTCAACCACTGGTACACCACGTACCCGAACGCGTGCGCTGCGACGTGCGCGGGCGGCACGATTGTCCGACAGTACGCGTGCGAGAAGATTCCGACGCAGTAAAGCGTTTCTCGAGAAGGGGTTCCCGTCCATGCGCGTCACGAAAGGGTGTCCGGTCTGCAACAGCGACGTCATCGGGACGCTCGAGACCGGGTATTACTGCAAGTATTGCAATGTCATCTTCCACAAGCGGTACGTCGTCTTCAAGCACACGCGCGAAGAGGTGAAGCGCAAGATTCAAGAGCATTTCGGCCCGCGCGGGAAGAGAGTGCTCGTCGAGCGTGAAGCGGCACGAGAGACGCCGGACGCACTCTTCGTCGACGAGAAGAAAGAGGTTTGGGTGTCGCCGGCCGAGTTGCGCGACGCGACGGCGAAGCCGAGACTCGGGCAGAGACCGTCGAAGAAGAGCGTCGTGAAGAAGAGTGCGGTGAAACGGATTGTTGCAAAGCCAGTGGCGAAACCGACGATAGCGAGGAAACCCGTCGCGACGACGAAGAGAACGATGGCGAAGAAGAAAATCGCCACGGGGAACTCCGCGACGACGCCTTCGAAGAAGGCCGCTGAGAAGAGACCGACCAAGTCCGCTCGCCGCGTTCCGAACACCGCTCGTCGGCGGCCGTTGGACGAGATTATCTAGAAGTCTCTTTTTCTCGCGCCGTTACTGTCCTGCTCACACTCGTTTCTTCAACCGTTGGGCGACATTCCCCGGCTGGGACGACCTCGAGCGAAGCTCTCGGAGCCCCGGCCGGGTCCCGAGGACGCACTCCGAGGACACCCGGCTGGGACAACCCCCTTGTCGCCCCGCAAGTTTCACTCGTAGGTGTTCGCCCTTAAGGCCGGTAACGGTGCTGTCCGAGGGCTTCTTTTCAGTAAGACTTATATACTCGAAGCGTGTTCAGGGCAGTACCATGACTCGAGTTGGTTGTCTTCATTTCCGGTAGGCGAGACCCAACTACCTCGAAGTCGTTTTCTCACGCTCATACTCGAATACGATGGCTGCTGTCGTCTAACGGTTAGGATGGGAGACTGTGGATCTCCAGACGCGAGTTCGACTCTCGCCAGCGGCCCTTTTTTCACCCGGAACAACTAATAATATAAATCACGAAGGAACGTGAACTGCGAACGGAGAACGAGGAGAAAACGCGAAACAGAAGCAGACGTGAAGAACGGAAGAAAACTGACAAGGTGACACTCCATGGAACTCCAATTGCCGAAGGGCGTCCGTGATTTCCCGCCGGAGGAGAAGATCCTCAGGGAGGAGCTTATCGGCAAGCTGTCGAGGGTTTTCGAGCGGTACGGCTTCAACCCGTTGGAGACGCCGACGTTCGAGCGGTTCGACGTGCTCGGCGCGAAGTACGCGGGCGGCGCCGAGATTCTGAAGGAGACGTTCAAGTTCAAAGACCAGGGTGGTCGCGAGCTCGCCCTCCGGTACGACCTCACGGTGCCGTTCTGCCGTTTCGTCGGGATGAACCCGCAATTGAAGATGCCGTTCAAGCGGTACGCGATCGGCAGAGTCTACCGAGACGGGCCGTTGAAGCTCGGCCGCTACCGCGAGTTCTACCAGTGCGACGCGGACATGGTCGGCGCGAAGACGATGCTCGCGGACGCGGAGTGCATCCGGGTCGGCCTCGCCGGGTTCAAGGCGTTGGAGATCCCGGTCACGATCGTCGTGAACAACCGCAAGCTGCTCGAGGAGCTGCTCGCGAAGGGCGGCGTCCCCGCGGGGAAGGCAATCGACGCCATGCTGACGCTCGACAAGATCAAGAAGGTCGGCCTCGCGGCGGTGAAGCAAGAGCTCGGTGAGAAGCGGATTCCGCCGGAAGCGGTGGAGTTCATCGTCGAGCTGAGCCTGTCCGGCGCGTCGAACGAAGAGAAGCTCGCAAAGGTGAAGGCGTACCTCGGCGAGACGCCGGGCGTGAAGCAATTGCTCGAGCTCTTCTCGTATCTCGAGGGAGTGGAGAACGTCGTGTTCGACCCGAGCTTGAGCCGCGGCCTGGCATACTACACCGGCACGGTCTTCGAGGGTTTCGTGCCCGGAAGCAAGGTGACGTCGTCGGTCTGCGGCGGCGGCCGGTATGATGAGATGGTCGGCGGGTTCCTGCAGAGCAAGCAAGAATATCCCGCCGTCGGGTTCTCGTTCGGCCTCGAGCCGATCATGGATGTGTTGCGCGAGCGGAACGTCGAAGCGAAGAAGACGCTCGTGAAGGTGTTCATCATCCCGATCAAGACTGAGAAAGAGTGTTTCACGATCGCGGAGAAGTTCCGGAACGCGGGGATCAACGCGGATCTCGACCTGAACAGCAAGTCGATCAGCAAGAACCTGGACTTCGCGAACAGTTACGGCATCCCGTACGTGCTCATCTCGGGGAGGAAGGAGCTCGAGGAGGGCAAGGTGAAGCTGAAGACGATGACGACGAGCGACGAGGCGGTCGTGACGGTCGAGGAGGCCATCGCCAAGCTGAAGAAGAACTGACGGTAGTGCAAAGTCTTCGCACACTCAAGCACTTCAAGGGAACGCTTTTATAGGACCGGCGGAGTGCAGAGAGCAGCACACCGCGCAAGGTGCAAGAACGATAAGGTGAACGCAATGGTATTGAACATCACTCCTGAAGAGTTCGACAAGGTGCAGAAGGGCAAGACCATCCTCGACTTCTGGGCGCCGTGGTG
>DASH01000019.1 GCA_002503705.1 Candidatus Woesearchaeota archaeon UBA153 | reverse complement strand
CGCGTTCCGCGTCACCGACACGAACACGATCCGGAACTGCACGCTCTACGTGAACGGGAACGCGAACGGCACGGTCACGAGCCCCGCCAAGGAGACGACGTACTACTTCGACCGGACGTACACGATGACGCAAGCGCTCACGTGGCAGGTGCGTTGCTATGACGCCGCGCTCCGCCTCGGGAACAGCAGCGTGTACAACCTCACCATCAACATCAGCCGGTACACGTTAGACCTCGTCCCGACCGCGTGCACGGACGCGAACGGGTGCACGGTCTCGAACGTGAACGTCTCCGACACGAACTGGGAGGCGCACGGCATCCTCGCGAAGAACGCGAACAACTACGTCACCGCGACGATGGAGACTGCCGGGATCACGCCCGGGTCTGAAATCCAGAACGTCTCGATCTCCTGGATAAAGTATCAGGGGACTGCGGTCGGAACGTTCTACCTCGACTGGCTGAACGGCTCGACGTGGGTGCGCATCTGCTCGAAGGCCTTCGTGAGCAGCACGACCGCGAGCCCGGATAGCCTCTCCTGCCAGTTCAGCGCGTCGATCTTCCCCAACTGGAGCCAGTTCAACGACGGCCTGCAAGTGCGCGGCAACTTCTACTACTCGGGCACCGCGAACTCAATCCTGTACGGCACGAACTTCATCGGCGTGAACGTGACGTACGAAGAGGACCACACGGACCCGACCGTCACGCTCGACGAACCTCGAGATTTCGCGACGCGCGGCGCGGGCAGCGTCCAGTTCAACTTCACGCCGAACGACCTCAACTTGGAGAACTGTACGTTGTATGGAGATTTCACGAACGGCTTGTGGCTGCCCAACCAGACGTTGACGAAAGCGCAAGGCCTCACGTCCGGCGTGAAGAACTCGTTCGCGACGCTCGTCTCCCTCGCTCCCGGACTGTACGTCTGGGGAGTCCGCTGTTACGATATCGCGGGCAATGACGCGTGGTCGGCGGAGAACTACACCTTGAACGTCACGCCGCCAGACCTCTTCACGACGACGGAGTGGCTGACCATCAACACGTCAGACTTGCGCGAAGGCGTCACGGTCAGGGTCTTCGCCACCGTCAAGAACATCGGGCTCACCGCCGCGGAGAACTTCAAAGTCCGGCTCTTCAAGGGCGACCCGGACGCTGGCGGCGTCCAGCTCGGCGCTGATGCCGTCATCACCGTCCTCGCCGGCGACGAGAACGTCACGGTCAACCGGACGACGACGCTCCGCGTCGGGCCGAACTCGTTCTTCGTGCGCGTCGACCCTGACGACCTCGTGGACGAGGTGAGCGAGACGAACAACGACGCCAATAGGACGTTTCACGTCAGCGCGTACGCGCGCTTCTACGGCAGCGTTTACTCCAACATCACTCTCGACGACGCGAAGAATAAGACGGTCTACCGGTACTTCAACATCGCGGACACGACCGGTCACTTGTTCTTCGTCCGTACCGGCACGGACGTCCGGTTCGCCAGCCTCCACGCTCTCGGCCGCACGTCCACCGGCGCCGCGACGTCGGATGACTTCACGGACGCGGACGCGCTCCTCAACATGACCGGGTTCAATGATAGCGTGAACGCGCGGTGGACGAACGGCACGAACGCGCCGCTCGCCTCGAAATCGCTTGAGGTGTTCAAGCGGACGGTCGAGTACGTCCCCCTCGCGGCGAGCGACGCGACGGGGAACTTCACGACGGGCATCCTGTGGGACGCGAGTTACGATGACAGCAGCAACGTCGAGTACGACCAGGGGGACGCGGAGCCGCTGCTCTTCGTCACCGAGATCAACCAGGACTCGTTCAGCGAGCAAGGGCTCGCTGACTACGTGACGGATGTTCCCGCGTTGCTGCGCGAGTACGCGGGCGCTGGCGCGACGACCATCACTATCTATTATGAGCTGACTTGAGAGTTTTTGCGCTCTTGTTCTCGTCTTCTTCTTGTTTTTCTTCTTCTCCTTCTTGTTCTTCTTCTCCTTCTTGTTCTTCTTGTTCTTCTTCTTATTCTCTTCTCTTGACTCGTCTTCGAGCGGAAACCCGGGGAACCGTCGAACGGAACGAAAACCACCCTGCTCCGAACGCGCGAAACCTTCGTCGCGACGGCTTCGGGTCCCACGACGACGTAATGTTTATAAATCTCGTCGTGTGCGGAGGGTGAAGGGAGGGGTGAGTGTTGGTCTTCAAGACGATTATCGAGAACGTCACGTCGTTCTTCCAAAAAGAGGACGCGCTCGAGCAGCCGTCGCGTGCGGCGAAAGACGCGGCGGTCGAGCTGTACGAGAAGCCCTTGCCGCACAAGCCTGGAGAACGCCCTGCCATCGTCAGCCACCATCTGGAGAGGGACGGCAAACTTCCCACGACGTCGACTTTCTCGTCGAGTGCGCCGCAGTCTGCCGCGAGCGCCCCTAACACTGGAACTGCATCGGCCGCTTCACCGTCGAAACTCCCCTTCTCGTCCGCGCAGTTGAAAGAGCGGTTGAAGGCGTTGGACGAGCCGAGGCAAGAGCCCGTCGTCATCCCCGCGCGCGCTCCACTCGAGCGGCGGAAGCCGGCACTCCACGACGACGAGATCGCGCTGCAAATCGCGCAGTTCGAGCGCGCGATCAGCACCGTCCATCACGAGATGCCGAGCGGTGACGCTCGCGACGCTCCCCGCGACCAGTCTGAACTCGGCGTTCAACGCGCAGAGCCTCTTTCGCGACCCGGGTTTTTCGACGGGTTGGCGCGGTTCCTCCGCGAGCGAGGATACGCCGTGGACGAGGACGACTTGAACGCCGCGTTGGAGCGGATGAAGGCGCACCACGCGCAGCGGAAGGAGAGCGAGGAGCGCGAGTCTCGCGCGCGCTCGTACGAGGAGGCGCTCTCGCGAAAGATCGCCGAGTTGCAGGAGCTCGAGCGCGACTGGGTGTCGAAGCAGGACGAGATCGGCGCCGCTCGCGGCAGGGTCGAGGCGTTGGAGGCGGAGATCGCCGAGAAGACTCTCGAGTTGAAGGGTATCGTCTCTTCGATTCGCGCGCACGCGACGTTCGTCTCGAGCATGGACGCGTCGAACCAGTCAGGCGCGTCTGCTTCTCGTCAAGATCCTCAAGAGACTCCTCGTCAAGAGACTTCGCGTCAAGAGAGCTCGCGTCAAGAGAGCTCGCGTCAAGAGAGTTCTCCCGCCGCGTATGGCCCTCATACGTATAGTGATAGTCTCAAGAGTTTCGTTCCAGAAACTTCGGCTCAGACGTCCTCTCCGAGTACGACGAGCATGAGTGGCGCAACGACGAACATCACGCCGATTATCACGCCGAACATCGCGCGCGAGAACGTGACGACTGCAGAGAACGTGACGGCTGCAGCTCTCGCCGCGCGCCGCGCGCCGCCCGGACAGGAGTTCGTGCTGAAGGACGGCGGGAAGGTGGTGACTCTCGAGGAGCTGCGCGCTGCTTTGCTCGTCATGGATGAGGCGGTCTTCCATCATCACGTGACGCCGCAGCGGAACGATTTCGCGACGTGGATGGAGGGTTCGTTCAAACTGCCGTCGGTGGCGGAACGCGCGCGCCACGTCCGGTCGAAGTATGAATTGGCGTTGCTCTTGTCGACGGGTGCGTAACGGTTTTTCTCGTCCGGAATAATTTCTTCTAACGTTCTGTCCTGTTTTTTCCCGTTTCGGGTTCGTCGGGTCCCGGGAGGGCGGTTCTCGAACTCGTTTTCGCGCTTTCGGCCGGTTCTTTATAAACGCGAGCGAAAGGTTTATATATTTGTATACTAAATCGTATACTAAGATACATCGACTCTCGTCGGTGTGTCGTTGCGACAAAGGTGGAAGCCGAACCACACGGTTCTGCTTCAAGACGGTAACACGGGAGAGCGGAACGACCCGGCAGCAGCCGCCGCTCGCTCGTCCTAAAAAACGGTGGATAGGTGAGCCAGCATGAAGACCCCCCAAATAGTGAGTGTTCTGTTCGTCAGCATCATCGTTATGCTCCTCGGCGCGATGTACGCGTTCGCGGCGGCCGACCCGACAGCGCCGACAACCCTCACGAAGGGCGCGACGAGCACGTTCGACCCTGACAACTACGCTGCCGTGAACATCTCCGCTCTCGCAGGAGACATATCGGCGGTCACCATCGTCGGTATCTCGCAGACCCGTGCCTGGCAAGGCTACTACGGAAACGTGTCGGGTTACATCACCTTGGACGACGCGGACAACAACACGTTCTACAACTGGTCGGTCGCCGAGCCGCGCGGACAAGTCTACGCGACCCTCTCAAATAGCCCGACTTGGGCGAGCGTCGACTGCGCAGTCTGGGCTGCCGATGCTGCTGACTTCCACACGACGTACGGCATCAATGCCGGCGACTATGACAATGTCACGAATACATATAATGTGACGAACCACCCCGACTTCCAGATTGCATCGAGAACGGTCACGACGTGTCCGACGACATACATCTGGCAGAGCGACGTCTACCAAGCGGCGAACTTCCCGAACTTCCTCCTCCAAGACTCGACGAAAGTCGCGGCCGTCGACTCCTGGGTCTTCGGCACCATCATGGAAGACAAGGATCCTGCGGAGAAGTTCGATGACCTCCTCTGCTACAACGGCCAGTACTGCGACTTCCAACTCCTCGTCGCCGAAGACGGCCACGGGACGGACGTCGACGTCACCCAGTATTACTTTTGGGTTGACTTCGTCGGTTGAGCACACCCTCCGGCCTCTAAACCTTTTCTATAACTCCCTTCCGAGGCCGGAACCAACCCTGCGAGCACGAAGACGACTCGCGAACCGCGAACGCGGAACGAAGACGAGAACCAGCACGACGAGAACAAGAGAACCAGCGCCACGACAACCAGAAACGAACTGTCCCTTCCGACCAAGACAACCACTCCCGACCAAGACAACCACTCAAGAACAACCCTTCCTTCCCAACAAGAACGACCAAAACCCTCGAACTGAAACGGTGACGTGAACGATGAACAACCCCCGCGACCGACTGGCGACGATACTCCTCATACTCCTCATCGGGAGCGCTATCCTCGTCACCGTCCTCCCCCACGCGCTCGCCGTCTCCGGCGCGGTCCTCGGCAACCTCTCCACCGAGACGATGGGCGTCGGCACCGGCGGGGAATTCACGAGCGCCCGCGGCACCATCACGACCGCCATCATCAACGCGACCCAGCAAGACCAGCGCTGGAAAGGCTACGTCGGGAACGTCTCGGGCATCCTCACGTTGGACGACACGAACGGGAACACGCTCTACGACTGGTCAATGGTGGGGTTCACCCTCACCGGCGAAGTCTACGCGTCGCGCGAAAACGCGCTCCTCTTCACCGGCGTCGAGTGCGCTGAGAACGCTACCGTCGCGACTGAACAGACGCTCCTCAACATGACGGGCTTCGAGTCGGACAGCATCAACTACACCTTCGCGAACCTGAACCACTCCGCCTTCACGGTCGGCACGCAGCCGATCCTGGAGAACACGTGCCGCGCCGTCGCCCTCTTCGTGAACGACACGCGCCAGACCCAGAACACGACCGCGGACTTCCAAGAGATACTCCTCCAGGACGCGACCGGCAACCTCATCTACGCCGCGATCATCAACAACGGCGCGTACGGCTTCGACGGCGCCCTCGACGGCAACAGGTACGACTTCCAGCTCATCGTCGCGGAGAGCGACATCAACGAGGCCCCGACCACGTATTACTTTTACACGGAGATCGCCTCAGCATAGAACGACTCACACTGACGAACAAGAACGCATTTCCTGATTGAAACGGTGAAAACGATGAACGGCTCACGGAACGACGGAACGGCGAAACGCTACCTCGCCGGCGGCATCCTCGCGCTCCTCTTCATCGTCGTCCTCTTCAACGCTTTCTACTCCTACAGCTACAGTTTCCACGCGAACTACTCGAACGTCAGCGTCGACGTCAGGGTGAATATCACCGACTCGAAACCAGAGATACTCCTCGTCACAGTCACCGACCCGGTCTACCTGAGCGCCGGCTCCACCGTCGTGGTCCAGTGCAACGCGACCGTCCGGGACTGGAACGGCGGCGCCACGATCTCGAACGTGAGCGCGGTCTTCTACGACGGCAACGAAGCGACCTTCGACAGCCTTGACGACCACAACGACCACTACACGAACGCGAGCTGCACGCAGAACGTCACGTACGGCGACCTCGCCGAACTCGCGAACTTCACGTGCAACTTTGTCGTCTACTATCACGCGAACAACGGGTCCAATTGGATCTGCAACGTCACCGTGACTGACTCGTACACCTTCAACGAGAGCGTGAACAGCACCGACGACTCGTACAACACGACGACGATCAACCCGCTCTTCGCGCTGAACATCAGCACGAACAACGCGACGTACACGATCGACTACGGCAACCTCGCCGTCGGCGACACTTCCGCGCAAGTCCCCGCGAACATCACGAACATCGGGAACATGGACATTAACATCAGCCTGAAGGGCTACGGCCGCACGGAGGGCGACGGGCTCGCCGTGAACTGCACCATCGGCAACATCACGATTGAGAACGAGCGGTACAGCTTCGTCGAAGGCGAGGGTTGGACGACGTCGACTCCCTTGTCGAGCACGTTCGAGATGATCGCCGACTTCAACATGAGCCAGCAGATCGTCGACGGAACGCCCGTCGTGAACACGACGTACTGGCGACTCTACGTCCCGCCCAACCCGTTCGGCGCTTGCACCGGAACGATCGTCTTCCAGGCTGAGGAGTCAGGATCGTTGACGTAAGCTGAGGACTTCATACTGAGCCACCACCTTTGTTACCACCGGGATTTCATCGTCGGAAGACGGTGAAGTCACTTAACTCCGGGCCGCGAGGCCCGGACTTTTTCTTCATTCTTCTCCGCTTCTTCTTCTTCTTGTTCTTCCTTCTTCTTCTTCTTCTTCTTCTTCTTGTTCTTCCTTCTTCTTCTTCTTCTTGTTCTTCCTTCTTCTTCCTTCTCGCTCTTGTTCTCCTTGTCGCGCCGTTCTCAGCTCAGCTCGAGCCAGAAGTAGTACGTGTGCGGCGTCGCCGCGTACTCGTCTTCCGGCACGATCATCTGGAAGTCGTACCGCTCGTTGTCGAACCCGATCGTTCCCTGCTTGATGAGCGCGGCGAAGATGAGCTCTCCTGCGCCGTTCTCGAGGAGGACTTCCTGGAAGTCCGCGTTCTCCGTCGCCGCTTGCGCGGCGCTGTTCACGTACGTGGCGATCGACCAGCACGTGCTGTTCGCGACCCGCGTCGTGCCGACGTAGAACTCCCGGTGCACTTTCTGGTCGAACGTCTTGTTGATGGTGTCCACGCTCGTCGAGGACATGTTCAGCGCGGCCTGCTCAGCCGTCAGCGTCGCGTTCGCCGCGCACGTGATGCCCGTCCACGAGACGTCGAACCGCGTCGCGAACACCTCGCCGGACGCTGACGCGACGCCCCAGTCGTACAACGTCTTGTTCTCCGCGTCGCGCAAGGCGAACGTGCCGGTCACGTTACCGACGTACGCTTTCCACCGCGGGCTCTGCGTCGTCGCGTTCAAGACGAGCGTCGTGAAGCTGCCGCCCGCCGTCGTGCTCGACCCCGCGCTCGCCGGCGCCACCGTCTCAGTCACGTTCGAGACGATGTTCGCGCCCGTCGGGTCCGCGAGTATCGTGTGGGCGCAGAGCGGGGCGAGGAGCAGCAGCAGGATGAGGAGGGAGAGCCGCGCGCGCGGCGCTGTCGCCAGCGGCCTCTTCGTCGGGTTCGTCGAGGTCGCGTTCATCGCGCCACCTCCTGCCGATCGTTCTCGGCGTTCGTCGCGCGTTTTCGCTCGGCGCGCTTCGCGACCGTCCAGGTCGTCCTGGGGTCGAGCTTGAGGAGTCTCGCGGCTTCGACGTTCGAGAAGCCGAGCCGCAGGAGATACGTGACGAGCGCTTCGAGCGGCGCCAAGTCGCGGCGCGAGAATCGGGAGAGGGGGATGGCGAGCGCGTCTTCAGTGTACGTGAACGCGAGTTCTTTCGCGTGCGCGTACGTCGTCCAGACCGTCTTCGGGCTTCGGTTGAGCAGCGCGGCGATCTCCGTGAACGAGAGCTTTCGCGCTTCGGAGAGGTAGCGGACGACCGCTTGCAACGCGCTCAGCTCGGTCGAGAAGATGGAGAGGGGGACGGCGGGTTCCGTCGAGAAGAGCGCTTCCTGAATGCCTCGTGTCGGGTCTGGGGCGGCGGCGTGTCGTGTTTCGTTCGACTCGTAGATTGTCGTCGCGGGGTCGTCCGTCGTCGCGCTTCTCGTCGTTGCGCTTCTCGTCGTCGTGGTTCTCGTCAAGGGCGTGCCGCTCCTGTGGTGCTTGTCGTCACGAACGTTCTTCTTTCCGAAATAATCCTATCTTGTAAGATTTTATTTATAAATGTTTTTATAATGTTATTTATTTAGTTTTAATATGTAAGATTATTAACTTATTATGTAAGATTTATATTTTTATTTTTGGCTTTTCTCGGCTCGACTAGTTCACTGCTTCTTGTACTGCAGTACTACAGCAAAAACCGAAACATTTATATACAAGTATATCTAATGTTTATCCTAGTGTGGAGAAAACCCGACCTGTGTGGTCGGAAATCCGCGCGAGTTGCGACAAAGGTGAAAGGAATGGAACTCGAAACGCTCTTTACCGCAAGCAAGTGGGAGATCCTCAAGCTGCTCGCCCAAGAGCCGCTCTCCCCCCTCGAACTGGCGGCCCGGTCCAGCACGAGCATCGCGAACATCAGCCAACAACTCCGGCTCCTCGAAATGGCGGGCCTCGTCGTGAGCGAACGGATCCCGAACCGGGACAAAGGGTTGCCGCGGCTCAAGTACCGCCTCGCCGCCGACCAGAGCTTCCTCATCGCGACGGCGAACGATTTCGTCGAGAAGAAGCTCCTCAAGCTGAGCGACTACAACAAAGTCATCCTCCGCATCTGGTTCCACGACGACCCCGAGGTCCGCTACGCCCTCGAAAAAGCATTCTGGAGCGTCGAGCACCGCCTGCCGGAGATGCGCACCCTCGGCGTCCACGCCATCGCGGAGGGAAAAATCGAGCTCTGCGTCTGCTCGGAGAGCCTGGACGAGAAGGACTTGAAGACGCTCGCGCTGACGACGCCGGCCGGGAACACGTACGCCGTCGCGTTCAAGCTCTCGCGCAAACCCTGCGCCCGGAACGAGCACCTCCTCTACGAACGACCGGCACTCCCCGCTCGCTAAAACTGTTCTGCACACCAACCTTCCAAAACCGTTTTTCAAAACCCTTTCCCGAAACACTTCCTAACCTTTTCCAAAACACTTCCGAACAATTCCGTAACGTTTCGACGACAATGACGACCGCCCACGGGCGACAGTGACGACACAGGTGATGACGATGCGACGGACGACGGCGAACCGGCTCTTCTCGACAGGGTTCTTCTTCCTCTTCCTCTTCTTCACGCTCCTCGCGCTCCTCCAACCCGCTGCGGCAGTCCCCGTCTCCGCGACCGGCCTGACGCCCGGCGCCGCTTCGCAACGCAACCTGTCGACGATGAACGCGACGAACGTGAGCGCGCAGGGCGGGTACGTCACGCCGCTCGACATCAACGGCATGTCCATCACGCAGAGCTGGCAAGGTTATTACGGCAACATCAGCGGGAACATCATCCTCGCCGACGCGAACAACAAGTCCTTGTACGAGTGGGGGAACGGCACCTCCATCAACGGCGAGATCTACGCGTCGCGCAGCGACACGATCGATTGGTCATCGATTGATTGCGCCACTCCCGTGCACGTCGCGGCGGAAGAGTTGTATCTCGACCAGGCGTCGAGCGACGGGGACTCGGTCACGAACACGTTCAACGGGACCGCGCACACGGCGTTCCTCGTCGGCGGCCGGACGATGGACTACTGCCCGAGCACGTACACGTTCGTGGACGGCGCCGTGCAGACGACCGATTTCGAGATGATCCTCCTCGCGGACGTGAATGATGAGATTGTCTATGCGACGATTATCGACAACGACTCGACCGGCTATAACGGCGCGACGCACGATTTCCAGATGCTCGTCGCGGAGAACGAGAAGCCGGGCAACGCCGGCGGGACGCCGTACTTCTTCTTCACCGAGCTCGGCGCGTGAGGCGGGCAATTATTTTAGCTCGACTTAATTTCGTTTAACTATTACGAAAACGTTTTAAACTCTCCCCCTTCCCGACCACAGCATGTTCGAGCCGGTCATCGACGAGATTACGGCGACGCCCGGCCGCGCGGCGAGCGACGAGATCGCGCTCCCCGCCGGCGGGAACGCGACGGCGAAGATTGTCGCCGAGAACTACGTCCCGCTCTCCGCGGGTTCCCTCGCTTCCTTCTCCTCTTCGCCGCCCGTCCTCCTCTTTGTCGACGGCGGGAACGCGCCGGTCTTCGACGCTCCCGAGGCGCGCGTCGAGTACGTGCGGCTGCACGCGGTCGCGTATGCCGGCGCGGCAAAGAAGACGTTCTCGGAAGGCGTCGAAGGGTTCGTCCTCGTCAAGAACGACCTCGTCGACGGAAAACCCGTCATCGTCGCGAAAGGGCACGGCGGGCTCGCGTTCTCGCTCCTCCTGCGTCCCGACGACGAGGAGCTCACGCTCGGCAACGAACGAGTCCCGCTCGAGCGGGCCGCGAACCTCGCGCGCTTCGCGCTCGAGTGCGAGTACGCCGCCGCGTTCGCGAAGGAGTCTTCGTGCAACGTCGTCGTCAGGGACGGTCCTCTTCTCGGGAGAAATCGTCACGAACAGGTCGCGCTCGAGAAGCTCCGCGACGAGCTCGCTTCGCGGCGCATCGTCCTCGCCGGTCTCGCGAAGACGAGCGGCCTCCTCACCGCTGACGGCCGCGGCGCGGGTCAGGCGGTCCTTCAGCGAGGGCCTTCTTCGCCGTGGCTTTACCCGCTCGGCGTCGACAGCAAGATTTTCCTCTCACTCGTCAAGCTGCACGAGAAGTCCTCGTATGCGTTCCGTCTCGACGTGGACGGCGACGAGAGACTCGCGCGCGACGTCGCCGCGCAGCTCTTGCCGCTCTCGGCCGACCCCGTCTTCTTCGGCTACCCGTACCCGCTCGTCGAGGCCGATCGCCTCGCGCGCGTCTCGAACCGCGACGTTGAACTGTTGTCGATGCGGTTCCGCGCCGACGCGGGCGCGCGGTGGAAGGACCTCGAGCGCTTGTCGCGCGGGAACGACGCGCATGGCGTGCTCGATAGGATTGGTTAGATTAAATTTTTCTTTCTTCTCGGAGCGCTACCGGCTGCTCGCCTTATCGATTCGTTCATCGCTCCTTCCGCGACATGCTCGTGCGGAGCACTCGCGGGTCGCTCCGAGGCGTCGCGACCACCCCGGAGGGGGCAGGTCCCCCGTCGCTCATCGTGGTCGTTATCGCGAGAGGCTCGCCTGAGGCCGGTAGCGCTCCTCGTGTTCGTGTCTGTTGTCCGAGAATATTATTTTTGTCTTACTTACTGCTTCTTGTCGTAGAAGGCCTTGACTTCCGGGAGGACGGCGGCTTTCGCCTTCGCGCCGAGCTTGTAGAAGATCCGCTCCGCCTCCGGCCCCCACGAGTACTTGCCCGTCGTCTTCTTCACGCCCGCGACCTCGAACTCCCCCAAGCTCTGCCCCTTGCTCAAGTGGTAGTAGATGACGCGCAACGTCACCGGGGTGAAGATCTCTCTGTAGGCTTTATACAATTGGTAGCCGTACGCTTCGCCTTGAAAGTGGAGAATCTCGACGAGGTTCTGCCGAATCACGGAACGAGTCGGACGACCGCGTTTTCCCATGCTCCACTCCACCACTTCAAGCCTTTTTAAATATTTCTTTTCCCTATTGTCGTTTTCCGCCTGTTCCTTCCAACAATAGTGTTATAAACCCTGCAGTCTCCGCCCAGACAGTATGCTCCGTCTCGAGCACGTCCTGTACAGCGTCGGCGGCCTCTTCGCCGCGTCCGCCATCATCTACTTCTCTTGGGAGTACCTCGACCTGCTCCCCCGCATCGCGAAGACAGTCCTCCTCGGGCTCGTCCTCGTCGTCTTCCTCTGCCTCGCCTACCACTTCCAGGAGCGTGACCTTTAAGATGTTCTGGCAAGTCCTCTTCTGGGTCCTCCTCGTCCCCGTCCTCATCGTGATGGGCATCGTCTACGGGACGAGCAAGCAGCTGTACAAGCTCTTCCAAATCCTCGCGACGTACACGTACATCATCACGATCGCGTACGTGATCGACGTGTTCGACCTGAGCAGGGACTGGATCCTCGCCCTCCTCACGCTCTCAGCGATACTCCTCCTCATCCTCGGCTACCAGTTGACGAAACGCCACGCGAAAGAGCCCGTCTCCTCGTCGAAGAGGGCGTCGAAGAGAGCGTCGAAGGCGAAAGCGCGGCGCGCCTCGCCGTCGAGGAAATGGCTGTGGGCGACGCTCGGCGTCGTCCTCGTCATGCTCGTCGTCATCATCGTCAGCGGGTTCGCGAGCGACGCGGCGCGCGAAGTCTCGACGGTCGAAAGCGTCTCGAAAGCGGAACTCTTCAACGTCGCCGTGAAGGGCAACGTCGGGCCGAGCGGGGTCAACCTCGCGACGCTCACGTACACGAACGACTTCTTCCTCCCTGTCGTCATCCAGGACGAGTTCATCACCGCGTGCTGGTACTCGACGTCCACGCGCGAAGTGCTGGCTGAGGACTTGCAAATCTTGATCAACGGCGCGTACTCGTATCAGGACTTGATGCGGCCGTTCGGTGAAGTCCCGCCTGGCGGCACGGTGGCGCGGAAGCTGACGGTCGGCCAGATCGGCGTCCCGTACGCGGTCCCCGGGACTCCTGAAGAGAAGCTCGCGCGGGACGACTATGTCGGCCGCTACGCCGCTTACGACGCCGTCTTGCTCGTCGCGAGCGCTGACATGCTCAGCTGTTCTGACGTCGCCGCGATGCGCGCTGACGGCAAGCTCTCCCTCGATATCACGATTCCGCTGCGCGAGTGAGCTGGCACACTCGTTCTGAGAGCGGTCACACTCGTTCTGAGTTCTCTTCTCAACGCGGCCTTCGCGACCACCACTTTTTTAAGACTTGGAGCTTTCACGACGACCATGATGAACTCCTTGACGCCGGAACGCCTCGTCGGCTCCTACTCGTTCATCCTGAGCGGCGAGAACCTCGACCTGGCCGCCGCGGAAGCGGAACGCCTCCACGGCGTCGCGCCGCTTGAACGCCGCGGCAACCTTCTCTTCCTGGACGTCGCGGCGGTCACGCCAGGGCTCGCCTTCACGCGGAGCGTCAGCAAGGTCGTCGCCGTGGCAGAGCGCGAAAACCTCGACGACGCCTTGGCGCGCACCCCTTGGCAGGAGCTCGTCCAGCCGCCGTTCTGCGTCCGAGCGTCCGGACCGGGTTCTGAGACAGTGGATGAGGCAGAGTTGGCGAGCCACGTCTGGCGCGGCCTTGAAGCGCACGGCGTCAAACCCGGAGTTGACCTGGAGCAACCGAAGACGACTATCACCCTGACTTTTACGAACCTCGACGCTCACGTCGACGGCCATCCTGCCGCTCCTCTCGCCACCGTCTTCATCGGCCTCCTCGCGTGGCGGAACGACGACAAGTTCTCCGAACGACGAGCGCACTTGCGGCCGCGCAACCATCCGACAAGCTTGGCGCCGAAGCTCGCGAGAGCCATGATCAATCTTGCCGGCCCGCGAGCCGAGACCGAGAACATCCTCGACCCGTTCTGCGGGAGCGGCGGCCTCCTCTTGGAAGGGGCTCTTGCAGGAAGAGCCATGACTGGTGTGGATATCGATGCCGAACAAGTCCGACGCTCGGAGGAGAACCTCGCCGCCGCGAACGTCGGCGCCATCTTGGCTGTCGGCGACGCCCGGAAGTGTGACCTGCTCGGCGCGTTCGACGCGATTGTGACCGATGTTCCGTACGGCCGCAACTCGAAGCTGGAGAAGCCGGACGAGGTGTTCACCGAGTTCTTCGAAGCCGCGGCCCGCGCGACCGACGTCATGGTCGTCGCCCTGCCCTCCGGCGGCTTCCTCCCTTCGCTCGTCCGCAGCAATTGGCGCGTCGTCAGGAGCTTCACGTGGCGGTTGCACAAAAGTTTGGAGAAGCTGATACTCGTCTTGGAGCGCTCTGGCGACGCAGAGTTCTGAATGATGCCGCGCCAGAAGACGCGGGTTCGCGCGTTGTTGTGCGCCGAGCGCGAGCTCGGTCAGGGCTGGCGCGGGAGGAGTTGTTGTCGGAAGTCACGAACGTGTTGTTGACGTACACAACTCGCTAGAACCGTTCAAGGAATTCCGTCACCGCGTTCAGGATGGCAGTATGCTCCTCATCCGGGATGCGCTTTTTCCGCTCCACGCTCTCGACGAGCTTGCCGATAAGCGTCTCGTGAGGGATGAAGACTTCTCCGGCGAGCTCGGCAAAGACCGTGACGTCCTCCTCAGGAGCGTCGTTCCGGTAGCGTTCCGCGTATCGCTCGCGCAACCGTGAGACGACGCGCGCGCACGCGTCCTGGAGCAGGCGCTCCTGCTCTTCGAGCATCCCCGCGAACAACGGCTCGACCGCTTGGTACTCCGCTAATTCGTCGACGATGAGAACGGGGCGCGTGTCGTCAGAAAACTCGACGCGTTCTTCTCTCGCGCTCTCACCGGTCGCGAAGGGCGTCTGTTCGTCAGGAGTCATACGCTACACCAGGGTTTCACGACTCGTCGTCAGTCTCCGGCGAACTCGTGAAGATAGAGTCAGGTTCTTCAGCAGCTGTTTTTAACTTCTTCGGTTCTTCGCCGCTTTCTGACGGTTCTCTCGGGAGGATGAAATCATCATCGGACTCCTCGCGAGGAGGCGCGGAGAACGAAGGTCGGGGCTCCGCTTCGGGACTCAGCCCTTGCTCGTCGTGGTCGTTCCCGTCCTCTTCAATACGCTCCTCCTCCCGGTACTGGTCGAGCTTGAAGCTGCCCGGCGTGACGTGCAAACGGGACGCGCAGACCGTCACGACGCGTTCGTCGACGACGCTCGCGTACAACTTCACATGGCGTTCGAGGATGATCGCGGCCTTCTTCGCGAGGCGAGCGAGCTCGAGCATCTCCTTATCGTTCGCTTTCTGCTCTCGGCCGCGCTCGCCGATCGGCGCCTCCTCCAGCCGGTCCTCCTCATCGCGCGCGAGCATCCTCGTCTGGACGGCGATCGACTGGCTCGACGGCTTCAAGTACTCGCGGTTGAGCCGCCACTCGTCCTTCTCCACGACGCCCGTCACGTCGAGAGCGCCGAAGTACGCGCGGACGATGAGGTCATCAGTCGCGCCCGGCGCCGCGCTCCACGCCTCCGCGCTCACGACCGGTTTGGCCATCTGTTGGATGATGACGCCCGCGTTGATGCTCTTGTTCGGCACGCCGACGCGCTCGCGATGGCCTTGCGCGTCCGTCGTGAACAAGCACGCCCAACACTCTTTCAGCGCGACCGCGAGGCCTTCCAACCCTTTCACGTTCAGCAAGAACCCTTCTGTGGAGTCGGCGGGCGCGGTGTACGCGGGGCTGAGGACGAGGTTCACGTGCGCGGCTTTCGCAGTCGTGATGAGCGCGTCCGCCGACGCGTCCGCGTCAAGGCCGAGGCCTTCGTACGCGTCCGTCAACTCGCGCATCATGTCGTCGGTGATTGTCGAACGCAAAAACGCCTCCCGGATCTTGCGATACTTCTCCTCCGGAGGGTCCACGCTCGCCAAGACCATGGCGACGCGCCCCTGCAATAAGTTCTTCGCGATGAAGTGCTCGAACGCCTCGTTCGTCACGACGAAACACGGCAGGATGTCGAAACCCTTCTCTTTCAGCTTCGCCAAGTCCTTCGCGCGCTGGCCGACGCTCCGCTCCTCCAACTCGCCAGCCCGGGACAGCGAGACGATGAACTCCATGAGTTTTCCTCCCCGTCGTCGTATTTAAACGTTGCGGAAGGAGTGGTCTCAGACGAGAAAAAGGAGGGGAATGAGAAAAAACGTTTCGCACAGGACTTACTGCTTCAAGCCCAGTCCGAGCATGTCCAATTGGTCCTTGCGCACCGTGCTGGGAGCGTCGAGCATCAGGTCTTTCGCGTCCTTGTTCTTCGGGAACGCGATGACGTCGCGGATCGACTCCTCGTGGTTCATGAGGGCGACGAGGCGGTCGAGGCCGAACGCGATGCCGCCGTGCGGCGGCGCGCCATAACTCAACGCAGACAAGAGGAATCCGAACTTCTCTTCGTAGTCCTCTTTCGTCAACCCGAGCGCTTCGAAGACGGCGCGTTGCACGCCTAAGTCGTGGTTCCTGATCGAGCCGCCGGCGATCTCGCTCCCGTTCAACACCAAGTCGTACGCGCGGGCGTGCACCTTGCCGAGCTCTTTCTTCTCGAGCAAGCCGAGGTGTTCCGCTTTCGGCTGCGTGAACGGGTGGTGCATCGCCTGCCACCGGTCCTCTTCAGCGTTGTGCTCGAACAGGGGGAAGTCGACGACCCAGAAGATCGCCCACTCAGTGTTCCACTCTTTCCGCAGGTCGGGCTTGTCGCTCTGGTACTTCGCCATGGCTTCACGGTACGGCACGCGTGGGAATGGAAGCTTCAAGTCGACGTTGTGGACTTTCTTGAAGATGTGCGCGACGAGGCCTTCCATGACGCGCATCACGTCCTCTTCCGTCACGAAGCTCATCTCGATATCGAGCTGGGTGAATTCCGGCTGTCGATCAGCACGGAGATCCTCATCGCGGAAACAGCGTGCAATCTGGTAATACTTTTCTATGCCCCCGATCATAAGAAGTTGTTTAAGCTGCTGGGGAGATTGCGGGAGTGCATAGAATTGNNGTGAACTCCGGCTGGCGGTCGGCGCGCAAGTCCTCGTCGCGGAAACACTTGACGATCTGCGCGTACCGGTCGTACCCGCCGATCATCAAGAGTTGCTTGAAGAGTTGCGGGCTCTGCGGCAACGCGTAGAAGTGGCCGTGCTGCACCCGGCTCGGAACGAGGTAGTCGCGAGCGCCTTCCGGCGTGCTTTTCGCGAGGAACGGCGTTTCGATCTCGAGGAACTTGTTCTCGTCGAGGTAGTCGCGCATCGCTTTCGCGATCGCGTGGCGCGTCGCCAGGTTCTTCTGCAAACGCTTGCTGCGCAAGTCGAGGAAGCGGTACTTGAGGCGAGTCTCTTCCGTGCTCTGCACGCTTTCGTCAAGCTCGAGCGGCAACGGCGCCGCAGGACTCAGGATTTCCAGCGCTGACGCTTTCAGCTCAATCTCGCCGGTCTCCATCTCCTTGCGCACTTGGTTCTCCGGTCGGACGTTCACTGTGCCGGTGACTTTGAGGACGCTCTCCTTCTTAATCTCGGCGAGCTTGCATGAATCGACGAGCTCCTTCGGGATGAAGCACTGCGTGACGCCGTACCGGTCGCGCAAGAGGACGAAACCAATCTTGCCCTGCACGCGGAGGGTGTCGGCCCAACCCGCCAGGACTACCTGCTGGTTCGCGTGTTCTTTCCGCAACTCGCCGCACGAGTGCGTGCGGTACGTCGTTTTCATGGAGACGCTCATGGTGCTGTGGAGGGAGCGCGGACGGCTTTTAAAGATGACGGGTCGCACCGTCACCGTCCAGCTCGCGTCACGCTTCAGTCATTGTAGGTGCTGCTCCCCCGGCTGGGACAAACTCGGGCGAAGCCCTCGTAGGTCGCTCGGAGGCCTCGCGACCATCCCCCGCGACGCACCCGTCGAACTCATCGCAGACGCTTGCCCTTAAGGACGGTGACGGTGCTCTCATAACGTTTCTTCTGTCTCTCACCACTCTCGAGTCGAGACCTTTCCGAAAAGATTATATACTTCTCGTTGAGTATCCCCGCGCCATGCTCACTTCGCTTCCGCACCTGGATCAGATGATTCTCGATGTGTACGCGCCGGTTCGGAAGGACCCGCAGTATATCGCGCCGCACCCGTTCGGCGAGATTATCCGGAAAGAGGTCTTCGCGGATATCGAGCAAGGATTGCGGAGTGCGGTCGGGCGTATGCTGCGCGTTGCGGACATCCTCGTCACGCTCGAGCCGAGCTGCGAGCTCTGGGCGGGCTACTTGTCGAAAGCGACGAGCGCGCACCACTATCGCGTCTCCGACCGTCCGAAACACGTTTCGGGAGAGGTGCGCATCCCGCTCGCCGAGCTTGACGCGCGGCGTTACGACCACGACTTGTACTTCTGTCCTGACGCGTTGCTCCGAGAAAAGCCGCATCACAAGGTCGTTCTCGCCGACGACCTCCTCCGCTCGGGACGGACGCTCTCCACCATCATCGACACGTTCACCCAGTACGGAATTCCCGTCGTCGGCGCCATCGTCGTCCTCACGCAAGGCGAGGAGCACAAAGCGTTCTCCGAACGATACGCCTCTCTCATGCCGAGGCGCGTACAGCGGCCATTCCTCGCGTACGTCCGCAACGTCAATGAGGTCTTGCAGAAACACGACGAGGCGCTGGCTGTGTTGAAAGCGAAACAAGACGAAGAGATGATGGTGGACGCGTTCGAGCCGAATACTGCAGAGTCGCCGGGAGGGTCGAATCCAGACCCTTCCGAGGAGAAGACGACGAGAATCCCTCTTCCCGGCCGCGCGCATTGGCCCGATACTGACTAAATCTTTTTAAACCGACCTTTCACCCTCTTCTTCTATCATGGCTGACGAGAAGAACGCGACTGGACCGGTACGCTACGAGGCGCACGAAGCCGAGCCGCGCTGGCAGGCGTTCTGGGAGAAGCACGGCATCTCCACGTTCGACCCGAAGGCAAAAGGGGAGATTTACAGCGTCGACACGCCGCCGCCGACAGTCTCGGGCAAGATGCACTTAGGCCACGCGTTCAGCTACGCCCAGCAGGACTACATCGTCCGCTACCAGCGGATGCGCGGCAAGAACGTCTTCTACCCGTTCGGCTCTGACGATAACGGCTTGCCGACGGACAAGCTCGTCGAGAAGACGAAGAAAGTCCGCTCCAAGGATTTCACGCGCGGCGACTACCGCAAACTCTGCTTGGAGTTCGTGAAGGAGAACAAGCCCGCGTTCATCGCGGACTGGAAGCGTCTCGGCATGAGTTGCGACTTCTCGATCGAATACTCGACAATCGACCCGCGATGCCAGCGTCTCGGCCAGCGCTCGTTCATCGATCTCTACAAGAAAGGACTGGTGTATAGGGCCGAGACTCCCGTTACGTGGTGCCCGAGCTGCCAGACCGCGATCGCGCAGGCAGAGTTCGAGAACGTGGACATGACTTCGCACTTCAACGACATCGCGTTCACGAGCCACGGCCAAGAACTTGTCATCGCGACGACGCGTCCGGAGCTCTTGGCGGCGTGCGTCGCGCTCTTCGCGCACCCGCACGACAAGCGCTACGCGCACTTGAAAGGCAAGTTCGCGACAGTCCCGCTCTTCAACTATGAAGTCCCCATCCTCTTCGACGAAGCCGCAGACCCGGAGAAAGGCACGGGGTTGATGATGTGCTGCACGTTCGGCGACAAGGATGACGTGCAGAAATGGTATGCGCACAAGCTGCCGTTGCGCGTCGCGATTACGCCGGACGGGAAGATGAACGAGCTCGCGTCAGCGTACAAAGGACTCTCGCTGAAAGAGGCCCGCGCGAAAATTATTGACGACTTGAAAGCGAGCGGTGCGCTTCTTCAGCAGTCGCCGTTGACGCACGCGGTGAACGTCCACGAACGCTGCGGCACGGAAATCGAGTTCTTGAAGACGAGCCAGTGGTTCATCAAAGTCCTCGACCGGAAAGAAGAGCTCCTCGCCGCGGCGGACTCGATTAAGTGGTATCCTGAGCACATGAAGGTGCGCTACCAGCACTGGGTCGAGAACCTCAACTGGGACTGGTGCATCAGCCGACAACGCTATTATGGCGTGCCGTTCCCGGTCTGGTACACGAAATCAGGAGAGATCATCGTCGCCGACGAATCGCAGCTCCCCGTCGACCCGTTCGTCGACGCGCCGCGAGGGTGGACTGGCGCGAAAGAAGACCTGATTCCTGAGAGCGATGTCTTCGACACGTGGATGGTCTCCAGCGTCACCCCGCAGATCGGCAGGGACTTGGGCGTGGAACGCGGCAAGCCGGGACTCTATCCGATGAGCTTGCGCCCGCAGGCGCACGACATCATCCGTACGTGGGCGTTCTACACGATCACGAAAGGCATCTACCACGACGAGCAAGCGCCGTGGGCGGACATCGTCATCAGCGGCCACGTCCTCGACCCGAAAGGGCAGAAGATGTCCAAGTC
>DASH01000052.1:8603-31012 GCA_002503705.1 Candidatus Woesearchaeota archaeon UBA153 | reverse complement strand
AGGAGATAATACCCGTAATAGTACGTGAGCGTCGCGCCGACGCCGATGAGAAGGATGAGGAAAAGCGAGAGGGCGAGAGTGAGCACAAATCTCGTCGTGTGACGACGCGAAGGTTCCGACTGTTTTTTTGCTTGTTTCGTCATTGAGGCTCACACGTCATTCTTGTTCTCGGGGAGCATCGGAGGAGTCTGACCGCTCCCTTTCCGACGGAAGAGGACGAAAAGGAGGAGGATGTTGAAGAGGATGATAACGAAGAGTCCGATATAGAGGAGGAAGAGCGGGTTGGAGAACCAGCGGCTGAAGACGCCGGGCGTCTCGGGTTCCGGCACAGTCTCGGGGAGAATCGCGTTGACGATTGAGACGCGGATAGGGAAGACTTTCCGGCCATCAGGGTGGACGATAGTAATAGTTCCGTCATAGGCCCCCAACGCCATCGTTTCCGTATCGAGGTACGTCTTCAGTTCCGTCGTACCGAACGGTTCGAACGAGACGTCCGGCGTCTGTTCGGAGACGGGACCAATCGTGACGATGCCGCTCACGCCGTCGAGACGGAGGCTCCACAAACTTTCAACAGAGAAGACGAACTTGTTCAGCGTGCCAACGGTGAGCTCGCCAGGATACTTGTGCAGTATGAAATCGAGGGTGCCGACGCGGAACGTCGTCGAGGCGTTCGTCGTGTTCGCGCCGTATCGGAGGACTGCTGTCGCGTCGTACGAACCGGGCGGGAGCGTCGCCGTCGGGAGCGTCACGGTGAAGGGCACTTCTGTGTTGGACGGGACTGTTTTCGGCGGCGAAGTCCTCGTCGTGAGAAGGGTGCCGTTCATCGTGGAGAGCGTGACCGTGACGAAGACATCGGTCAGGTTGAGGAGGGTGAGGCTCTTGACCTTCACGATTGCATCAGTCGTCGACGTGTTGACGGGGACGCTCGCGACGGTGAAATCGCTGATGGTGAGGTAGGGGTTCGGCTCGAGGACGTACACGAGTATCTTGCGCCTGACTCCTGCGACGCCGCCCATCATGGCTCCCCCGGGGGCGGATTCGCGGACGCCGACGTAAAGGTAATGGTTGCCAGGAGCGAGCACTTCTGGCATGGTGAGCGTGATGGAGAAAGAACGTTGTCCTCCGCCGGGGTTCGGGTCCTGGAGGGTCGCAGAGTCCCGGAGATCTCCTTCAAGGTACGTCGTGAGGTGCTCTGCTCCGTGCGCTTCGAAGGTTGCAGTCACCGTCCTGTTCGGCTCATAGAGGAAAATGAGGTGGGACGCTGCCGGACCCCGGATGCCGGCCGAAGCGACGACCGATGGGAGCGCGAAGAGGACGAGGACGAAAGCGCAAAACAAGAATGGAGAGTATCTCGCGGTCATCAAGACAGACGGGAAAAGGGCTGTTTAAAAAGTTTATGAGGAGAAGAAGGTTTTAGGCGGTTCCGACCGCCGTCAGGACGACGCTGTGGACGCCCGGATCCGCATTTTCTGGAATCGCGACCATGATGTCGACGGCAATCGTGTTCTTGGCAGTCTCGTACTCGAAGACGTCGCAGACCTCTTTCGCGGCGACGTCGCCAGCGTTCACGACAGTCCACGTGTCGTCGTCTTCGAGCGTGCCCGAACAAGATCCTGTTTCGTTATTATACAGCATCCATTTGAAGACGGGGTCGGTGCCGCCGATGAACTGCGTTGCATTCTTGCTGCTGTTCAGCGTCAGGCTGACTTTCTGGTTACCATCATTCCTGATGCCGAAAGGTGTCGTGTTCGTCAAGCTTCCCAGACAATCGCCAGTGTGGTTCCAACCGTACGTCGCATTCGTGGTGATGTTGCAGTATTGGGTTTCGGCGTCGAAACCATCAATAGAACCCGAACCGAAGGAGATGTTCGCCGGGGAGAATGTGATGATGATATCCGAGGTGAGCGTAAAGTTCGCACCACCAGTATCACTGTCCGACAACATGCCGGTCGCGCCCAGCTGGTTGAGCTTGTTCAGGCTGATGATGGTGCCGCCGAGGCTGATGACGATGGCGACGACGAGCACGAAGGCGAGCGTCTTGTTCGATAAATCCATGGTGTTTCTCCTCCAGTACAGTGTTCCAGTTCGTGAAAAGGTTTCTTATTCAGGATTCTTAATTTCAAAAGCGACTTGGCCGGTCGCGGCAGCAGTCACTGGCGGCGGGGTAATCTCGAAAGAGACCTGGCCGCTCGCGGTCGTGCGGTCCGCGGCGACTGGCGTTGCGGCGTTGAGTTGCGATAAGACCGTCCACGTCCCGAGGATGGAAATCAAGAGCGTCAGGATGACGAGGACGAAGATGGTCGTCCGCGAAACGTCCATTTCGCGGGGTTCCGAAGCTTGAGATGCGTCTTCCATGCGGGTCTCCCTCAACTCCTGCTATTTAAAGTTTTCTCTTCGCCATTCTGAAATAGTTACTCTTCTCTCTCGACGAGCGGGTGCTGATGAAATGTTTTAGGCGGTCATCGCGCATTCATAATTCCCGTCGACGCCACCACACGATGGACGCGGTGACGATGAGCGAGACGATGGCCAGCACGAGGATGATGATCGTCGAAGAGGAGAGTTTGCCGAACGGTGTCGGGACGAGACCGCTCTCGAGGACGATGAGGAACGAGGCTTCGCCGATTGAGCGTTCACGGCGCGGCTCGCGCGCGACGACCGTGAGCGTCGCGTTCGGTGGAGCGTCAGCAGGCACTTCGAGAAAGGCGACGAAGAGGCCGCTGTCGCGCGGCGCGAAGAGAAGCGTCGGAGTCCGCGCGGACGCGATGACCGCGCCATTCGCTTCGAGCTGGACGTCGGCGTACGCACTCACGTTCTCGTTCCACGCGAGCGTCGCGGGCAACTCGACGCGCGCCGTCTCGCCGGCGACGAGCGAACCCCATGGTTCTTGGAACACGAGTGTCGGAGCGCCGACGCGGACTCTCGCCGAGCGCTCTTCGCTGACGTCGCCGCGCACGGGATCTTGATAGTGGAACAGGGCGGTCGCGTCGTACGCTCCGGGCGGCACGATTGAGACATCCCACTGACTTTCCAGCTTGCCTTCCGCGCTCGGGGGGAAGTGCGCGGTACCGAGCTCGAGGGTCGCGATCGTCCGTCCGCGGTCCGCGACTCTCGCCGTGGCGGTCGCGGTCGTTCCCGTCTTGCCTCTGTTCGCGATGCTGAGAGTGAGAAGGCCGAACCGTGTCGGCGGGAGCGGGTCGTTCGCGCTCAACGACGCTTCCAGCCACGCGCCGTCGTACGGACGGTAGACGACGAGGTTGTGCAGCAACGTGACGACGCTGCCGAACTGTCCTCCCGTACTGTTCGGGCCGGCGGTCACCATGAGCGGGAGGAGGTTGCGGCCGGGAGAGAGCTCGACCTCTTCCGGATGGCGGAACGTGACGGTGACGTCGCCGCGACCGGGTTCGAGCGCGAACGCCGCAGGACTCACGATGACGACATCCTGATAGAGCGCGGGCACGGTGACGCTGACGAGGACCGGCTCCGCGCCGTCGTTGATGACGTGCAGCGTGTACGCGCTCACGTTCCCCGGCGCAAGCGTGTACGAGACCGCGGCCGGGCTGACTTGCAACGCGGACGCGAGGTGAGCGCAGAGGAGGGAGAGCGCGAAGAGGACGACGACGAACGAGAAGGAATACCGCTTGCACTCGTCATGACCCGCCATAGCATCTCACCCGGTGTACTCTCCTAAGACTTGGAGCGTGCTGCTCTTCCCGCCCGCCGGCTCGTCATACGGCGAGCTGATGAGGAGGTCCACGAAGACGGAGTCTGCGGCAGACGCGTAGCTGAAGTTCGTCAAGAGCGCGGTGTACACGCCATCGACGTTCGCCCACGCAGTCTGCGCGGCATCGTACGCACCCGCCTCGTCCTCGCGCGCCTTGTACCGGAACGTCGTGTTCCCGAGACCGCTCGTCGTGAAGAGCGGGTCGAGCGCCTTGAACGTCACGTTCAACGGCACATTGCCCGTGTTCTCGAGCGTCAACGGCGGCGGCGCGTCATCAGTCGTGTCATTGGTACCGCCCCTCGCCACGAGCCCGAAGTCAGTGTTGTTCACCGTGAACGTGATGCCTTCCGTGCTCGCGATCGTGAACGTGAACACGGTCGCCCAGTCGCTACACGCACCTTTGTCGTCGCACGCGCGCACAGTCCAGTTGTACAATTTGTCGACGCACAACTCGCCGCTCGTGTACGCGCTGGCGGCGAGATCCTCCTGGTAGTCGCCAGCGCACGTCGCCTGGCTCAGGTTGAAGTCGTACGTGATTGGGTCGCCGTCCGCGTCCGTGCTCGGCAGCCAATCGAACGAGATGGTACGTTCGAAGACGGTGTCGTTCCCGTCCAACGGGTAGGAGAGGACCGGCACGGTGGGTGTGCTGTTCCCGAGCTGCACTCCCGTCGGAGCGCTGTTCACCAAGAGCGTGATGTTCACCCGGTTGACACCGTTCAGGAAGACTTGGTACTCTTTCGCCGGGTTCGCGCTGTTATCATCGCTGATGTTCAACGTGACAATGCCGTCAGCGCCGGTGAGGCCGGTGTTGCGCAGCGTAACGCCATCATAGACGGTGACGTTCGCATCCTCGATCGGCGCGCCATTATTCGTGACGTTGAAGGGGAGGTAGCGGTTGAGCTTGTTACCCGCCCCCCACGAGTCGATGGGAACGGTGAAGTTCACATAGCCATAGATGGTCGGAGCATGCGTCCCGGACGAGAGTTCAAGATCGTCAACGCTTGAGTACGGCGTCGTGAAGTTGACGACGGCGGTGTCGTAGATTCTCGTATAGGAGGTCGAAGCGAAATACGAGTTCGTGATGTTCGCTTTGCACGTATTGGAGAATTGCGTGATGGTGCTCGTCCTCAATCCATTCGTGAAGACCTTGCCCGTACCGTAGCACAACAGGCGTGTCGAGTTCGTGTTCGTTATGTTCGCCACACCGGCGTACCCGTAGATATAGAGAAGAACGCTGTCCGATATGTTCATTCGTGCGGGCGCGGCGTTCACGAAGACGCTGAAATAAGTCACGCCGACGTTGTCCAGGACGAACTCATTGTTGGTGCAAGCGATGGTCGTCGTCAGGTTCGTTGCAGTACTCCGTGTATTTGGCGGGTTGATGCCGTCGACCAAACACTGGCCACTCTCCCCGTACAACGCCATGTAGGTCGTCGTCGTATTCACGACCGTCGTGTTGTCATTCGCGTCATCGAAATGGAGGATGTAGTACACGCGAGAGTTGTTCACAGTGAGCGTGCCGCCGTTATTGATGATTTGCATCTTCGCCGTCGTCGTGAAATTCACATCCATCAGGTTCAGCTGCATCGCCGTGTTCGACGAGCTGATGTCATAGTTGACGAGACTCGCCGAATCGTTCAGCCCGTCGATGGTCACGTTGCTTCCCGCGAGGATGTAGAGCATGAGATAGGACCCAATCTTCACGTCTGTCAGCGAGACGATGGCCCCGTCGTACTCGTGCAGGAACTGGTAGATCGTCGAGTTCGTGATGTTGACGATGCTGCTCCCGAGCGTGCGGAAATAGTAGAGCTCATTGCCGTTCACCGAGGAATCGGTCATCGTCAAATTACCGTTGTAAAGATATGCAAAATAATACGCGTTCCCTCCTTTCTCGCCGATTGTCGAGCCGTTCGCGATGAGCCAGTAACCCCCATTCTGAAGGTAGAGATCGTACAGGCTCGTCGTCGCCCCGCATTCGACCTGGAAGTCGACGTTGTCGAAGATGAGACGGTCTCCGGAACGGATTTGCAGGTTGCCGGTGATGTCGATCGACCGGTCCCTGCAGACTTCGGTGCCGTTCACTTCCCAGTCGCCAGCGCCGCTCGGCGGGTGGCAGCCGACGATGGTGAGCGAGCTCGAGTTCACCCAGCTCGAATACGAGGTGCCGTCGTACAGGCGCATGCTGCACAGCCAGACGTCGTCTTTCGTCGTGTTCGCCTCGTCAAGCGTCGCGGTGAAGAACGAGCCGCTCGCGTAGCTCCCCGTGTAGTTCCCCCAATAGGCGAGCGCGCCGTTCTTGTACCATTGGACGCTCACGTTCATCGCCTCGCCTTCGGCATCGGTGATCGTGTCGAAGCAGTTCAAGTCCTGTCCGTCATCGTTCGTGCCGTCCGTGCTGTTGATCTCGGGAGAGGGATCGTTCGGCGCGTCGTTGCCGATGGCGCAGCACACGCTCAACAAGTAAGATGAATAGTTGCTGATGTGCGCGTTCGTCTGGTTGTTGGAGCCATCGTTCTCCTCGCTGCTCGCCATGCTGAGGATCGGATTGTAATTGGCGCTGCACGAGTCGTTCACGTACTCGCACGTCACGCCGCCGGGCGTGGCGGCCATGCAGATGCCGTACGCGTACGTGTCGACGGCGGGGTCTTGGACGTGCGCGTCGCTCGTCGCGGAGGCGCGGAGGATGACGGTCGTGCTCTCGTTCGCGCAGCTGTTGTTGAGCGTGTGCGAGGCGTCCGTGTCGCAGCAGAGCGTGTACGCGTACGCGTCGCCGCTATAGTTCATGAGCTGCGCGTGCGCGTTCTCGTACCCTCCGGTGTCGTTCTCGGCGCGCAGCAATCCGGTTTCGCCTTCGGCGCACGCTTCTTTGAACGCGCACGTGAACGTCGCGGCGCCGAGGACGGAGGGGAGTGAGAAGAGCGCGAAGGAGGCGACGGAAAGGAAGGTGGCGGAGAGGAGAAGAACGACGACGCTCGTGGCGAAGCCGCGCGGTATTTTTCGTTTGACATCTCGCCTCATCGCGGTCAACCCCATGCGACGCTGAAGAACAGGGATTCGCTTGCCGCCTCGGAGGGCGTCGTTGTCGAAGGCGCCGCGGGGAGCGTGTCATTCCTTTCGACGTCGTACGACGCGTGGGCCGTCGCGGGGTCGCCGCCAGAGAGGGTCGAGACGACGCCGAGCCCGAGGACGAGGATGATGATGAGAAAGAGCGAGACGACGGGGGCGACGTGGTGGCGGTGCGCCTTGGACGCGGCGACCTCTTCGCGCAGCCTTCGTTCGCGCGCGTGGAGTTCCCGGTGCAGTTCCGCCTCCGTCTTCCCGTCGTACGCCTTGCGCAGGTAGTGCCGGTATTCGGCGACGGTGATGCGCCCCTCCGCGAGGGCTCGCTCGACGAGCTCGTACGAGGCGGAGGCGCGGACGCGTTCTTCCTGCAGGACGCGCAATCGTTCCGCGGGCGTGAGGCTCACGGTCTCCCTCCCCGCTTGGAAGGTTTCGAGAACTCTTTCAGGTAGATCCTGCCGTCCTCGGTCTCGATGAAACGGAGGGTCGTGCCCGGCTTCCACCCTTTCTCCTCGACGAGGTCTTTCGGCAGGGTGATCCGGTACTGTCCGGCGTACGCGACGATTTTCACTGTGGGGGCCCCGATCGCTGTGCGCGTTGCGCCTCGCGCGTCATTACTGTCGTGATACGTTCCGCTTTTAATAGTCCTCTTTAAATACTTTCCTATTACTTATTATTTACATATATAGTAAATAAATAGTACTAATGAATACTTCTTTCTGAATGAAGCACGACGAGGAGAAGAAAGAGCGGAACGCTCACGACGCGCGCCGCAGGCGTTCACGTACGAGCGACGTCAACGATTCACGGGAACGCCAATGCGCGAGCAACGATTCGAGCTGTAGCTGAGAGCGTTCCATCGCCGAAACAGTCGCCAGGGACTCGATGTGGTCGAACGCTTCACGAAACTCAAGGCACACCGCGAGGGCGGCGGAGAGCTCGAGGTACACCTGCTCCGCTCGATGACGTTCAGCCGGAGAGACTTCGCGCTTGAAGGTGTCACGGACTTCGCGCAAGTATGCGATTGCGCTCTCGACAGAGGGCAACAGCGTCATCGTGACCTCTAGTGGCAAGTACTGCTCGACAATCTCGCCGAGAGCGCGATGCTCGATTTGAAAGTCACCGTCCTTTCTCGTCGTGAACTCACGCCGCAGCTCGTCGGCAATAATCTCGATGGCACGAAGACGCGAGGAACGAGGTGTATACGCCCGAACGCCTTCGCTCTGGATGATCGCGTTGAACTTGTCAGCGACCTCGATGATCCGGCAGAGAGGCGGAAGACCGTGCCGCTCGTCCGGAGCGAAATATGATGGATGATGGGCTGCGGCGAGCGCGACGATTCGCTCGTCGATTCCACGGGAGACAAGCTCTTGACGCGTCGCGGCCTGGTGCAAACGGAGGTACGAGTCAAGGGGTCGTTCGAACGACTCAAGGACGCCGTGAACGGCGAACCAACGTCGCCACAACGCCATCCGGAAGTGACGCTTCCAGAAGGGGAGTTTCGCCGCACGGTGCGCGAAGAGCTGCTTGACCGTGACCGCACCGAGGAGGTTCGGTGGAGGTCTCACCCCGGGATGGAGCCATTCCCACAGGCCCTTCAGCTCTTCGGAAGGGACATTGTTGAGGATCTCCGGATGTATCTTGATCTTGCCGACATCATGAAGGAGAGCCGCGACACGGAGTACAGCGACCTCCGTTTCGGGGAGACGCATCTCACGCGCGATACGAACGGTATCGTAGGCGACGAGGATGCTGTGCCGGACGGAGGCACCGGCGTCGTGCCGAGCGAGCGCGTCGAGAACCGATTGCTCTTCGTCCTTCAGTTCTCCGAGCATGACATCTCTCAGTCGCGAGAACTCAGCCTCTTCCTCAAGGGTCCCGTTGAGCTTCAACGTCCTCACCGCTTGCAAGAGGTCCATACACGAACAGAAGAAGAGCCCCTATAAAAGGATTGCGGGGCGAGAGCAGGAAAGGAAAAAAAGAAGTTATACGAAAAAATCTTACTGCATCGTGTAGTCGACAATCTTCGCGTCGGCGCGCAGCTTGAGCAGGTAGATGTTCAAGCGTTGCTGGACGACCGCGTTCTTCAGCAAGCCGACGACTTGCTGTTCGGCCTGCGCGTACGGGATGACCGTCGTCGGCTGGTGCGCGAGCACGGAGATCACGTGGTAGCCGTTCTGCGACGCGACGACAGCGCTCTGGTTCGCCTGCAGGGCGAAAATCGACGCTTCCAAATCAGGCGAGAGGACGCCGCGCGGGGCGACGTACTCGCCGCACCGCTCCTTGCTGTCCTTGTCGTCGCTGTACCGTTTGACGGCGGTGCAATAGTCCAAGCCGGATTCGAGCTGCGAGAGGATCTCTTGCAAGCGCTCCTGCGACGACTCTTGGCCGCCGTTCTTCGCGAAGTCGAGGTACAACTGCCGGAACCGCACTTGCTCGCTCACGAGGAACGTGTTCGGGTTGGCCAAGTAGTAGCTCTTCGCCTCTTCCGAGGTCACGTCGACGGAAGTCACGCCTTCGCGCTCGAGGAGCTCGTTCACCCGCACTTGCGCCGTGACGCTCTCGAGGAAGTCGCCGTACGTCGCGTTCTGCGCGGCCAACGCCGCTTCGAAGAGTTCGCGGGACTCGTACCCGAGGCTCTTCCACGACTGCGCGGCGGCCGCATCGACGTCCGCTTGCGAGACGTCAAGGTGTTTCGCGGCTTGCCGGAGCAAGGCGTGGTCGACGAGCTGGTTGACGATCACTGCCAGCGCGGTCTGGTTGCGCACGGCGGGGTTCAGGAGCGCGTACGCGGCGTTGACCTGCGCGACGGTGACTGGTTCGCCGTTCACCGTCAAGAGCGTGCCTTGCGCGACCGACGCGGGATCGCCTTTCTCGACGATGAAAACGTCAGGGTTGAGTTTTGAAGCGACGCAGAAGACCGAGCCGTTGCTGACGTACGCGGAGAGCGTCGCGACTTTCGCGACGTACGTCGCGCGCGTGTACGACGCGGGCACGGGGAGGGCGCCGCAGTCCTGCGTGACGACATCCTTGAACGCGAGCGCCTCGTCGCCGGCGTATCGCGTCTCGACGTACTTCGCCTCGGGAAAGAGGCCGGTGAAGCCTTGGACGCGAGCGTCAGCGTCGACCGTCGACCGGACTGACGCGCACCCCGCGAGGAGGAACAGCGCGGCGAGCGTGACGATGACGATAAGAGTGAAGTTTCTTTGGGACATTGCGAACCACCCCCGAACGGACGCTGTTTGCGGAACAGGAGGAGTTAATAAAGATTATGGGGGGCGAGGCTCTTAGGCAAATCGCTTTCGCGTGGTCGCCAGCCGCTCCTCGCATCGCTTGTTCTCCGCTTCTTCCGCGCCACCCCGTGAGGGCCAACCCCCGTCGCTCACCGCAACCTCACGTCAAAAGCGACTCGCCTGACGCTGGCGACCATCCATTTGCCTAAGAGCAGGGAGGTGATTAATAAAGAACGATGAAGAGAGAGGGAGAATACGAATAAGATTGGTGGGCCTGCCGGGAGCTGCACCCGACAACCTCGAGCGAAGCCCTCGGAGCCGGGTTCAACTCTTGATGAGACTCGTCGCTGGAAAGAAGGAATGTGGGCCTGCCGGGAGTTGAACCCGACAACCTCGAGCGAAGCCCTCGGAGCCGGGTTCAACTCTTGATGAGACTCGTCGCTGGAAAGAAGGAATGTGGGCCTGCCGGGAGTTGAACCCGGGACCACCGGCTCTCTTCGAGCAACCGCGTCACGTCGTCGTGGCGCGGCGGTCATATAAGACCGGTGCTCTAGCCAGGCTGAGCTACAGGCCCGAAAGCTGAATCACTCCGCTGTAAGAACCACTATTAGGAATTCTTTTAAAAGGGTTTCGTACTCACTCGAGGCATGCACGAGTTCCCCAAGCTTTCCGGTCCCGCCGTGCTCGCGCCGATGGCGGGCGTGACGGATGTCGCGTTCCGAGCGCTCTGCAGGAAGTACGGCGCGGCGTTGACGTACACCGAGTTCGTCAGCACTGCCGGTCTCGTGCGCCGCAAGCAAGGCTTGAGCGAGAAGAGCGAGCAGTTGCTGCTCACCGACCGTTCTGAGAAGCCCGTCGGCGTCCAGTTGTTCGGCGCTGACGAGGAGGAGATCGTCGCGGCCGCACAGCTCGTCGAGAAGAGGTTCGACGTCATCGACATGAACTGCGGCTGTCCCGCGTGGAAAGTCGTCAAGACCGGTGCCGGCAGCGCGTTGTTGAACGACCCCGCGAAGATTGCGCGGCTCGTCGAGAGCGTCGTGGCGGCGGTGCGGAAGCCGGTGACGGTGAAGATTCGCGCGGGCGTCGACGAACGCCACGTCAACGCTGTCGACGTCGCGAAGGCGGCGGAAGCGGCGGGCGCGGCGGCGATTACCGTCCACGGTCGGACCGTCAAGCAAGGCTACTCGGGCAAAGCGGACTGGAACGTGGTCAAAGCGGTGAAAGAGGCAGTCTCGATTCCCGTCATCGGGAACGGCGACGTCTTCACCGCGCAAGACTTCCTCGAGAAAAGAGCCGCTTCAGGGTGCGACTACGTCATGGTCGGCAGGGGCGCGATAGGCAACCCCCTCCTCTTCAAGGAGATTGACGAAGCGGCGCACAGAAGTAGAGGAGGCCTGAGGAGAAACGAAGACGAGAACGAGGACGACGAGTTCCGGACCGCGCCAGCGAAGTCCGAGCTCCGCTCGGCTTCGCATGATGCCCGGCCGCCGCGCAGGCGGGTACTCGCTGGCGCGGAAAAAACTCGCAATGACTCGCCACCGACGATCAGGAGCGATGCTGCCGAGAACGAAATCGTGACGCGAAAGAGTGCGCTGTTCTTCGAGTATTACGAGCTCGCGAAGCGCCACGGCCTCACGTTCAACAACGTCCGCGACCAGGCGATTGCGTTCACGCGCAGCCTGCACGGCAGCGCGCGGTTGCGCGACGAGCTCTCGCGCGTGAAGAACGAAAAACTATTAAGTGAGGCGCTCGAGCGCTTCACGAAGAGAGAGAGGGAGAGAGACTCTGAAAGAAGAGACGCTCTGCAAGAGCCGCTGAGCAGGTGATGAACATGAACGAACGACCAGTACTCTTGAACACGCTCCGCAGTCTACTCCTCACCACTCTCTTCATAGCACTCCTCGTCTCGACGACATCGTGCGCCGAACCATCGGCGGCGAACGGCGACACCGTCACCGTCGACTATATCGGGTTGCTCGATGACGGAACCGTGTTCGACACGAGCATCGCGCAGCTCGCCCTCGACGCGGGAACGTACGACGCGAGCCGGAACTACGCGCCGTTGCGCGTCACGCTCGGCAGCGGCAACGTCATTCTCGGTTTCAACGACGCGCTCGTCGGGATGCGCGCGGGAGAGAACAAGACGGTGGCGATCCCGCCAGAGTTCGCGTACGGGAAGTGGTCGCAGGGGAAGCTCTTGAGCACGAGGACCGTGCGGAGCGCGCCGCGACTCGTCGTGGTGGAGAAGAAGGGGATGCCCGCGCTCGAGGAGGGCCAGCGCGTCCGGATTCAGGACACGCTCTGGTCGAGCACGGTCGTCGCGGTCGGCGAGGAGACGTACACGCTCCGGCAGGATCCGGAGGAGGGGAGCGTCGTCCAAAGCCCGTTCGGACCGACGCTCGTCACGATTGACGGCGACAACGTGACGACGAGGTTGCTGCTCGAGCCAGGCGCGGTCATCCAGAACGAGATGGGCGCTGGCCGGGTCGTCAGCGTGAACGAGACGACGGCGGTCATCGACTACAACCACCCGTTGGCGGGGAAGACGCTCATCTTCCAGTTGTACCTGCGAAGCATTGAGAAGGCGGAGCAGTAAAACGGTTTTCCTTCTTTTTCCTCGCGCAGTCAGCACCCTACTCGCGCCGTTACCGACCTGCTCACACTCGATTCTTCATCAGATAGGCGACATTCCCCGGGTGGGGCCTCCCCCTTGTCGCCAGAATCTTCTCATCTTAGGTGTTCACCCGTAAGGACGGTAACGGCGCTCGTGAGAACGACGATGGTGAGAACGATGAGCGAGAGGTACTCCTTTTCGTCGTAAACTTTATTAAACCATCTTTATAAGGTCGTGGCATGGACGTCTTCGATGCCATCTATACGCGTCGGTCGATCAGGAAGTTCTTGGACACGCCGGTCGAGTTCGACAAGCTCGTCGAAGTCATCAAGGCGGGTAGCTACGCGCCGTGCGCCGGCGACTTGCAGAACTGGCGTTTCATCCTCGAGACGAACCGCGACCGCATCCGATCCATGTACCATCACACGCTCGAGCAGGAGGCGTTCACGACCGCGACGGCGGCCATCCTCGTCGTCGCCGAACTGGACGCGGCGGAGAAGTTCTACGGCTTGCGCGGGAAGCGGTTGTACAGCGTGCAGAACTGCGCCGCCGCGGTGCAGAACATCTTGCTGGCCGCGCACGCGCAAGGCCTCGGCGCGGTCTGGATCGGCGCGTTCGACGAGAACCGCATCAATGACGAGTACAAGATTCCGAGCGTGGCGCGCACGCAAGCCATCATCTTGTTAGGGTATCCTGACGAGGTGCCGAAGGAGCGCCACGTGAAGAACGTCTGGTTCTTGACGAACTTCCACCGTTGGGGCCTCAAGTATGAACACCCGCACCGCGTCACGCACACGTTCGCGGACGAGTGGACGCACCAGCGCCAAGTCCTCAAGCAAGAGGTCAGCTCGTTCGGGCAGAAACTCCAGCGCAAGCTGAACCGGAACGGGAGTGAAGAGACGACGACGGGTGACGGAGCGCGGGGAACGGGCGATACTGCGGACGGAACGCGAGGCGTGAGCGGCGAACGGAAAGGCGGCGTGAAAGGCATGAGCTCGGCCGCGGCGGACGCGGGGAAGGAGTACTTCCTCCAGGCGCGCGCGACCGCGAAGACTTTCCTCGACAACCTGAAGAAGGAAGAGTACCGAGGACGAGCGGCGACGAAGAGATTGTCGACGGCAAAGGGGAGAGTGCCGACGACGAGCGAGAAGAAGTCAGTGCGCGGCCAGAAAAGAGCGTGAACAGAACAGTCCTTGTGAAGAAACATGGCTGAAACGCACATCTTCTTCGTGTTGGCGTTGATGCTCATCGCGGCCATCATCGGCTTCCTGCTCTCCAAACGCTTCAAGCAGCCGGTGAGCGTCGGCATCATCATCATCGGGATTCTCCTCGGTCCGAGCCTTCTCGGCATCGCGACGTACGATGACCTCGTCGCGGTCATGGCGCAGCTCGGCAGCATCATTCTCCTGTTCATCGCCGGACTCCACTCCAACCTTGAAGACATCTACACGAAGAAGAACGCCCTCATCGCGTTTTTCGGCGCGCTCATCCCCGTCGTTGGCGGACTCCTCACCGGGCTCGCGTTCGGGTATCCGCTCTACGCGTCCGTCTTCATCGGCGTCACGCTCTCCGCCACGTGTCTCGGCATCACCTCGGCCGTGCTGAAGGAGCTCGGGAAGATTCAGACGCCGACGGCGAAAGCGATGATTGGCGCGGCGGTCATCGACGATATCATCAGCCTCACGCTGCTCTCGCTCGTGCTGAGCGTCCCGCAAGGAGTCGGGGTTTGGCAGGTCATCGGGAACGTCCTCCTCATCGTCCTTTTCATCCTACTCATGCTCTTCTTCGGACAGACGATTGTCACCTGGATCGTCGACCGGTTCAACGATCGGGTGCTTCGCGAAGCGCCAAAGCTGACGTTCGTCCTCGGGCTGAGCATCGTCTTCCTCTTCAGCTATTTGACGAGCTGGCTCGGCCTCGCCCCCATCGTCGGCGCATTCCTGATCGGCGTCAGTTTGGCGAAGAGCAGGGCCATCAACACGCTCCTCGCCGGCAGCGAATACTTCGAGATTGTCTTCACGTCGATCTTCTTCATCGTGATCGGTATCGTCGTCGAGGTGCAGGCGTTCCTCACGACGTTCTGGTTCATCGTCAGCATCACCGTCGTCGCAATTCTCGCGAAACTCATCGGCGCGGGCCTTCCCGCCTACGCGCAAGGGTTCTCCTTCAAGGACGCTGTCATCATCGGGACAGGGATGGCTCCTCGAGGGGAGGTCGCGTTCATCATTGCGCTGAACGGGTTGCTACTCGGCGTCGTCACCACGGAGGTCTACTCTGCGATGGTCTTCATGAGCTTCTTCACGACCGTGATCGCGCTGGTCGCGCTCAAGGGGCTCTATAGTGGTGAGAAAGGTGGGCGACGCGCGCCCGAGATCGGTTTCGTCGACGTGAAAGTGCGTCGGTGACGCTCGAGAATCACGGCGAAGGTCGCTCTCGGACGCCGTACTCGAGCTTCTCGACCGGTTGCTTCTTCGACTCCGCGCGCAGGTCCTGCACGGTCTTCGCGTATTGCGGGTGCTTCTCGACAAACTGTTCGAGGACGTACTTGTCCGAGACCCTGCCCGACTCTTTCGTGACGAGTTCAACGTGAAACGCGGAGGTCGACGGGACTGTGTGGCCGCTCTTCACCATCGCGAGGACGTCTTGGTAGAGGCGGTCGTACTCCTTGTTCGCGGCGTAGGATTGTTTGGCGACCTCTTTCTTCACGGTCTCTTTCAGGATGAGCTCTTCCACGCGTTGCTCGAGTTCCTTGCTCATGATTGATCACCTGAAACCATTGTAGACGTGGTCAAGATGGTCGGGAAGATAAGCCTTCGCGAAGAAAAACCGTAAAGTTTTCCGTCAGGGCCGGAAAAACACGCGTTCGATATTTAAGGAGGGCGGAAGTCCGACGATGACAGGCCCACTGGTCATTCTCACGTCACCTTTATAACTCGTCAGCGTCCTCTCCAATTCTACACCCATGGTTCCGAAGTACTTCCCGTACGATACCGTCCGCGAGGAGCAGGATAAGCTCATCCACGCGATCGCGACGACGATCAAGACGAAACAATCCCTCGTCGTCCACGCTCCCACCGGTCTCGGAAAGACCGCGGCGGCGCTCGCGCCAGCAGTCGAGTTCGCGGTGCAGAACGACAAGATCATCCTCTTCCTTACTGGCCGGCACACGCAGCACGAGATCGCGCTGGACACGCTGAAGGAGATCAAGGAGAAGCACAACCTCTCGTTGGAGGTCGTCGACTTGGTCGGCAAGCAGTGGTTCTGCCTCCAGCCCGGCGTCGAGAAGACGACGGGCAAGTCGTTCGCCGAGTATTGCCGCGCGATGAAGGAAGACGGCCAGTGCAGTCACTACGCCGCGTTGAAGAAGGGGGATGACTGGAGTCCGACGACGAAGAGCCTCGTCGGCAAGCTGCGCAACGTGAGCCCGTTGACCGCGCACGAGGTGAAGTCTGCCGGGCACGCGGCTGGCGTTTGCCCGTACGAGCTCACACTCTTGCTCGCGGGCAAGGCAAGGGTGATCATTGCGGATTACCAGTACGTCTTCAACCCTTCCATCAGGGAGATCTTCTTCGGCCGGATCGGGAAGAGCCTCGACAACGCGATTCTTATCGTCGACGAGGGTCACAACTTGGCCGAGCGCGTGAAGGATTTGGCGAGCGAGCGCCTCTCGACGCTCACCATCAGCAGAGCCATGGCCGAGGCTGAGAAACGCAAGGATGACGAGTTGTTCGTCGCGCTGAAGCGACTCGGGGAAGCCCTCCAACAGCTCGCGTTGTTCACGGACGACTCCGGCATGCCGGTTGACGGCGAGGCGGAGAAGTACGTTCGGAAGGAGCAGTTTCTCAACCTCGTCGGCCGGATCACGAGCCCGGAACGTCTCGTTGAGTGGCTCGCCAAGGTCGGCGACTCGGTCAGGGAAGAGCAACGCACGAGCGCGATCGGCAGCGTCGCCGAATTCTTGGCGGCGTGGATTGGCGACGACCCGGAAGAGCCGGACCAGCCGGGTTTCACGCGCATCATGACGCGCGAGCGCGGACGGCAAGAATATATCCTCACGCTCTCCTACCGGTGCCTCGACGCTGCCGTCGTGACACGAGACGTCTTCGAGAACTGCCATTCCGCGATCGTCATGAGCGGGACGTTGACGCCGCCAGGGATGTACGCGCAGCTCCTCGGCATCAACGAGCCGAACTTGTTGGCGCTCGAGAGCCCGTTCCCGAGCGAGAACCGCCTCAATCTGATCATCCCGAAGACGAGCACGAAGTTCACGATGCGCGGCGACGCGATGTGGCAAGAGATCGGGGAGATCGTCCGCAAGGTCGTCCTCGCCGTGCCGGGCAACGTGGCGGTCTACTTTCCCAGCTACGCGATTCTCGAACGCGTGCAGTCGACGTTGGAGAAGGGGTTGCCGAAAGTCCTCTTGGCGGAGCAGCGCGGGATGACCAAAGAGGAGAAGGGGCTTTTCTTGAACAAGTTCCGCGCGTACAAGACGCAAGGCGCCATCCTGCTCGGCGTCATCACGGGGAATTACGGCGAGGGCGTCGACTTGCCAGGGGACGAGCTGAACGGCGTCGTCGTCGTCGGGCTGCCGTTGAGCAGGCCGGACTTGGAGACGAAGGCACTCATCGAGTATTACGAGGCGAAGTTCCGGAAAGGGTGGGAGTACGGCTATGTTATTCCGGCGTTCAACAAGACGCTGCAGTCGGCGGGTCGGTGCATCCGCTCGTCGACCGATAAAGGAGTCGTCGTCTTCTTGGATGAGCGGTACGAGTGGCCGCGCTACCTCAACTTGTTCCCGAAAGAGTGGCATATGAAGAGCACGCTCTTGTACGAGAAGATGATTAAGGAGTTCTTCGGGACGAAAGAAGCGTGACCGCTGCGACGATGACCGCCGCGATGACGAGTCGTGACGGTTGCGGCGAGGAATGCCCGCGAGAGCGGGTCGATGCCGTCGCGGCACGGAAGGGGTCGTTCTCGTCGTACATCGTCGACAGCACCGTACGACAACGAGTTCGTACCGCGCCAGCACAATCCGGACTCCGTCCGGCAAACAACGACTGAGACGAGAGTGCCGAGAGTGGCGCGCCTCACGTCTCCGCTTGGAAGACGATGACGCCGGTGCACTCGCCGCTCGGATCTCCCGTCGTGGGGATGCGCACTTGCCAGTACGTCGCGTTCTTCGACGCGGCGCCCGTCGTCGTCGGCCAGACGGAGACTCCGGTCGCGACGAAGGAGGACGTCAACTCGGTCTTGCCGTCGTACGGGCCGCTCGAGGCGGCGTACCGTTCCGCGCCGAGAGCGATGCTCTCCGAGACGCAGTCGAAGCTCAGCCCATCCCCTTGCGCCGCGCCGTACCCGTACACGCTCACGCCGATCGGCGCGTTGCCGTAGTTCGTCACGTTCGCTTGCCGCTCGGCGGAAGTCTCTCCTTTCGCGACGTCGCCGTAGTCCAGCTCGACCGGGCTGATGTTGAGCGCGTAGAGCTTGTTCATCTCGCTCGTGTCCGTCAACGTCGAGGTGCTCGTCCCGTCGTTCGCGGTCGCGCTGCACGTCCACGTGCCGTTCACCGCGTAGTACCAGACGCGGAAGTTGCACGTGTAGTTCGCGAAGATGCCGCTCCCTGAGGAACGCGTGCAGCTCGCGTTCGTATAGTGGTCCAGGTTGTTGTCGGCGGCGCCGAGCGAGCTCGTGCTCGCGTAGAGCGTCGCGTTCACGCCGTCGATGTCCGCGTAGCCGTTCGGGTCTTGCACCGTCACGTTGCACTGGAGGGTCTTCTGCGCGCCCGCGGTCAAGTCGAGCTCGCTCGCGGGGACGACGAGGTCGTCCTCGAGGGAGACCGCGTTGATGAACGGCGGGTCCTCGCCGAGGCCGCCGCCCGGCGTCCCGTTCAGGTACGTGCACGCGGGCTCGTACTGCGTCGTGATGTTCAGCAGCGCGTAGTCGAGGGACGTCGTGCTGGAGGCGCCGCCGACGGTGCGGACGAGGTTGAGGCGGAGGCTCGCTTGTTGGAGCTCGGCGGGCGTGTCGAAGAACTGCGTGATGTTGCACTCGTCAGCGTGGAGCGTCGCGGAGATCGTGACGGTGCAGCCGGTGTTCGCGTACGTGGCGCCGTTCCAGTACGTGATCGACCCTGAGGTGAAGTACGTCGGCGATTCCGAGTGGTCGAAACGCGCGATGACGTTCGCGATGCGGAGTTGTGAGTTGTAGCTGGTCGTCCAGTTCACCTGGTAGATGTACGTCGTCTGCGTGTTCGAAGACATCGTCTCCGTGCCGCCGCCAGACGCGTTGATGTTCGAAATCGTCATGGCGGTCCACGTCCCGCCGCCGACGCTCTTCGCGCCAGCGACGGGGAGCGCGGTCTCTTGGCTCTCCTCCCACTCGTCGATCGCGAAGTACGTCGTGTCGTTCAGGATCGTGTGATTCAAGTCGTACCCGCTCACGCCGTAGACGCCGTTGCACGTGCTTCCCGTGTTCCACGTGTCCGTGAAGTGGCCGGTATCGTCCGCGATTTTGTTCTTCGGGTAGCCGGTCGCGTTCACCTTCGTCGTGTTGTCGTAGAGGCGCAGGTCGACCGTGCCGTTGCGCGTGAAATTATACCCTGTGATGACGACGTCGTCGTTGCGGCCGTACGTGGCGAGCGCGGTGCGGAGGTCCGCGACGCGTTGGAGGACGGTGAGCGAGTCTGAATCGTTCAGCTTCGGGTACGCGGTGTCGTAGGCGAAAACTGTCGCCGCGCCAACGGCGGCGGTGTACGAGAGCTGCCGAGACGCGGTGAATCCTCCCGTCGTGTTCGTCGCGACGAGGAACGAGTCCTTGCTGCCGCCGTTGAACGTCACCGTCACGTTCGCGGTGCCGCTTGGCGAGAACAAGGAGCCGGTGTAGGCGATCGTGTCGCCTTGGCGGCCGCTGCTCGGCGAGACCGCAATCGTGACGCTGGGAAGGTCGCCGGTGAAGGTCGTCGTCGCGTTCTTCGCCGGGTCGAGCGTCTGGAACGCGTACACGGTGAACGTGCCGTTCGGATAGAAATATTCGATGAAGAAGACATGGTTGAAGGTTCCGTCGACGCCTGTGTTCACGGTGCGCGTGACGTTCGTCCCGTTCGGCAGGGTGTAGTTGAGAGTGATCTGGACGCTCGGGTCGAAGTTCTCGCCGTGGATCGTGACATTCTCGCCGAGGACGTTGAGCGGGGCGTCGGGCGCGATGGTCGGCGTCGACGTGCTCACCGTCAAGTTCCTGACGGGGGATTTCGTCGTGTGGCCGCTGTCGTCGGTGCAGTTCACCCACCAGAGGTAGTAGCCGTTCACGAGGTCGACAGTCGAGGTGAGCCACGTCGTCTCCGCGGGAGCGTTCTTCGTGTCCTTCAGCGTGCCGTTCACGTACAGCTTGCACTCCGTCAAGCCTCGTTGTGCATCCGTCGCGTTGTACTTGAAGTCGATGCTCGAGCTCGTGTTCACGTTGTCGTTCACAGGGCGTTGGAGCTCGACGACCGGCCCCGTCGTGTCGATCTTGACGTTCCACGACGCGCTCACGTTCGTGTTCCCCGCCGTATCCGTGCAGTTCACCTTCCACGCGCGCGTGCCGTCGGAAAGGCCGATGACGGTGAAGTTGTTCAGCGTGTTGTTCACGATGGGCGTCGCGTTCGCCTTGTTGTACGCGCCGTCGATGTAGAGGGTGCAGTTGCGGAAGCCGACGTTGTCTGTCGGCTTGTACTTGAAGAGGACTGTGCCGTCAACGTCCCACGTGTCCGTGCCGGGACTGTCGAGCGCGATCGTCGGCTTCGTCGTGTCCGGCGGCGTGTACGTGATGCTGACGTCGAGGAAGCTGAGGTACGCGTTCTTGTTCGCCACCGCGTTGTTCGTGACGACGATGACGAGGTCGTCGAGCCGCGCTTTCGTCCACGCGCAGGACGCGGTCGTGTCCGTCGTCCGCTTCACCGAGCCCACGGAGTTCGCGTAGGAGAACGAGCAGTACGTCACCGTGTTCGCCGCGTTCCGCAGGACCACACCCAGATTGCCGTCGATGCCCGACGCGCCGCTGTGCGTCATGATGAAATCGACCTTGGTGATCGTCGAGCCGGCCGCGAACGTCGTGTCAGTCCACGGCGCGGTCACGGCAGCTCCTTTCTTGAGGTTCGCGCCGTCCGCCGACGTGTCGTCGCTGTTCAGGCCCGCGTCGCTGCACGTGCTGCCGCCGGGAACGCCGCACCCGCTCACGTTGAGCGTCTCGGTCGCGGCGAGGACGAAGAAGACGAGGAGAACGAGGAAGAGAATCGAGAAGACGGTGCCGGTCGATACTGAAGAAAGGCGTCGCGAACGTTCTTTCCCGAGAGCGGTCGAGGGCACTTCCCCTCACCGCCGATACTGCTGCGACGAGTGCGCGTACGCCTTCGCGTGCATCGCGTACTGCGCCTGCTGTCCGCCGCGCCGTCGTTGCTCGCGTTCCCGACGCTTCTTCGCGATGAGGATGAGCAAGACGAGGATGACGATCGCGAGGAGGAGGAAGAGGAGCAAGAGCGAGAGGTTCCGCGGCCCGCCAAGTGTGGGACCGTTCACGTTCAGGATGGCGCTCTTCTGGAACGTGATCTTGCTGTTGTAGTTGACGCGCCCGGCGATGACGTACTGCCCCGCCTCCAGCGGGTTGAAGAACGTCTCCAGCTCGACCGTCTGTCCGGGAAGGACGTTGACGCTCTCCGTGTCGATCACCTTGAACAGTTTCGTCGTGTCCTGCTGGGTGATTGTCCCCTTGAAACGCGCCGTGACGATGCGCGGCCCCGTATTCTTGAAGACCGCTTGGATCGGGACGATGTCGCCGGTTCTCGCCCACGGGCTCACGGTGATCCGGACGAGCTCTCCCTTATCCGCGATCCCCCCGCGCTCGACGACGTCGAACGTGAGGAACGCGGCGTTCCCGCACGGCAACCCGGTGACGCGCGCCCAGTACTGCCCGATGGGGAGTCGGTTCGGCACTTGAAGCCGGTACTCGCGAGTCGTCGTCGGTAACACGGAGAGTCCCGGCTCGAGCGTCGTGTTCAGCAAGAGCGTCGTCTGCTCTTGGTCGTAGACGAGGACGTTGAAGCTCGGCGTAATCCGGACGTTCCCCGTGTTGTGGATGCCCGCGACGAGGTCGAACGGGTCGCCGACCTCAGTGTCGATGATGGCGACGCCGCCCATCTGGCACCGGAGCATCTCCGTCCCCGTGAGTCCTGCGTTGATCTTGATGAGGAACGCCGCTCTCGTCGTCTGGCCGATCTTGCTATCCCCGGTCCGGGTGAGTTCACCGGTGAGGAACCGGAGCGAGCCGGCGTAGCGGCGGAGTTGCGCGTCCGCTGGCGGCTCGACGATGACCGCGACCTGGTAGGGTCGTTCGCTGCTGAACACGAACGTCTCGTTCGCCGGTTCGAGGCGGATCCAGGGGGCGAGCTCGCCTTCCAACTGGTACGTCCCGGTGATCGGCGTTGACGAGTCGGTCGTGACGAGGACGTACTCTTGCGCGTACCCGTTCTGCAGGACGTCTTGGTACGAGATAGCCCCGTTGTTCACGCCGATGCTGACGGCGAGCGACGAGGTCGAGAGTGCGACGCAGAAGAGGAGGAGAGAGAGGGAGAGGAGAAGAGAGCGAGAGAAAAAAGAGCGAGAGGGAAGAGAGTGAGAAAAAAGAGAGCGAGAGAAAAAAGAGCGAGAGGGAAGAGAGTGAGAAAAAAGAGAGCGAGAGAAGAGAGAACGAGAGGGAAGAGAACGAGAGAAAAGAGAGCGGGAAGAGGAAGAAGGAGAAGAGGAAG
>DASH01000052.1:0-8548 GCA_002503705.1 Candidatus Woesearchaeota archaeon UBA153 | reverse complement strand
AGAAGAGGAAGAAGGAGAAGAGGAAAAAGGAGAAGAGGAAGAAGAAAGAGAGGAACGAGAGAGAGGCGCGCGGCAGCGCGACTGTCGTCTGAAAACTTGTCGGAGAGCGTCCGCCACCACGTCCATTGCACCCGAGACTCTCCCCGACAACACTCATTTATAAAGCTTCCTGGGGCTGTTCCCGAGACAGTTTTTTATAGAAGCGACACCAACCACCCCGCGCATGGACCGTCGATTCGCGTGGGGAGTCGGATTGATCATCGCGAGCATCTTCCTCGGCGTCGTCTTCAAGTTCTACATCCTCGCGAAAGCGGCGGGGACGACGAGCTTCGACTGGCTCTCCATCAGGAGCTACCTCGGAGACCCGGTCCTTGAGATTGCGACGGCGATCTACATCCTCTCGTGGCCGATGCTCTTCCTCGGCATCTACCTGTGCGGCAAGCAAGGGGTGAAGTACGCGGAACGGTTCACGAAATACATGACGTACCGGTATTACCATCGGCAGGCGAAGAAACACGTGCCGCGAATCACGAGGAAAAGCGTCCGGGAGACGCACCGCCTCGTCAAGAAGACGGGACGGATTGTCAAGCGCGGCCATCGACAGACGAGACGGCTCTTCCGAGAGGGTTTGCGCGCGAAGAAGCCACTCGTGAAAAGCTGAGAAACGCCTTCGCGCCGCCCCGAAGGGCTCTTAGGCAAATGGATGGTCGCCAGCGTCAGGCGAGTCGCTTTCGACGTGAGGTTGCGGTGAGCGACGGGGGTTGGCCCCCACGGGGTGGCGCGGAAGAAGGGGAAGAACACGCGATGCGACGAGCGGCTGGCGACCACGCGAAAGCGATTTGTCTAAGAGCCGCCCCGAAGATAATCTATTTAAACTCGTCGTTCTGAAGAGCGCTCGTGGAGAGGTGAGTGGCGAGTTCTCCGCACGAGCTGAGGTGAGCGTTTCATGGTCCGCGTCGCGATTAATGGGTTCGGCCGCATCGGCAGGATGGTCTTCAGGGCGGGGTTGAACGACCCCGCAATCGAGTTCGTCGCGATCAACGACCTCGGCGACGTGGACAACCTCGCGTACTTGCTCCGGTACGACAGCGTGCACGCGCCGTTCTCCGGCGCCGTGAACGCCGAAGGGAACGTGCTCGTCGTGAACGGGAAACGAGTCCCCGTGTACGCTGAGAAGGACCCGGCGAACCTGCCATGGAACGCGCTGGACGTCGACGTCGTCATGGAGTGCACCGGCTTGTTCCTGACGAAAGAGGCGGCGGGGAAGCACGTGACCGCGGGCGCGAAGAAAGTCTTGCTGAGCGCGCCGGGCAAGGAGAAAGAGATCCCGACGTTCGTGAAGGGCGTGAACGAGACCTCGTACGATAAGGCGACGATGCACATCGTGAGCAACGCGAGCTGCACGACGAACTGCTTGGCGCCGATGGTGAAAGTGCTGAATGACAACTACGGTATCGTGCACGGGTTCATGACGACGGTGCACGCGTACACGGCAGACCAGCACGTCGTCGACTCGCCGCACAAGGATTATCGTCGCGGCCGAACGGCGGCGGCGAGCATCGTTCCCACCTCGACGGGCGCGGCGAAAGCGGTGGCGGAAGTGATTCCGGCGTTGCACGGCAAGCTGGACGGGTTCGCGATCCGAGTCCCAGTCCCGGACGGGAGCATCACTGATTTCGTGTGCGAGGTCCGGAAGGACGTCACGGCCGCGGAGATCAACTGGTTGTTCAAGCAGGTCGCGCAGTACCACTTGCGGGGCGTCGTGCAGTACAGCGAGGACCCGATCGTGAGCCACGACGTCGTGGGAAACAGCCACAGCTGCGTCTTCGACGCGACCCTCACGAAGGTCATCGACGGTCGCTTCGTGAAAGTCTTCGGCTGGTACGACAACGAGTGGGGCTACAGCTGCCGGATGATCGATTTGGCGAAGATTCTCGTCTGAATAAGTTTTCAACGTTTTTTCTCGTTCTTTTTCGATAAACATAAAAACAAAGCAAATAATGTGATTTGATGCCTCATCGAAGGAGAAAGAAAGGTCGTTCTGGTTAGTTTAAAGGAATAAAAGTCGTGCGCGTTCAGAGGCTGCCGAAAGGACAGAAGAAGCTCTATCTCCAGAATGGACGAGTCGTTGTTGTCGGACGACCGACGCCGCCGGGACCGAGAATAACAACTTGGAGAATCGGTCATTGGACGAAAGCATGCATCGGAATAGTGGTTGCATTTATCATCGCCGTTATTGCGTTCTACACACAATATTTCTTGCTCAAATTACTAAACGTCGTCGCCTGGCTCGTGGCCGATTATTTCCTTTTCAGAAGTCTGTTCCATTATGTGAACCGCATCGATATGTATAACGACCTCAAATATGTCGTTGTTAAGGTTATAGGAATCGTCTTAGCAACGGGCGGAATCATCGGGTTCATAATCTTCTTCATCGGAGGAGTGTTTTACAGTCTTGACCCTGTAACAATCGGCATCTCAATACTGCTCCTGGGAGTCGCCCTTCTCGGACTATTCATGCTCTTTAGATTGAAACGAATNNTACGACGATACAGTGTTTTAGGAATTCATAAGGCGTGAGGACGGTGATTAACGATGGCTAAGGCAAAAGAAGGCTATTGGCGAGGAGTTTTCAGTTGGAAGAGATGGATTAGATCACTCTTCATAGCAATGGCCATCGGATTGGCGGCATATCTCGGGACCATATTCCTTAATCTATATTGGTTTCTCGCGCTCGTTATCGTGACGATAATCTTGGCGTTAATCCCTGACCACATCACGGATGTAATCTTTCATTGAAAAAGAGAAGAAAATCGCCACCCTCAGCACCGTGAATCTTCCGGTTTTTCGAGGAGAAACTTTAAATATCAGCTTCGCTTATCAATCGATATTCAGCCCCCTTTTGTTACGGGACGCAGTCCGGTAACGAAAGGCCTTCTCGCTTGCTGAGGGGTACCGATGAAACGCGTGATAGCATACTATGATGGGAGCAACTTCTACCATTACGCGCGAAGCTCCTTCGGCGTGACCAGCGTCGACTTCAAGATGATGAGCGAACAGTTGCTCGACGATGCGGAAGCGCTCGTCCAGGTCAGGTATTTCAGCGCCCCGGTCAACCAGCAAGAGGACCCGGAAGGCTACAAGCGGCAGCAACGGTTCTTCGCCAACCTTCGGAAGACACCGCTCGTCGAGCTCAACCTGGGAAAGCTCGTGAAACGACCGCTCAACCGGATCCACATCAGCTGTCCCGTCTGCGGCCATCAGGAAGCGGAAGAGCTGAGATGCCCCGTATGCAACAGAATCATTCCCATCACGCAATGCTTCAAGCTCACTGAAAAAGGAGTTGACGTCCATCTCGGCATGACGATGCTCCTGGATGCCATCGACGACCGCTACGACGTCGCTCTGCTCTTCAGCAGCGACGCAGATTTCTCGCCGACAATCCGGTATATCACCAAGAAACTAGGAAAAGCGGTGGTGTATTGCAAATTTCCGGGCAAGACGACGAGCGAACTCCTCAAAGTCTGTTCTGAATGGCGAGACATCACTCGCGCTGACGTGGAGAACGCTCGTCCATTCTCGTCGTGAGGTCTCCGGTTTTTCCACCAATAATTATTTAAACTCTCGAGGGAACGTGAGAGGGAAAGGTCGGTAGGGTTGAGACTCTCATGGGCTTGGAAGGATTGAAGACGTTCAAGGACCTCGAGTTCGCGGGCAAGCGAGTCCTCATCAGGGTGGACTTCAACGTGCCGCTCGAGGGCGGGAAGGTTCGCGACTCGTCGAGGATTGCCGCCGCCGTGCCGACGATCAAAGCGGTCCTCGGCTTTGACGCGAAACAGGTCATCCTCATCTCTCATCTCGGACGGCCGAAAGGCAGGGACGCGAGCGCGAGCCTGAAGCCCGTCGCTGAGGAGCTCTCGCACCTCGTCGCCGAACCGGTCGTTCTCGCCGACGACTTCGACAAGGTGCCGGCGGACGCGCGGCTCGTCCTGCTCGAGAACATCCGCTTCTGGAAGGAGGAGGAGACGAACGACGACGCGTTCTCGAAAAGAATAGCGGGGTTGTGCGACGTCTTCGTGAATGACGCGTTCGGCACCGCGCACCGAGCGCACGCGAGCACGGTGGGCGTCACGAAGCACGTCTCGGAGAAAGGCGTCGGGTTGCTCGTGCAGAAGGAGGTTGAAAGCCTTGATTTCTCCCATCCCCGTCGTCCATTCGTCGCGCTCATCGGCGCGGCGAAGATCAGCGACAAGATCCGGATGCTCGAGACGCTCCTCGAGAAGGTGGACAAGCTCTTGCTCGGCGGCGGCATCGTCTTCACGTTCTTGAAAGCGCGAGGTTTCGAGGTGGGCTCGTCGTTGTGCGAAGAGGGCTCGCTGCCCATCGCGAAGAGGTTGCTCGAGGCGTACCCGGGCAAGATCGTCCTGCCGGATGACATCGTCATCAGCGATGACGAGCACGGCAGGGAGATTTTCACGGTGGACGCGGACAAGATTCCGCCGGACATGAAGGGCCTTGACATCGGGGACGCGGCGGTGGAGCGCTACCTGGAGGTCTTGGATGGCGCGGCGACTGTCTTCTGGAACGGCCCGATGGGGTTGTTCGAGGTGCCGCCGTTCGATACCGCGACGAACGAGATCGCGCACCACTTGGCGAAGTCGAAGTCGAAGGTCGTCGTCGGAGGCGGGGACACCGGGGAAGTCGTGAACTCGCTCGGCCTCACCCGCTATTTCGCGCACGTCAGCACGGGCGGCGGCGCGGCATTGCAGCTCGTCGCGGGCGAGACGCTCGTCGCGATCGAAGCGTTACGGGAGAAGTAGTCGTTCTGCATCGTCGTTGTCGTCAGTTGCATCGTCAAGAGTCCGTCGTACGAAAACAATCTTCGACTCTTCGCGCAGACGTTCCTGAACGAGGAAGGCCGGGCCGAGCCAGAACTCTCTGGACTGTCGTCCAGCGGACAAGGTGCACGAGAAGACGCATTGGCTCGGCGAACATCGACGGAACAGAACTCGCTCCGCTCGGCGCTACGCGAACCGTTCTCTTCGCAAGTAGAACCCGCGGTCGAGCAGGGCTTTCACGGCGACGTGGCGTCCGAGCTTGCGCGCGTTGCGCAGGAACGCCGGGCTGATGCCGTACCCGAGGTTCTCGCCGCGTTCGTCGTTGATGAGGAGGTAGCCGCTCTTCGTCGGCGCCCCGTTCTTGCGCACGCCTTCGCGGAGGACGTCGCGGCCGCAGAGGATGAGCCACGCGGCCTTCTCGTCCACGACGAGCTTGTGCTCGGTCGCTCGCGCGTTCACGAGCTCGAGGAGCGCGGGGCTCGGCTCGAAGCGGTCTTTCTCCTCGCCGAGGTAGACGCCGACGCCGAACAACGACTTCCGGAGCTCGGGCTTGCGGTCGAACAGCTCGCGCTGCTCCGGCGTAATAAGAAAATGACGGCGCCCCGTCGAGAAGCGGTCGCCGAACTCGACGTCGTCGACGCCGAACTCGCGGCAGAACTCACTGAGGCGAGACTGCATCCTCCTCCTCCTCGACGATCGTCGTCACGTCCTCGATGCGGACCTTGAACGGCTCGACGAGATGGGCGAACCTCGTGCGGTACGTGCTGAAGCTCATCGTCGCGAGGACCTCTTCGACGCGCTCGAGCTTCTTCTTCCGCAAGCGGAGGTCGTCCTTCACGTTCTCGAGGAACGAACGCTGCTCGTTGATGTTCATCGACGTGATGTCCGTGATCATCTGCTTGCGCAGGAAGGCGAGACGCGACAAGAGCGGTTTCAGCTCCGACTCCTCCTGCTCGACAGGGAGGAACTTCGTCTTCACCTCATCGACCTTGTCGAGGAGCTGTTCCTCCTCGGCGATCAAGTCCTTGTACGCGCTCGTCTTCGCGCGCTCGATATAATACGCGATCTTCTCCTTGATCTTCAGCCGACGCCCTTCCAAGACGCCAATCTCGCCTTGCAACTGCGTGCGGAGACGCTGGAGCTGCGCCTCCTTCTGACGCGACGCCTTGTACTCGTCAATCGCGATCTTCAACCCTTTGACGTTCGAGAAGTTCGCGGCGTCAAGAGTGGCGGTGAAGCGGAGGACAGTATCTTCGAGCTCGCGCAACCGGTCGCTCAACGAGCCCAGCTCCGACCCGAAGTACTCCTTCAGCGCCGCGACGCTCTTCCGCGTGGACTCCTGGTACGTCTTCAGCGCGTTCTGGAACGACTCCTGCTGCGTCTCCGCGAGGTAGACGTCCTCGATGGAGGGGACCGCCTTGAGCAGGTCGTCGACGCGTTCGACGAGGACTTTGACGTGCTCCTCGTAGATGGTCGCGCCGCGCTCCGGCACTTTCTTCGCTTTCAAGCGCGGGTCGGTCAGCCGGCTTTTCGCCTCGCTCGCCTTCACCCGGCAACGCTCCAAGTCTTTCAGCCACGTCGCGAGCGCCTCGTGCAGGCGTTGTTGCCGGACGAGGCGTTCCGGCCACTTGTCGAGCGACGCGATGTCTAACGTCAGCTCGCGCTCCTTGCCGGGACTGAAGAACTCCTTGAAACCCATGCTGTGCCGCCTCACGATGACGGAGGGAAAGGTGGTATATATGGTTTATCCCTTAAAGAGTAAGAATCCCCGCCTAAGATTCTTCCCAAAACTATTTAAAGACGGGTTTGGTGTGTCCTCTTCGAGAAGAGGTGGCGTTGACATCGCAAGCGAGGTGACGAGTCTTCTTGGCAGAGAATAAGATCAGCCTCCGCCTCGGCGGTCCGGCAGGCACGGGCATCATGAACACCGGCTTGGTGTTCGCGAAGTGCTGCTCGCGCATCGGCCTCCACGTCTTCGACTATATAGAGTACCCGAGCCTCATCAGGGGCGGTCACAACACGTACCACGTCCGCGCGGAAGACCGGCCAGTCTACAGCCAAATCCGCATCGTCGACATCCTCATCGCGCTCGACGAAGAGTCCCTCACGCTGCACAAGGACGAGCTGAAAGAGGACAGTTTCGTCTTCTACGATGAGAAGAGCGTCAACCCTGACCGCGCCGGCCTCAAACGAGGAATCCGCTGCCCGCTCCCGCTCAAGGAGATAGTCACTGCGGCGGGCGGCGACGAGATCATGCAGAATACAGTGGCCTTGGCCGCGGCGTTGGGCGTGATGAGCTACCCGTTCCCCGTCTTCCAGCAGATCATCGAAGAATCGTTCAAGGGCAAGCCGTCCGAGGTGGCGGCGAAGAACGTCGAGGTCGCGCGGCACGGGTACGAGCACGCGCGTCAAGAGTACGGTCACTTGAGCCATTACAAGCTCAGCCCGGTCAAAGCGCCTGAGCGCATGATCGTCTCGGGGAACGAGGCGGTCGCGTTGGGCGCGATTGCCGCGGGATTGCATTTCTTCGCGGCGTACCCGATGACGCCGGCTTCCAACGTCTTGCACACGCTCGCCGCGCTGCAGGAGAAGCACGACTACGTCGTCAAGCACGCAGAGGACGAAATCAGCGCGGTCAACATGGTGATCGGCGCGGGCTACGCGGGCTGCCGTTCGATGACGGCGACGAGCGGCGGCGGGTTCGCGCTCATGAACGAGGGGGTCTCGCTCGCGGGCATCACCGAAACCCCAATCGTCATCAATGAAGTGATGCGCGGCGGCCCCGCGACAGGGTTGCCGACGTGGACTGGCCAGGATGACTTGCAATGGGTCTTGCACGCTGGCCACGGCGAGTTCCTCAGGATCGTCCTCGCGCCGAGCGACATCGAAGAGTCGTTCTGGATGGCCGCGGAGGCGTTCAACCTCGCGGAGAAGTACCAGACGCCGGTCCTCCTCATCACGGACAAGTACCTCGCGGAGAGCCATAAGAGCGTCCCCGTCTTCGACACGAGCAAAGTCAAGATTGACCGCGGGAAGCTGTTGCGGAAAGCGCCGGAAAACTTCAGACGCTATCAAGATACTGCGGATGGCATCTCGCCGCGCACCATCCCTGGCGTGAAGAACGGCCTGTTCTTGGCGAACAGCGACGAGCACGACGAGTACGGGTGGAGCACGGAAGAGATCGCGATGCGCAACAAGATGGTGGAGAAGCGCGCGCGGAAACAGAAGGCCTTAGAAGCGGAGATGCCGCAGCCGCGCCTCATCGGCTTGGAGCACGCCGAGTTGACGTTCGTCACGTGGGGCTCGAACAAAGGCCCCATCTTGGAAGCGATGCGGTGGCTGGAGAAAGAAGGGGTGAAGACGAACCTCTTGCAGATAACATGGCTCAACCCGTTCCCAGCCGCGACCGTCACGAAGCTCTTGCAGAACGCGAAGCGCACGTTGCTCGTCGAGTGCAACCATGACGGCCAGCTCGGCAACGTCATCCGCGAGAAGACGGGAATCCTGCTCACGGAACGGCTCTTGAAGTATGATGGACGGCCGTTCTACCCTGAAGAAGTCTACGAGCGCGCGAAGAAGGTCATCGGAGGCGGTCGCTGATGATTACGAAGGAACAGCTCGCCTCGCCCGTCAAGCCGACGTGGTGCCCGGGGTGCGGCAACTTCATGATCCTAAATTCGTTGAAGAAAGCGCTGGAGAGGACGGGGAAG
>DASH01000047.1 GCA_002503705.1 Candidatus Woesearchaeota archaeon UBA153 | reverse complement strand
AGAAATCCCTTTGACTTCAGAGAGTCGATGTTCGAGGGCGTTAAGGCTGTCGGTCTTTGTATGCCTCTTATCGAGGGTCAAGATGCATACTTTCGCGGTGCGAACTTGCAGGGCGCAATCATGCCGGGTTCAGATTTCTCCGGAACGAACTTCCGGTACGCAAATCTTTCCGGCGCACAACTGGACGGAGTGTATTTCGACGGATCAGACCTCACCGGAGCGAATCTTCAGAATGCCGACCTTTGGAAAGCGGATTTCTTTGAAGCTGTTCTTTCAAGAGCTGATTTGAAGGAGGCGAATCTTCCCCTGGCTTCATTCTATGGTTCAATCCTTGCCGATGCCAAAAACCTCGAAGCCGCGTACATATCCAGCGCTCATTTCGAGGAGACGGTAGTGACTGCGAAACAGAAAAAGATTATCGAAGCGGCACTCTCGACTCTGGAAAGATTCATTCTCGTGTAAACCCTACAAGTTCTCTCTTTTCTATCTACAGCACTATCTCTATCCCGTTCTTGCCGGGGTTGACGGTGACTTTCACGCCTTTCTTGATGCGGTACTGCTCGACGATCTCGTTCGGGAAGCGGATGCCGAGTCCTTCGCCCACGCCGACGACCTTGATGTCCTTCGCGTTGCGGCGGCGGAACTCGTCCAGCTTCTCCTGCAAGTGACGCTCGTCCGTCACGTTGTTCCGACACGTGTAGCAGTGCAGACTGTCGACGAAGAGGCCCTGGCCGATATCCCACTTGACGGGCTTGAGCGGCGAGTTGCAGTTCGGGCAGCGTTTCATGGTTCATCTCCGGTTCTTGAAGGCGTTGATCACCCAGGCGGTCCCATCTACCTCAATTTTGATGTGGACTTCGACGGCGAAACCGTCGAACTCTTTCTCGTAAGTGTATCGGCCTTTCCCTCGCCGCCGGTTCGGCCGCCACCGCGTCGGCGTGAGGAGCGTCGCGAGGACGAGTTCCCACTCGACATCGCTGTGTCGCTCCTCGTAGTGCTTCGTCGGCAACGCTTGCCAAAACGTCGCAAAAAGTATACTTAAGAGTATACTGTAAAGTGTACTTCCTTTAATACTTTTCGCCATGAGCTTGAGAAGAGAATAGTCTTTATCTGCCTTCGCGAGAGAAAGACGGAGGAATCACGGGACCGTCGTCGGTTTTTCGAGCCCGTCGAAGAGGCGTAGAAATCATCACTTCGTGCGCCACCATCCCGCTCGCTCTTCAGCAAGAATGACGGATGGTGCGGCGCCTCCCCGGAGGGGGCGTCCCCCTCCGCACTCGCTGTTGTTTATCGCTTGAGCGCTCGCCCTTAAGGATGGTGGCGTCCATGATTTCTACGATGCTTGTCGAAGAGCCACTTTTTTAAACTCTCGCTCTTTCTTCCTCTCTATGAAAGACTCATTGTCCTCCCTCGAGCTGCACTATCTCGTGCGCGAGCTGCAAGCCCTCGTCGGGGCTCGGTTCGATAAGGCGTACCAGGGCATGGGCGATCGCAAGCGGGACGTGACGCTGCAGTTCCAGAAGAAGGATGAAGGCCGGAAACTCTTGCATGTCATGCTGCCGGGATTCCTGTGCGCTGTCGAGGAGAAGCCCTCGTACGACGTCACCCCGGGACCGTTCGCGGTCTTCCTGCGCAAGCACGTCGGGAACGCGCGCGTCATCGGCCTTCGGCAGCGCAGCTTCGACCGCATCCTCGAGTTCGTCCTCGAGAACAAGGACGGCCAGTTCTTCCTCATCCTCGAACTCTTGCCGCCCGGCAACGCGCTCTTGCTGAACAAGGACGGGAAGGTCATCAACCTGCTCGAGCCGCAACGCCACGGCCAGCGAGTCTTGCGCGGCGGCGTCGTCTACGAGCCCCCGCCGGTCATGTTCGACACGAAAACCGCGAACGTCAACGAGGTCGCGGAACGGCTGTTCGCGACGACGAAAGACTCGATCGTGAAAGCCGTCGCCTCGGACTTGGGCTTGGGCGGCGAGTACGCCGAAGAAGCGTGCGCTCGCGCCGGCATCGACAAGCTGCGCAAAGATTTGACGAAAGTCGAGGTCGCGACGGTCGCGCAAGCCGTGAAAGACCTGTTCGAGCTCGACCTCGCGCCCGTCGTCGTCGACGGCTGCGCGTACCCGTTCACGCTCGAGCTGAAAGCCGGCGGGACGACGTTCGACTCGTTCTCCGCCGCGCTCGCGACGCTCGCGCCCGAAACGGTCGCCGTCGTCTCGAAAGAGCAGCCGAAACGGCAGAAGCTGAAGAGCGGCGACGTGGTGAAACAACAGGAAGCTGCGCACAGAGCGCTGCTCACTGCCGCGGATGAGAACCAGCGCAAGGCAGAGCTCATCTACGAGCATTATCAAGAAGTCTCGCAGTTGCTCGCCGCGATTACTGAGGCGCGGAAGAAGAGGACGTGGCAGCAGGTCAAGGAGGAGTTCAAGGACCGCGCCGTCATCGACGAGGAGAAAGGCACGGTGACGATTGATTTGCCGGAGACATCGACTTAGGCGGGAAAAGGAGCGCCACCAGCGTCAGGCGAGACTCTCGCGATGTTGGCAACGATGAGCGCCGGGGGACGCCCCATCCGGGGTGGCGCGGAAGAAGCGGGACGAGAAACGATGAGGCGAGCGGCTGGTGGCGCGACGACGGACGAGGAGTTCCGGGCCTTCCGAGCACGGTCCGCGCAGTGCGCGGCGTTCGTCGCGGCTTCGAGGCGTGTCAATTGCTCGGAAGGGAAAAACTAATAATGGGTAATGAATGAGCGGAAAACGATGGGCTTCTTCGAGAACCGGTACCAGAAGATCTGTCCCGACTTCACGACGGACGTGCAAGAACGGGCCGCGCTCCGCGTGAACACGCTTAAGATCGACGAGCCAGCGCTCGTCAAGCGGTTGCAAGCGAAGAAAGTGACGCTCGAGAAGATCCCGTACGTGCAGCACGGGTATTACTCCGAAGCCAAGTTCAGTCTCGGCGCGACGCCGGAGTACCTGCAAGGGTTGTATTATCTGCAGGGCGCCGCCAGCCAAGTCGTCGCTGAACTCCTCGACCCGCAACCCGGCGACCACGTCCTCGACATGGCGGCTGCGCCCGGGAGCAAGACGACGCACATGGCGCAACTGCTGCAGAACACGGGGACGATTATCGCGCTCGACACGAACACGCAACGACTCGCGGCGTTGCGCAACAATTGCGAACGATTGCTCGTCCGGAACGTCGTCATGCTCAAGAAGGACGCGCGGTTCGTCAAGGACGCCGGCTTGACGTTCGACAAGATACTGCTCGACGCGCCGTGCTCGGGCAACTTCTGCAGCGAGGAAGGCTGGCTGTTGAAGCGTCAAATCTCGGACATCAAGGCGAACGCCCGCGTCCAACGCGAGTTGCTGAAGGCGGCGTACTCAGTCTTGAAACCCGGCGGCACGTTCGTCTACTCGACGTGCTCGCTCGAGCCGGAAGAGGACGAGCTCGTCGTCGACTGGATCTTGGAGAGGCACGACGACCTCGAATTGGTCGATATCAAGCTCCCCGTCGGCGACGCCGGCGTGACGGCTTGGGACGGCAAGCCGCTCAACCCCTCTCTCTCGAAGACACGCCGCTTCTGGCCGCACAAGACGCAGACGGAAGGGTTCTTTGTCGCGAAGATGAAGAAGAAAGATGTTTAGACTGGCTCGGGTTTAATTCTAACACCCGTGAGGGACTTTGCCTCGAAAACTTGAGCGTCAGGGGTGTGTATCTTCACATACAACTGGCCGTAATCACTATCAGAGGCTATAGCTTTGATGTCTGTGTAAGGGACTTTGATGCCGCCATTGTATAAGAAGTTACCGTCCTTCCAGCTCGTGATGGTGCCGCTGCCAGAGTAGATCATTCGGTCTTTGACTTCGTTGAAATTGTCGTCGCGTTTTGTCGTCCAGATCTCCATGTCAACGGTGAGAGGAACGCCTTCGAACTTCACCGTCTCATCGTTCGTGTCTTTCAGTTTAGGATAGACAACGAGACCATCATCGGCGGCGGTCGCATCCCAATTCTTTGTGCTGGCATCGACTGCTGCATGCGTTGCGGTCGCCAGGATTTCTGTCTGCTTCTGCTGCTCGGAAGTCTCGCTTACGCGAGCATCATTCGAAGGCGTTGCTGCGGATGGTTCCATCGGCGTGCAGGCCGAGACGAGCAAAAGCAGAACGAAAAAGGCGACGAGGTAGATGAGAGGTGCGAATTTCATTTCAATCACCCTTCTTGATGACTGCCATCAGGCCCGCGATGAGGAGGAGGACGAAGGAAATCGCCCAGGCGAAGCTGATACAGACGAGTCCTCCGACGGAGCTGACAATCATGAACCCGCCACCGAGTTTCGGCTTGCTTTTGACAATGGCTGCGCCGACAATCGCAAGGATTGCGAAGAGGATTGCCACCCAACCCAGGCCCACGACTGTGCTTGCTCCTTCCGCTCCGAGTGCGCCGCCGATACCTCCGAAGGCCAACGCGAGCAGAGCGCCAAAGAATCCGAAGATTCCACCCAACAGTCCGAGAACGAATTCAACTGTTCGTGCCATTTACAACACCCCCGATGTGTCGTGTGTAAAAATCCCCTCGTTTATAAATTTTGGTGTATATTTGGTGAAAAACCCATATATTCTTAGGGTATCTTGCGTTGATGGTTGACTTTTCTCTCCTCGCGTGGGTGCTTCGCGGCCGCCAGCGCAGGGTCATCTTCCTAGTCTTGGAAGGTACGTTGATTCCCGCTCAGATCTATGAACGGGCGCGACGTTTCAACCCAAAAATAACGAGGAATAGCGTGAGTGATGTCCTCTGCGCTTTCAAGGAGAAAGGGTTAGTCGAATGTCTCAACGAGCAGGAGAAGAAAGGCCGCATTTATCGTCTGACAAAGAAAGGGCTTCTGCTCCGTCAGTCTTTGGAGAAGTCGCGTTAACAGAGCTTCTCGACTCTCACCTCTCGTTTTTCCTCAGGAATCTAAAACACAAAAACAGTTTTTGGTAACATATTTTACAGTTATTTGGAAAAATATATAAATAAGCCCGGAGAAAAACCAGAAAATGGTATCATTCGATGAGCTTCTCGCGCAGGGAACGATTGCGCGCTTCCCCGCGACCGAGAAAGAGAAACGGCGTCTCTACCTCGAATTCCATGAGCACGCGCACCAAGAAGATCTCGCCATCGCTCAGCTCCTCAAAGAGCGTTCCCACCGGTGGAGCGTTACCACCGCGTATTATGCGATGCTCAACGCGACGAAGCTCTACCTCGCCAAGCACCACAACCTCGCGATCACGGAACGGAGCCATTTCGCGACGCGCATCGCGCTCGAGCATGTCCTCCGCGACGACCGTGTGCGACGCCGCGCGCTCGAACTCCTCGCGAAGGCAGAGCGAGAGTTCGAGAGCTTCACGCTCCCGAACAAGAGCGTCGCCACGCTCCCCCTCCTGCTCAACGCGGCGCGGGAGAAACGCGAGAAGGCGAGCTACTACGCCGACCCGCAGCCGCAACGGCGACCGCAAGACCTTGACTCGTTCTTCAAGAGCATCGTCGAGCCGTTCCTCGCAATCCTCAAGGAGTTGGGATGAATGCTCGAGCCGCTTCTCGGCTACAAGAGCGCGTGGCGCCTCCTCGCCCTCTTCGCGGAGACGCCGCGCAAAGAGCTCGACACGGCAATCCTCCGTCGAGAGACGCGGCTCGGCAACCAGTCGCTTGAAGACGCGCTCCGCCGCCTCGTCGCCGGCAACCTCTTGCTCGAGCATCGCGGCAAGCCGTCGAAGTACCGGCTCAACCTCGAGCATCCCGCGACGCAACACCTCCTCGCGCTCTGCGACGAGGAGCGTCGCGCCCTCCGTCAACTCGACTACCCGTTGCGCATCGCACTCGCGGAATTGCTTCGTCGCGTCGTCGAACGGCCGGGCTTCCAGCGCGCACTCCTCTTCGGCAGCCACGCGAAAGGGTACGCTCGGCCGGAGAGCGACATTGACGTCGCGCTCGTCTTTGCGGCTCCGCCGGACGAGCTGTGGCTTTCCACCATCAAGAAGGAGGCGAAGCTGCAACTCCACTCGTTCAGCTTGGCGGAATTCACGGAAGACTCTCCAATCGTCCGTCAGATTAAGGACGAAGGCATCGACCTCTTCTCGCCGTGAGCCGGATTCAAGCCCCTCATCCGTATCTCTTCCGGCCCGCGCGAAAAATGAGTCTCATCGACGGTAAAATCACGGTTTTTTCTCCCAAAGGCACTTTAAGGACGTCCGCTCTCATCCTTGCACGGCCGCGTGTGTTGCGACGGTCGCCGGCACCCGTGACGCGGAGCTTCGGTTTCGGGATTCACGGGTGCCGGTCCTGTTCGCAACGATGCTCGCGCTGGGCGCGATGTGTGCACCATTGTCCGCGCGATTGTACGCGCGTTGGTCGTCGGAGAAGAAGTCGGAGGAACGAAGTCGTACGAAAACATATCGTATGGCTCGAGTCGATGAAAAAGACGGTGAAGAACCAACGGAGAAGGTGAAAACTATGGGTTTGAGCGAGAAACGAGAGCAAGCGTTGAAGACGATGCCGATCATCAAGACGGACGTCTTCAAAAGCAAGGACGGCAAGTTCTTGATCCACAAGACGAGCATCGTCCACATCAAGCCGATGAACTACTACAAGGCGATCGTGGAGCAGAAGCAAGCCGTCAAGGAAGAGACCATCGAGGAAGACCTGAAAGAGTTCCTCGAAGCCGTCGAAGCGTGAAACACTTCCCCCACAAGCGCGGTCACTGTCCTTAAGGGCGAGCGATCAATCGGAACAACAAGCGAAGGCGGGAGGGGTTGCCCCGTCGGGGAGGACCCGCATCTCCCTCGCGCTTTCCGAAGAGCGAGCAGGACAGTGACCGCGCGACGTTCTTGACACGAGCAGGACGGTGGCGGCGAGACGTTCACGACGACTTCCGTCCTCGCGCGGCCATGAGCCAGTGAACGTCGAGCGCGAAGCTCGGTACCCGGCTGGCGCGGCAAAAGTCATCATCCTCAAGTCAAACTTCCGGAACGCGCGTACTCTGACGACGAACTCCGCGCCGCGCCAGCACCGGCCCGACAGCGGCGGGCGACATCACGCCAAGGCGGCGATGACGGTACTGTACGGGACAGCTCAGACGGCGGCGCAACCACAAACCATTTAAACTATGGTGAGTTATATGGATGCTATGGCGACCACAATCCAAGTCAGCGAAGCCCTCCGCGACGCGCTCAAACGACGCAAAGCGTCCAACAACGAGAGCTACGAAGAGGTCATCTGGGACCTCCTCGAAGACACGATGGAGCTGAGCGACGAGACGAAGAAAGCGATCGAGGAAGGGCTCGCCGCGTACGAACGCGGAGAGTACTATACGCACGAGCAGCTCAAGAAAGAACTCGGCATCCGGTGAAAACGATGCCGTACGCCGTCGTCTACACGCCTCGGGCGCGCAAAGAGCTGAAAAGCCTCTCGCAAGACCTCCAAGAACGCGTCTTCGCATCGCTCGAACGCATCCGCATCCGGCCGCGCGCATTCGTCAAACGGCTCGTCGGCTCGCCATTCTACGCTCTCCGCGTCGGCGACCACCGCGTCATCCTCGACCTCAAAGACGGAAAACTCATCATCCTCGTCATCACGCTCGGACGGCGAGAGAACATCTACCGGAAACTCTGAACACCGAACTCTTGGCAAGAGAAAGTCTCATCTCTCAACAGCGCGACCGCTATTCTTCATGAGTAAAAAGAAAAAAAGGTGGAACAGCGATCCGGGTTTCCCGCACAGGAATGCAGTACTCGACGGAACGCGGGCGTGCTTGACTTCCGAGTTCGAAAAGGGATCGGGTAGTACCACGCCGCTATGACCGTTCCAAACGACGAGAATCAGGAAGGGTTTATAAAGGTTTCTCCTCCCGTCAGACGCGGTTTCTCGTCGAGAACCGGCGGGAATCGTCTTCCAGAACCTATATAAACACTCGGCGGGTCTTCTCGACGGAAAACCAAGGGTTCCACCTCATGAAGATCGCTATCTTCGGCACTGGTTACGTCGGTCTCGTCACCGGCGTCTGCTTCGCGGAGCTCGGGAACGATGTCGTCTGCGCTGATGTGAACTCGCAGAAAGTTGCGCTTTTGGAACGCGGCGCGAGCCCGTTCTTCGAACCGGGGCTGCAGGACAAGCTCGAGCGGAACAAGCGGGAAGGTCGGCTCTCGTTCACGACCGATCTGCACGCAACCGTCGCGAACGGCGACCTCCTCTTCATCTGCGTCGGAACGCCCGCAGCGCACGACGGCAAAGTCGACCTGCAGTACGTCGAAGGTGTCGCGCGCACAATCGGCGAACACTTGAACGGTGAGAAACTCATCGTCATCAAGAGCACCGTACCCGTCGGAACCGCGACGCGTCTGCGGACCGTCATCCAAGAAGCGCTCGACAAGAGGAAAACGAAACACGCGTTCCGCATCGTCAGCAATCCTGAGTTCCTCCGCGAAGGCGCGGCGGTCAACGACTTCTTCAACCCCGACCGCATCGTCATCGGCCTCGAGCGCGGCGACGAGCAATCCCGAGAAGTCATGGAGAAGCTGTACCGGAGCGTCGCGCGCACCAACCGGCCAATCGTCTTCACGGACAACAAGAGTGCGGAGCTCATCAAATACGCGAGCAACGCGATGCTCGCGACCAG